>JAGHZW010000224.1:50266-51030 GCA_017745195.1 Pseudoxanthomonas sp. | reverse complement strand
CGCATCGAAACGGCCGACGCGCTGCAGAACGCCGCGTCGATCGCCGGCCTGATGATCACCACCGAAGCGATGGTGGCCGAGGCCCCGAAGAAGGACGAGCCGGCGATGCCGGGCGCCGGCGGCATGGGCGGCATGGGCGGCATGGATTTCTGATCCGGCCTCACCGTTTCGTGTGACACGGAAAACCCCGCCGCGAGGCGGGGTTTTCCTTTGTGCGGAAGATGACCGGCGGCCCCACGTTGCCGCTGAAACGGTTGCGCCGCCCCGGAACGGCTGTTATCAATGACGCCGTGAACACGCCGCGCGCCCGCTTTTACTTTTGGTATTACTTTCCGAAGCCACAGGCGGAGGAAGGGGTACGCGCGTTCTGAAGTAGTACACGGAACACACCCCTGAAAGCCGCCAGCGATCCTGGCGGCTTTTTTGTCGCCAGCCTCCGGCGGGAAATCGAGACAAGCGTCCAGGAGCATTTCCCCGATGGCCCCCCACACTGACGACCTGCGCATCCGCCGCATCGACGCGCTGGTTCCTCCCGCGCAGCTGATCGCGGAAATCCCCTGCACCGAAGAGGTCTCCGACACCGTCGCCGACGCCCGGCGTGCGCTGCATCGCATCCTTCATGGGCAGGACGACCGCCTGGCGGTGGTGATCGGCCCGTGCTCGATCCACGACCCGGTCGCGGCGATGGAATACGCGCATCGCCTGCGTCCGCTGCGCGACACGCTCGGCCTCCACGTCCCATGCGATGCGCCGCACCTGTCCCT
>JAGHZW010000224.1:25833-50233 GCA_017745195.1 Pseudoxanthomonas sp. | reverse complement strand
ACCGAATGGGAATTCGGCGGCACCGTGGCGTCCAATCCGCACCATTTCCTGGCCGTGACCAAGGACGGGCGCTCGGCGATCGCCGCCACCGCCGGCAATCCGGACGGCCACGTCATCTTGCGCGGCGGCAAGGCGCCCAACTTCGACGCCGCCGGCGTGCAGGCCGCCAGCGAAGTGCTGGCCAAGGCCGGCTTGCCGGCGCGGCTGATGATCGACGCCAGCCACGCCAACAGCGGCAAGAATCCGGACAACCAGCCGGCCGTGGTCGACGACATCGCCCGCCAGGTCGAGGGCGGCGATGCGCGCATCATCGGCGTGATGGTGGAGAGCCACCTCGTCGGCGGCCGCCAGGACCTGGTCGATGGCTGCACGCTCACCTACGGCCAGAGCATCACCGACGGCTGCCTGGACTGGGAGCGTTCGGTGGCCGTGCTCGAGCGGCTGGCGCAGGCGGTGCGTGCACGGCGCGCACAGGCCAGCACGGGCGTCGCGGCCTGAGTTCTCCCTGCCGCCGGCACGCGCGCGTTTCTGCGCAGTGCGCGGCGCCGGCATTCGCGGTAGCGTGCAGGCGCCCCTGCTGCAGGAAGGTCGCCGGCCATGGAAGCACGCACGTGGACGTTCGCAACGGCACGAGAGGTCCGGCGCGGATGGGCCGGATGGCTGCGGTCCTGGCGCGGCCGGCCGCGCTGGATGCGGCGCACCGCATGGGCCGTGCCCGCGGTCTATGCCGTGTACCTCCTGCTGGGCAATCTTTTCCTCAATACCCCGCTCGGACCTGCGCTGGCCAATCGCACGCCTGAGAAATTCCAGGCGCAGTGGGGCCCCGCGTTCACCCTTTACCCCGGGCATGTCATCGCACGCGACGTGCGCCTGCAGGGACAGGTGCGGCGCATCGCATGGGACGTGGAGGCCGGGCGTGTACGCGGGCGGGTGGCGCTGTGGCCGCTGTTGAGGAAGGAAGTGCGCGTGCCATCCGCGGTCGCGTCCGGCGTGCGCGGCGGCGCGCGCCATGTCGAACGCGAGCTGCAGCCGCCGGCGCCACGAGCCGGTGGATGGACCCTGCTGTTCGACCGGATCGCCGCGGACCACGTGCTGCGCGGGCACTTCGACGAACTGGTGCTGGAGGGCGACGGCACTGCCACGTTCGGGTTCTCCAAGCAGCTGCGTGGCGGCGCGATGCAGATCCTGCCATCGTCGCTGCACTTCGAAAGCGCGCGCCTGCTGGCCGATGGCGACGAGCTGCTGGACAGCCTCCGGCTGGACGGAAACTTCTCGATGAAGCGTCACACCCGCGCGCAGGCGCCCGGCATGCGCAAGCTGCGGCTGACCGACGGAATGCTGTCCATCGACGGCGAGGGTTCATCGCTGCGCGGTCATGTCGATCCGCAGGGACACTTCCGTGTCGACACCATGCCCGGCGGCGGCCAGCTGCACGCGCGGCTGGAGATGCGCGGGGGCGTGCTGCAGCCGGGTGGAACGCTGGACTGGACCGCGCCCATACGCGGCACGGGCCTGGCCGGCGCGCCGCTGGGCGGTGCGTTGCAGGTGCAGGCGCGCGTCGACGACGACATCGCGTTGCGGTTGCAGGTACCCCGGCGTGACGGCGGCAATCTCGACCTCGATGCGGACCTGCGCGTGCAGGGCCGCGAACTGCCGACCGAAGGGGGCGTACTGGCGGTGTTGCCGCGCGCCTCGGGACACCTGGTCGGTCGCTGGCATTTTCCGTCGCTGGGCTGGGTGCCGAAGTTGTTCGACGCACCGGACTGGCTGCAGCTGGACGGCTCCGGTGAACTGATCGCCGACCTGCGCCTGGAGCAGGGCCGCCCGGCGCCGGGCAGCCACATCGAACTGCCGCAGGTGGCGGTCGCCGCCGTGGTCATGGACAACTACATCAGCGGGCATGGCCGCGTCCGTGCCGACCTGGCCGGCGCCGACGCAGGCGCGCTGCAGACGCGCATGTCCGTGCGGCTGGACCGCTATGCGATCGCCGGCGGCGCAAGCGCGCCGCCTTATGCGCACGGCGACGACCTGCAGCTGGACCTGGTCATCGACGGCATGCCCGCGCGTGGGCGCGCGCTGGGCGCGACCACCGCGCACCTGCGCTTCACCGATGCGCGGGTGCCGGACCTGCGCGTGTACAACCGTTTCCTTTCCGAGCAGATGCGCATCGAAGGCGGTCGCGGCACGGCCAGTGCCGACCTCAGCCTGGATGGCGCCGGCGGCATCGGCCAGGGCACCGTCAGCGTGCAGGGCCATGGGGCGCGCATGTCGATGGGTGGTCGCGCGCTGAAGGGAGACGTGGCGCTGGACGCACGCCTGCACCGTGCCGACCTGCAGCAACGGCAGTTCAACCTAGACGGCAGCCAGGCGCGGCTGCGCAACGTGAGCTTCCACGATGCCGATGGACGGTCGCGCGAGGGCTGGTGGACGACGATCGACCTGCCCAACGCGCGGATCGACCTGGCCGCGCCGGACACGGTGTCCGGCGTGGTCGAAGTGCAGGCGCGCGATGTGGGTTTCCTGATCGACCTGTTCGGAAGCGGGCGCGGCTATCCGCGCTGGATGGACCGGCTGGTCGATTCCGGCCAGGCGCGCGCCCGCGCGCGGGTGCACTGGCAGGGTGACACGCTGATGCTTGATGGGGTGAAGGCCAGCAACGACCGCTACGAAGTGCTCGCCCGCCTGCGCCTGGCCGGCGACGACCGCCACGGCCAGCTGTTCGCGCGCACGGGCGTGCTGTCGGCAGGGGTGGACCTGCGCAACGGCCAGCGTGACATGCACCTGATCCGTGCCCGCGAGTGGTTCGACGCGCAGCCGGCGCTGCTGGATTGAGGCCAGCGGAGGCTGTCATCCGGTGTCACTCCGAAGTCTCGCGTATTCAGTTTTGCCGGCGGAAACGGCAGAAATTGAACCTGCCGGTGCTGTTTTGCAGTGCAGCGTGCAAAGCCCCTAACGGCTCCTTCACGATGGCCCCGCATCCCGACGTGGGGGAGGGAGCAGGCCCGCTGGCAGTTCGCTGCAAGCGGGCTTTTTTATTGCCCGGCTTTCGCCCGGCAACTCCGGAGGCGGTACCGGGCGTGCAACCGGCGCGTGCCACAATCGCGGCGATGAGCATCCCGCCTGGCCCGACGGCCGATCCTTCCGCTGCCGCCGCCGCGGCCGACCTTCGCGAACGCATCGGCGCGCGCGCCCTCGCCACCCTGGCGGCGACCTCGCCGCGTCATGCGGCCTTGCTGGAAGACGCAGGCCTGCGCGGACGCGTGGCCCGCGTCGCGCTGGCCAGCGACTTCGCCACCGACACCCTGCGCCGCCAGCCGGCGCTGCTCGAACACCTCGCGGTCGACGACCCGCCGCCGCTGCCCGAACCGGTCCTCGATCCGGCGCAACCGGCCGACTGGCCGGCGCAGCTGCGCCAGTACCGCACCGCGGTCTCGACCCGCCTGGTCTGGCGTGACGTGCTCGGCCTCGACGATGTCGATGCGACGCTGGCCGGCAGCACGCGCCTGGCCGAGGACTGCCTGCGCCTGGCGCTGGCCGCGGTCGAAGGCGAGTTCGCCGGGCGCCACGGCGTGGTGCGCGACGCGTCGGGCGCGGCACAGCGGCTGGTCGTGTTCGGTCTGGGCAAGCTCGGTGGCGGCGAACTGAATTTCTCCTCCGATATCGACCTGGTCTACGCCTATCCGCGCGACGGCGAATCCGACGGCAGGCGCGTGCTGGCCGCCGAGGACTATTTCGCGCGGCTGGGCCAGCGCCTGGCCAAGCTGCTGGACGAAGCCACGGCCGACGGTTTCTGCCATCGCGTCGACCTGCGCCTGCGCCCGTTCGGCAACGCCGGGCGGGTGGCGTGGTCGTTCGCGGCGATGGACCAGTACTTCCAGCGCGAGGGTCGCGACTGGGAGCGCTACGCCTGGCTCAAGGCGCGCACCGTGGCCGGTGACATCGAGGCGGGCGAGGCGTGGCTGGAGACGCTGCGGCCGTTCGTCTACCGGCGCTACCTCGACTACACCGCACTGGACGGCCTGCGCACGATGAAGGCGGCGATCGTGGCCGAGATGCAGCGCCGCGACATGGCCGACGACCTCAAGCGCGGCCCCGGCGGCATCCGCGAGATCGAATTCCTGGTGCAGTCGCTGCAGCTGATCCGCGGCGGCCGCGAACCGGCCCTGCGCGGGCGTCGGCTGCTGCCGGCGCTGGAGGCACTGGTCGCCGCCGGCCAGATCGCCCCGGACCACGGCCGCGCGCTGGCCGATGCGTACCGCTTCCTGCGCCGGCTCGAGAACCGCGTGCAGATGCTCCATGACGCGCAGACCCACGCGCTGCCCGCGATCGAGGAAGAGCGCGAGCGCATGGCGCTGGCGCTGGATTACCCGGGCTGGGAAGCCCTGCAGCCGGTGCTGGCGCAATGCCGTGCAGGGGTGTCGGCCGAGTTCGACGCGCTGCTGGTGCCGCGCCGCGGCACGGCCGCGCCCGACGCGCTGGAGAGCTACTGGCGCGCGTTGCCGGAAGGTGGCGAGGCACAGGCGCTGGCCGATGCCGGCTTCGGCGATGCCAACGGCGCGGACGCGGCGCTGCGCGATTTCGCCCGCGGCAACGGCGTGCGCTCGCTGTCCGATGCGGCGCGCACGCGCCTGGACCGGGTGGTGCCGGCGCTGCTGGTCGCCGCGGCGCGTTCGGCGCAGCCGGACGCAGCGCTGCGGCGCCTGCTCGGCCTGCTGCAGGCGATCCTGCGCCGGGCCAGCTACCTGGCGTTGCTCGACGAACAGCCCAGCGCGCTGGCGCGACTGGTCGACGTGCTCGCCCGCAGTGCGCTGCTGGCCGAACGCATCGCCGCCTATCCGCTGCTGCTGGACGAACTCCTCGACACCCGCGTGGCCGGGCCGATGCCCGATGTCCCGGCGATGCGCGCCGCATGCACGGAGGCGGTGCGGACGCAGGAAGACGATCCGGAAGCGGCGCTGCGCGCGCTCAACGAGGTGCGCCTGGCGTTGAGCTTCCGCATCGCCCTGGCCACGCTCGACCGGCGCCAGCCGGCCGAGGACAGTGCATGCCAGCTGGCCGCGCTGGCCGATGCGGTGGTGATCGAAGTGCTGCGCATGGCCGATGCCGAAGTCACCGCCGCGCACGGGCCGATGCCGGGCGGCCGCTTCGCGGTGATCGGCTACGGCAGCCTCGGCGGCCGCGAACTGGGCTTCGGTTCGGACCTGGACCTGGTGTTCCTCTACGACGCCGACGCGACGGCGATGTCGGAGGGCGCACGGGCACTGGAACCGGCGCGCTGGTACGCGCGGCTGGCGCAGAAGGTCGTCGCCCTGCTGGGCGCCGTGACCAGCGCCGGCCGCCTGTACGAAACCGACATGCGGCTGCGCCCGGATGGCGGCAAGAGCCTGCTGGTGTCCTCGCTGGCCAGCTACGAGGACTACCAGCTGCAGCGCGCATGGACCTGGGAACACCAGGCGCTGGTGCGCGCGCGGCCCATCGCCGGCGACGCGTCGCTGTGCGCGGATTTCGAGCAGGTGCGCGCCGGCACGTTGGGGCGCCCGCGCGAGGTGGCGGCGCTGGTCGCCGACGTCGACCAGATGCGCCGGCGGATGCGCGCCGAACTGGACCGCAGCGACGCGGCGCGTTTCGATCTCAAGCAGGGTGCCGGCGGACTGGTCGACCTGGAGTTCCTGGTCCAGTACCTGGTGCTGCGCGAAGCCGCCGTGCAACCGTCGCTGCAGGTTCCGCGCGACACGCCGGGGCTGCTGGCCGCGCTGGCACAGGCGGGCGTGCTCGACGCCGGCACCACCGCGGCGCTGTCGGCGGCGCATGCGGTATTCCTCGATGTCGGTCTTGCCTGCACGCTGGACCGGCGCCCGCGCCTGGCCCCGCCCGACGATGCGGTGCAGGCCGCGCGCGGCCAGGTCACCGCCGCGGTGACCGCGCACGGGCTGGTCTTCGATCCCTGAGCGTGGACGCGACGCGCGTGCACTTGCGCCGTCGCCGCCGCAGTCGCTAGCCTGTGGCATCCGCGTGACTGGCGCCTGGAGGGAGCACCCTCGGGAAGCGCGGATCTCCTGAAGCCGCGCGCCTGGGCATTCCATCTTCCCCTCCACGGAGATGCGTCATGCCCGAACTGTCCCACCTGTCCGCATTCGCTCTGCTCGCGCTGGGCATGGTCCTCGCGCCCGGGCCGAACATGGTCTACCTCGTGTCGCGCTCGGTCAGCCAGGGGCCGCGCGCCGGGCTGGTGTCGCTGGCCGGCGTCGCCACCGGTTTTCTCGCCTACCTGCTGTGCGCGGCGCTGGGCATCACCGCGCTGCTGATGACCGTTCCCTACGCCTACGACGCGCTGCGCGCGGCCGGCGCCGCTTACCTGCTGTGGCTGGCGTGGCAGGCGCTGCGCCCGGGCGCACGCTCGCCGCTGCAGGTGCGCGCGCTGCCGGCCGACGGCCCGCGCCGGCTGTTCCTGATGGGCCTGCTGACCAACCTGCTCAATCCGAAGATCGCGGTGCTCTACCTGTCGCTGCTGCCGCAGTTCATCGATCCGTCGCGCGGTCCGGTGCTGGGCCAGTCGCTGGTGCTGGGCGGCGTGCAGATCGCGGTCAGCGTGATGGTCAACGCCGCCATCGTGCTCGGTGCCGGGCGGGTGGCTGCGTTCCTCGGCGGACGTCCGTCCTGGGCGCGGCTGCAGCGCTGGCTGATGGGCACGGTGCTGGCGGCGCTGGCGGTGCGGATGGCGACCGAAGCGCGGCGCTGAATCACAGGCCCAGGCGTTCGCGCACCTGGCTCGCGATGCGCGCGGTCTCGCGCAGCGGCGTGGCGTCGAACGGCGCCAACATTCCATCGGCCGGGCGGATGCGCCCGCGCGACTGCAGCGAGCCCAGGTAGCGGCCGATGCGCCCGTCGGCGGCCGCGGCATCGGCCACGTACACCGGGGCGGTGGTCGCGCAGGCCTCCGACAGCATGTTCACCGAATCGGGGGTGCAGACGATGCGGTCGGCGCAGGCGAGCATGCCCGGATAGGGATTGGCGCCGCTGCCGTCCCAGAGCAGGCCGGGCATGTCCCGCAGGTGCATGCGCAGCAGGTCGAGGACCGGTGCGGGCGTGCGTCGCGAGATCGTGGCCAGCAGGCTGCCGCCTTCCTCGGCCATGCGCCGGCGCAGCGTTTCCAGCAGCGCCTGGAAGCTGTCGCCGCGCCACGGCGCATGCCGGGTCGGTCCGCCGACCAGCAGCACCGTCCGCGGCTGCGGCAACGCCAGCAGTGCAGGGAAGTGCGCCGCGGCCTCGGCCAGCCAGGCGTCGTCGACCGGATTGAGGCTGCCCAGCAGCGGCAGCACGTTGGCGCCGCGCAGGCCGTCGTGTTCCGGTGCCACGACCAGGTCCCAGTGCCGGGTGTCCACGCGCGGGTCGAGGATCTGCACCGCGCGCGCGCCGCGTTCGCGCAGCAGCCGGGTCGCCAGCGCGCCCTGGCGGCCGCAGCCGATGGCCAGCTCTGGTACCCGCGCCGGTGGCCCGGCCAGCGCATGGGCGAAGCCGGGGCCGAGCGCGTGTGGCGCACCGGGCAGCCGGCGTGGAGCGAGCCAGCGCCACGGCGCGCGCGGTGCCAGCTCCGGCGACTGCACGCTTCGGCCCAGCGCACGGGCCAGTGCCTCGGCCTGGCGGACATTGCCGGCGTGGCCGTCAGTCAGCAGCCAGGTGTCTGCAGGAAGGGGCTTTTGTTGCGCCGACGACATTAATTCGTTCCGTGGAGGCCCCGTCAAAGCATGAGTGCAACACTCTACACTGGCCGCACTTTCGAGGCGCCGGTCGATCAGGCCCGCAGCCCACCCGATACCAAGGACCGATCATGCCGCACCCGTTGAACGATGCCGCGCTCGACCAGCTGTTCCGCACCGCCCGCACCTACAACGGGTTCACCGGCGAGGTCAGCGACGACACCCTGCGCCAGCTCTACGACCTGCTGAAGTTCGGCCCGACCCAGGCCAACACCACTCCGGCCCGCTTCGTGTTCGTGAAGTCGCCGGAAGCCAAGGCCAAGCTCGGCCCGGCGCTGGCCGAGGGCAACTACAAGAAGACCATGGCCGCGCCGGTGACGGTGATCATCGGCCGCGACGAGGATTTCCACGAGAAGCTGCCGTACCTGTTCCCGCACGCCGATGCCAAGTCCTGGTTCGACGGCCCGCGCGAAGGCCGCGAGAAGCCGTCGCTGCGCAACGGCTCACTGCAGGCGGCCTACCTGATCCTGGCCGCGCGCGCGCTGGGCCTGGATGCCGGCCCGATGACCGGTTTCGACAACGCCAAGGTCGACGCGGCCTTCTTCACCGGCACGAACATCAAGTCCGACATTCTGGTCAATCTCGGCCACGGTGATCCGGCCAGCGTCTATCCGCGTTCCCCGCGGCTGTCGTTCGACGAAGCCGCTCAGATCGCCTGACCCCAGCACGTCCCACCACGCCGCCACCCCGGCGTCCATCCACGAGGAATCATCCATGCGCATCCGCCTGCTTTCCGCTGCCGCCCTGCTCGCGTTCGCTGTCGCCCCGGCCTTCGCCGCGCCGGTCACCTACAAGCTCGACCCGGCCCACACCATCGTGCTGGCGCAGTGGAACCACTTCGGTTTCTCCAATCCTTCGGCCAGCTTCACCGACGTCGACGGCACCCTGGTCTATGACGCGGCCAACGTCGCCAAGTCGAGCGTGCAGGTGACCCTGCCGCTGACCGGCCTCAACGGCTTCAGCACCAAGTTCAACGAGCACCTGCGCAGCGGTGACTTCTTCGACGCGACCACCTTTCCCAGCGCGACCTTCAAGAGCACGAAGGTTGAAGCGGCCGGCGAAGGCAAGCTGAAGGTCACCGGCGACCTGACCGTCAAGGACGTGACCCGTCCGGTGGTGCTGGACGTGACCCTGAACAAGGCCGGCGAACACCCGATGAGCAAGGCGCCGGCGATCGGCTTCGATGCCACCGCCACGGTCAGCCGCACCGAGTTCGGCCTGGGCAAGTTCGCCCCGGCGGTCAGCGACGAGGTGAAGCTGCGCATCACCACCGAAGCCTCGGTGCCCAAGGCCAAGTAAGCCGGCGATCCCCCCCGCCGCGTGCCGGTCCGCGTTCGTTCGCGGGCCGGTTTTTTTTTGCGCGCCGTGGCCCCGGCTGTTTTTTTGCGGCCGCGGCCACGGCCGGTGCGACTGGCGGGGCGGGGCGCTGCTAGAATCCGGTGCAGTTTCCGCAGCGCCCGACCGCACGCCATGACCACCACCGCCAACGCGCCCGCCAATGCCGAGAAGCGCTACACCGTGCGCCGGGCCGACCTGCCGCTGAGCTGTCCGACTCCGGAAATGGCGCTGTGGAACTCGCATCCGCGTGTCTACCTGCCGATCCAGGACGAGCCCGGCCTGCAGGCGCAATGCCCGTACTGCGGCGCGGTCTACCAGCTGGTCGACTGATCCGGCCGCACGCCGCCAGGCCGGACCGGACCGACCGGCGATGCGCCGCCTGACCGTGGTCCAGCTGCTGCCGGCGCTGGAATCCGGCGGCGTCGAGCGTTCCACCCTCGAGATCGCCGCCGCGCTGGTCGCGGCCGGGCACCGTGCGCTCGTCGTCTCCGCCGGCGGGCGCCTGGTCCCGGCATTGCAGGCCAGCGGCGCCGAACACATCGCCATGGACATCGGTCGCAAGTCGCCGGCGGTGCTGGGCCACGCGCCTGCATTGCGCCGCCTGCTGCGCGATGAGCGCGTGGACATCCTCCATGCACGCTCGCGGCTGCCGGCCTGGCTGGGGCGGATCGCACTGGCGACGCTGCCGGCGTCGCGGCGGCCGCGCTGGGTCACCACCGTGCACGGGCTCAATTCGCCGGGCCGCTACAGCGCGGTGATGGCCAGCGGCGAGCGCGTGGTCTGCGTGTCCGGGACGGTGCGCGACTATGTCCTGCGCCACTATCCGGCGACCGATCCGGCCCGGCTGCGGGTGATCCCGCGCGGCATCGACACGGCGCAGTTCCCGCGCCGGCCACGGCCGGACCCCGATGCGCGCGCGCAGGTGGCGCAGCGGCATCCGCCGCTCGCCGGCCACGATCCGCTGTTGCTGCTGCCCGGTCGCGGCACGCGCCTGAAGGGACACGGCGACGCGCTGCAGCTGCTGGCCGCGCTGCGTGCCGGGCCGTTTCCCACCGCGGGCCTGTGGTTGCCCGGTGCACGCGAGGCCGGTCGCGAGGCCTACATCGCCGAGCTGGAGGCGCAGGCGGCACGGCTGGGCATCGCCGATGCGGTCGCGTTCACCGTGCCGACCTCGCGCATTGCCGAGGCCTACGCCGCCAGCGACCTGGTGCTGCAGCTGTCGCGCAAGCCGGAAGCGTTCGGCCGCACCGTGGTCGAGGCGCTGGCGGTCGGGCGTCCTGTACTCGGTTGGGCGCACGGCGGCGTCGGCGAACTGCTGGCGCGACTGCAGCCGCGTGGCGCGGTGGCCCCGTTCGACGCCGCCGCGCTCGTAGTCGCCGCCACGTCGCTGCTGCGCGAACCTCCGCGCATGCCCGACACCATCCCCTACACGCTGCAGGCGATGCAGCAGGCGACCCTGGAGCTGTATGCCGAACTGGCCAGCTGAGCACGAAACGGCGACGGCGCGCACTTTCGCCTGGACACCGTTCTGGGTGGTGGGCTTCGTCGCCCTGTGGCCGCTTCCCGGCCCGGCCGAAGCGCTGCTGGACCTCGGCGCATTGCTGGTGCTGGCGCAACTCGCGGTCGCGCTGGTGCGTGGCCACCGCCTGCCGCTGGACCGGCGCGCGGCCTGGCTGGCGTGCGCGCTGTTCGCCGCCTACTGGTTGCCGGAACTGTTCTCGGCCCCGGATGCGCTCGACCGCGGACGCGCGTTGAAGGAGGTCGCCGCCGACCTGCGCTACCTGCCGTTCCTGTGGGGCGTGGCGATCGCGCTGCATGAGGCGGATGGCCGGCGCCGCGTGTCCGTCGGACTGGCGGTGATCGCTGCCGTCTGGAGCATGGATGCGCTGCTGCAGGCGGTGTCGGGCACCAGCCCGCTGTTCTGGAGCCTGGATGCGCTCAAGCATGCCGTCAGCGGCGAAGGTTTCTGCAGCGCGGCCGAGGTGCTGGCCGTGGACCGCCTGGGCGGTGTGTTCGGGCCGTGCAACCTGAAACTGGGACTGGTGCTGGCCAGCCTGTCGCCGTTCGCGCTGGCCGTGGCCGCGCGCCGTCGCGGCGTGGCTGGCTGGTGCGCGACGGCGCTGGTGCTGGGCATCGCGATCCTGCTCGGCGGCGCGCGCGCGGCATGGATGACCTATGCGCTGGTACTGGCGTTCTCCGGCTGGCGGGTGCTGGGCGCGCGACGATTGCTGGGGTTCGCCGTCGCAGGCGTGGTCGCGCTGGTGGTGCTGTACGCGGCCTCGCCGCAGTTGCAGCAGCGCGTGGCGCGCACGACGCAGGCGTTCGCGGCAGGCGAGGGCGGCGTCGACAGTGCTCTCTCCGGCCGGGCGCGGATCTGGAAGGGTGCAGCCTGCATGGTCGCCGCGCATCCGCTCAATGGCGTCGGCGTGCGCAGCTTCCGCGTCGCCTGGCCGGACTGCGATCCGGCGCCGGCGCACGCGCCGGCCTGGGGGGCGGGCGAGGCCTACCACGCGCACCAGCTGGTGCTGGAACTGCTCAGCGAGACTGGCGTGATCGGACTGCTGCTGTGGCTGGCCGGAGCATGGCTGGTGTGGCGCAGCTGGCGTCGCGCGGAGGCGGCGGCGCGCGATCGTGCGCGACCGGCACTGCTCGCGCTGGCGGTGACGGTGTTCCCCTTCAACACCCACCTCGCGTTCTATTCGACGTTCTGGGGCGGGCTGGCGCTGCTGCTGTGCGGGCTGTACGTGGGCGCGCTGTACGGGCGGGACGCTTCGGCCAACGACTGATCGCGCCACCTGCGGCGGAGTGGGCGGGCTTTCCGGACCAGGGGCGCTACGGTGACGGCGCGCGCTCGCAGTCGTAGTAGTCGCTGCGTCCCTGCGGCTGGCGCTTGAAGCGGCGGTGGATCCACAGGTACTGCGCCGGCGCTTCGCGCACCATCGCCTCGATGGCAGCGTTGACCTTCGCCGTGTCGGCGACCACGTCCTCGCTCGGGAAATCGGCCAGCGGCGGTGCCACGCGCAGCACGTAGCGGCCGCCTTCGCGGCGATGGAAGAACGGCACCACCGCGCAACCGGTCAATCGCGCCAGCTGGTGGGTCGCGGTGATGGTCGAGGCCGGCATGCCGAAGAACGGCGCGAACACGGTGTCCTTGCCGCGCATGTCCTGGTCGGGCGCGTACCAGAGGAAGCCGCCGCGCTTGAGGTGACGCACCGCTCCGCGGATGTCGCCATTGCCGAACATCGCCGTGGCGTAGCGCAGGCGGCCGCGCTTGACCGCCCACTCCATCACCGGGTCGCGATGGCGGCGATACATGCCCGCCAGCGGTACTTCCCCGCACATCAACCGCCCGCAGATTTCCAGGGTCATGAAGTGGCCGGACACCAGCAGCACGCCGCGGCCTTCGGCCTGCAGCGCGCGCAGGTGTTCGAGGCCTTCGAAGCGCAGGTCGCGCTGCACCGGTTCGATGCTGCCCCACCACGCGCGGGCGAACTCGAACAGGCCGATGCCCAGCGCATCGAAGCTGTCGCGCAACAGGCGCGCGCGCCATTCCGCCGACTCGCCGGGGAAGCACAGTGCGATGTTCACCTCGGCCGCGCGCCGGCGCGTGCCGGCCAGGTGCAGCGCCAGCCAGCCCACGCCGCGGCCGATCGCGCGCTGCCACAGCCAGGGCAGGCGCGCGGCGCCGACCATCAGGCCCAGGCCCAGCCACATCGGCCAGTGGCGCGGGGAGAAGGACGGTCGCGGTGGCGGCGAATCGGGCGCGGTCATGCCCGGATTCTAAGGCTTCCTCCACGATGGCGAACGCCGGCTCGGCTATGCTGCGCGCATGCCGAACGAAGCCATGCGGAAGGAACCGGGCGAAGGCGCGTTGCGCGCGCTGTATTCGTTCGCCCTGTACCTGCTTTCGCCCTTCACGCTCTACCACCTGATCTCGCGGGGCTTCCGCGTCCACGAGTATTTCCGGCGCTGGGACGAACGCTACGCGACCTACGGCCGCCAGCCGGGCCGTCCGTGCGTATGGCTGCACGCGGTGTCGGTGGGCGAGGTCAACGCCGCCGCGCCGCTGGTGAATTCCCTGCTCAAGCAAAGGCCGGACATCCGCTGGGTGATCACCACGATCACCCCGACGGGTTCGGACCGGGTGCGCGCGCTGTGGGGCGAGCGGGTCGAGCACGTCTACCTGCCTTACGACCTGCCCGGCAGCACCGCGCGTTTCCTCCAGCATTTCCGGCCGAGCCTGGCGCTGATCATGGAGACCGAACTGTGGCCGAACATGCTGTTCGGCTGTCGCGACCAGCGCATCCCGGTGTACATCCTCAACGGACGGCTGTCGAAGCGCTCGCTGCGCGGCTACCGGCTGCTGCGGCCGCTGATCGGTCGCGCGCTGCGCACGGTCACGTGCGTGGCCGCGCAGTCGGCTGCCGACGCGCGCCGCTTCCAGAAGCTGGGTGCGCGTGCCGAGCAGGTGCAGGTGCTGGGCAACCTCAAGTACGACGTCGCCGTCCCCGATGGCCTGGAGGCATTCCGCGCCGCGTTCGTCGCCGCGCTGGGCACGCCGCGCCCGGTGTGGCTCGCCGCGAGCACGCACGAGGGCGAGGAGGCAGACGTCGTCGCGATCCACCGGCGGCTGCGCCAGCGCTGGCCCGACCTGCTGCTGCTGTGGGCGCCGCGCCATCCCGAGCGCTTCGCACGGGTCCAGGCGGCCGCCAGCGAGGCCGGCTGGCGCGTGGGCACGCGTACCCGCGACAGCTGGCCCAGGCCGGGCGACGACGTGTTCGTGATCGACACGCTGGGCGAACTGATGGCGTTCTGCGCCTGTGCCGACGTGGTCTTCGTCGGCGGCAGCCTGCAGCCGATCGGCGGGCACAACCTGCTGGAGCCGGCGGCGGTCGGCACGGCCGTGGTCACCGGGCCGCACCTGCACAATTTCGTCGAGATCTCGCGGCGCATGGACGAAGCCGGCGCGCTGCGCATCGGCCAGGACGTGCGCGAGGTGGGGGCGGTGCTGGAAACGCTGCTCGCCGATCCGGCGGCGCGCCAGGCAATGGCCGCTGCCGGCGGGACACTGATCGACCAGGGGCGCGGCGCCTTGCAGCGTGCGCTGGCACTGGTGGCCAGCGACTTGCCCGCCGCGGCGGTGGATGCGGCCGGAGCCGCGGCGACTCCGCCGGCCTGATCGACCGACCCTGTCGGCGCGACCTGCGGCAGTGTACCGGCCGCAGTGCCTGGCCATCGTGCCTTGGCCGTCGCGGTCGGGTCCGGAAAGCGACAGGACCGCCCGAAGGCGGCCCTGCGTTGTGCGTCACGCTCCGCCGGAGCGGGCGACGGGTTACTGCTGCTGCGCCGCCGCCGGGTTGGCCAGCTGTGCTTCCGCATCGGCGGTGAGCATGCCGTTGACCGTGCGCAGCTGGTCGATATCCAGCTCGCCGACGGCCTGGGCCAGCAGCAGGCGGTTGAGCAGGAAGTTGTAGCGCGAACGCGCGTACTCGACCTGCGCCTGGAACAGCGTGCGCTGGTTCTGGACCACGTCCAGCACGGTGCGGGTACCCACTTCCAGGCCGACCTGCGACGCGTCGAACGCGCTCTGCGCCGAGACCACGGCCAGGCGGCGCGCTTCGACTTCGCTCACGCCGGCGACCAGCGCCTGGTACAGGTTGCGGGTGTTGCGGTCCAGTGCGCGACGCTGCTGTTCGTACTGGTCCTGGGCCATGTCGCGCTGGGCCAGGGCCTGGCGCACGCGCGACTGGGTCGCGCCGCCGCTGAAGATCGGCACGCTCAGGGTCAGGCCGATGCTGGTGCCGGTGCTGTCGCCGGTCGCACCGCCACCGCCGCCGACGGAGTCGCCCCAGGCGGCATCCTTGCCCCAGCCGCCACCCAGCGACAGGGTCGGGTAGTGACCGCCGCGCGCGGTCTGCACGCTGGCCTCGGCCGCGTCGCCCTGCAGCTGGGTCGCGCGCAGGGCCGGGTTGTTGTCGATGGCGCGGTTCACCCACGCATCGGCATCGGCGTGCTGCGCCGGCAGCTCGGGACGGAAGTCGGCCGGCAGCGAACGCAGGCTGTTCACCGGCTGCCCGGTGAGCTCGGCCAGCGCCTGGTAGGCATCGGCCAGGGCATTGCGGACCAGGATGGTGTTGGCGCGCGCGTCGTCGTACTGCGCACGGGCTTCGTGCACGTCGGTGATCGGCGCCAGGCCCACTTCCAGGCGCTTGTCGGCGTAGTCGAACTGGCGCTTGCCGGCCGCTTCGTTGGTTTCCGCGGCGGCCAGCGATTCGATCGCGACCAGCACGTCGAAGTAGGCGGCGGCGGTGCGCACCATCAGGTCTTCGTTGGCCGCGCTCAGGGTGTAGTCGGCGGCCTGGCTCAGCGAGCGCTGGGCACGCAGGCTGGAGAACTGGCTCCAGTTGAACAGGGTCTGGCTGGCGGTGACGCCGTAGCTGCGGGAGGTGCCGGTGAACGAACCGCTGATGCCGTCGTACTCGGTGCGCGACTTGCGCAGCGAAGCGTCGCCGGAAAGCTGCGGCAGCAGCGCGGCGCGTGCCTGGGTCTCGCCTTCCTTGTCGTACAGCGTGCTGGATTCTGCGATCGCCAGCTGCGTATCGCCGTTGCGGGCCATCTCGTAGGTCTGCAGCAGGTCGGCGGCCTGGGCGGCCCCACTGGCGAAAGGCCCGGTGGCCAGGGCGGCAGACAGTGCCAGGGCGAGGGAACGGCGGATCATCAGCGGCTTCCTTTCTTGGTGTGCGGCCTGCGCTGGACTGCAGGCCGTCGAGGGGGAATGTCGTGCTGGCCGCGCCGCGGGGCGACGGTCAGAACAGGAATTGCGGGACCGGCTCGGCGCCGTGCAGGTAACCCAGCTCGGTCTCGAACAACGATTCGGTAGCGGCGGCGTTGACCTGCTCGCCGCGGGTCAGGCGCACGGCTTCCATTACCGGCGCGTGGCCACGGACCACGAACAGGCGACCGCCCGGGCGCAGCCACTTGAGGAAGCGCTCCGGCGCGTCGGCCACCGCGGCGGTCACGCAGACCGCGTCGAACTGGCGCTCGCCGGCGTCGTACTGCAGCGCGTCGGCCGTTTCGATGCGGACGTTGTTGCCCAGGCCGGTCGCGTCCAGGCGCGCGCGCGCGGCGGCGGCCAGTTCCGGGACCAGCTCCAGGCTGACCACTTCGCGGGCCAGCGCGGCCAGGCAGGCGCTGATGTAGCCGCTGCCGGTGCCCACTTCCAGCACGCTGTCGCCGGGCTGCAGCTGCAGCGCCTGCAGCATGCGGCCTTCGACCACCGGCTTCATCATGCGGGCGCCGTGGCCCAGCGGCAGTTCCAGGTCGGCGTAGGCCAGCGCGCGGTGCGCCTCGGGCACGAACGCCTCGCGCGGCAGGCGGCTGATGACGTCGAGCACGGCCATGTCCAGCACGTCCCAGGGACGGACCTGCTGTTCCACCATCAGTTCACGGGCGCGGGCGTAGTCGATCGTCATGGGTCAGGTCATATGGACGCGGGGGACCCGGCATTCTACCGGGCCTGAACGCGGCTTGCCGTCAAGGATCGCCGTGGCCGCCGGGGCCGACGCAGTGCCGGAAGTCATCGAGACATCCGTCGCCGGCGCGGACGGGCGCGGCTCAGGCCGCATAGGCGCGCAGGAAGAACACCACGGTGGCGTCGATGTGCCGCGCGACCTCGGCCGGGGTCGGCTGGGTACACAGGCCGCAGGCCATCATCGGGTGCAGCTCGCCCTTGAGCAGCGAGAAGAACTGCGAGGAGGCCAGGGCGGCATCGTCGATCCGCAGCTGGCCCTGGTCGACCCGGGCCTGCAGGAACTGCGCGAACGCCTCTTGGACCCGGCGCGGGCCGGCATTCCAGAACAGCTCGCGCAGCGCGTTCTCGGCGGTGCCCGGGGTGTTCATCATGCGGTGCATGCTGATCGCCTCCTCGCTGGTGATCAGCGCGAAGAAGGCGTGGCCGATCGCCCGCAGCTGTTCGTCGAGCGGGCCCTCGGGCGGGCTGACGAACAGCTCGTCCGGCAGCACCTCCTGGCACTTGGCGGCGATGGCCTCGGAGAACAGCGTCTCCTTGTCGCCGAAGTGACTGTAGACGGTCAGCTTCGACACGCCGGCGGCGGTGGCGATCTGGTCCATGCTCACGCCCTGGTAGCCCTGCTCCAGGAACAGACGCTTGGCCGCCTCCAGGATCGACGCGCGCTTGCCCAGGTCCTTGGGACGACCGGGGCCGACGGCCTTGGCCGGGGCGGGGGAAGCGTTGGCGGCGGCGGGCTTGGAGGTCATGCGGCAATACTGGACTACTCGGTTTTCTATTTATACCATACCCGTCGGTTCAATATTGAACAGCGGGATGGCGGCGATGAGGAACGGATTCGGACTGGCCGGACTGACGGCCATGGTACTGGCGGTGGCCGGCATCTCCGGTTGTGGCGGCAAGGACGAAGCGGCCGCCGTGCCGCGCCCGGTCTGGGTCGTGCAGCCGCAGGCCGGTGGCGCCGATGGCGCGCTGGCCTTCCCCGGCGAGGTCCATGCCCGCGAGGAGAGCCCGCTGTCGTTCCGGGTCGGCGGCAAGCTGGTGCGGCGCGCGGTCGATGCCGGCGCGCGGGTCGCCCAGGGCCAGGTGCTGGCCGAGCTCGATCCGGCCGACCAGGCCCTGCAGGCGCAAGCCGCCCGGGCGCAGCTGGCCGCGGCCGAGGCCGAGCTGGCGCGCAGCAAGGGTGACCTCGACCGCTACGCGAAGCTGGTCGACCAGCAGCTGGTCAGCCGTTCCACCTACGACGCGCAGAAGGCCGCCTACGAGGCCGCGGCCGGCCAGGCCCGCGCCGCCCGCGCGCAGTGGGACGTGACCCGCAACCAGGCCGGTTATACGGAATTGCGCGCCCCGCGCGCCGGCGTGATCGCTTCGCGACAGGCCGAAGCCGGGCAGGTGGTCGCCGCCGGCCAGACCATCTTCGTGCTCGCCGCCGATGGCGGTCGCGAGATCGCCATCGACCTGCCGGAGGATCGCATCCGCCAGTTCAAGGTCGGCGATGCGGCCCAGGTCGAACTGTGGAGCGCGCCGGGGCGGCGGCTGCCGGGCACGATTCGCGAGATCGCCCCGGCCGCCGATGCGCAGACCCGCAGCTTCGCCGCGCGCGTAGCGCTGGATCCGGCCGCGCTGGGCGAGGTCGAACTCGGCCAGAGTGCGCGCGTCTACCTGGCGCAGTCGGCCGGCGACGGCAGCCTGCACGTGCCGCTGTCGGCGCTGCAGCTCGGCGAAGACGGCGCCGCGGCCACGGTATGGGTCGTGCGCGCCGGCAAGGCGCAGCGCGTGCCGGTCAGCGCCGGCACGTTCGGCACGGAGAGCGTGCCGGTCAGCGGCGCACTGAAGTCCGATGACTGGGTGGTCGCCGCCGGCGGCCACCTGCTGCGCGAGGGTGAGCCCGTGGCACCGGTGGATCGCGACAACCGTCCGGTCGCCGCGGCCCGTGCCGCGCAGCCGAAGGCGGACTGAGCCGTGCGCCGGTTCAACGTCTCCGAGTGGGCCCTGCACAACCGCGGCCTGGTCCTCTACTTCATGGTCGCGCTGGCGATCATCGGCAGCTGGTCCTACCTGCGCTTGGGCCAGAGTGAAGACCCGCCGTTCACCTTCAAGGCGATGGTGGTGCGCACGCTGTGGCCGGGCGCCACCGCCGAGGAAGTCTCGCGGCAGGTCACCGAGCGCATCGAGAAGGCGGTGATGAACACCGGCAAGTACGAGTTCGTGCGCAGCTATTCGCGCCCGGGCGAGTCGCAGGTGATCTTCATGGCGCGCGACTCGATGAAATCGAAGGACGTGCCGGACCTGTGGTACCAGGTGCGCAAGAAGGTCGGCGACATCCAGGCCACGTTGCCGGCCGGCGTGGTCGGCCCGTTCTTCAACGACGAGTTCGGCGACACCTTCGGCAACATCTACGCGCTGACCGGACCGGGCTTCGACTACGCGATCCTCAAGGATTACGCCGAGCGCATCCAGCTGGAACTGCAGCGGGTGTCCGACGTCGGCAAGGTCGAGCTGGTCGGCCTGCAGGACGAGAAGGTCTGGATCGAGATCGACAACACCAAGCTGGCCACCCTCGGCATTCCGCTGCAGGTGGTGCAGCAGGCGCTGGAGGGACAGAACGCGGTGGTCCCGGCCGGCTTCTTCGAGACCCCCGGCGAGCGCGTGCAGCTGCGCGTGGACGGGCCTTTCCGCAGCGTCGAGGAGATCCGCGCGTTCCCGGTCCGCGCCGGCGGCCGCACCATCCGCCTGGGCGACGTGGCCAATGTCCACCGCGGCTTCTCCGACCCGGCCGCGCCGCGCATGCGCTTCATGGGCGAGGATGCGATCGGCATTTCGGTGGCGATGAAGGATGGCGGCCACATCCTGCACCTGGGCGAGGAGCTCGAGGCGCAGTTCGCGCGCCTGCAGGACACGCTGCCGGCGGGCATGCAGCTGCGCAAGGTCTCCGACCAGCCCGAGGCGGTGCGCGAGTCGGTCGGCGAGTTCGTGCGCGTGCTGGCCGAGGCGGTGACGATCGTCTTGCTGGTCAGCTTCTTCTCGCTGGGTTTCCGCACCGGCCTGGTGGTAGCGGTGTCGATCCCGCTGGTGCTGGCGATGACCTTCGCGGTGATGCACTACTTCGGCATCGGCCTGCACAAGATCTCGCTCGGCGCGCTGGTGCTGGCGCTGGGCCTGCTGGTGGACGACGCGATCATCGCGGTGGAGATGATGGCCATCAAGATGGAGCAGGGCTTTGATCGCCTGCGCGCGGCCAGCTTCGCCTGGGAGTCGACCGCCTTCCCGATGCTGACCGGCACGCTGATCACCGCGGCCGGCTTCCTGCCGATTGCTACTGCCGCGTCGAGCACCGGCGAATACACCCGCTCGCTGTTCCAGGTGGTGACGATCGCGCTGCTGGTGTCGTGGGTCGCGGCGGTGCTGTTCATCCCGTACCTGGGCGACAAGCTGCTGCCTGACCTGGCGCATCCGCAATCGCCGAAGCCGGGCAGCCTGGCCGCGCGCCGGCGCGCGTTCCGCGAGCGCCTGGCCGACCGCTGGCCGCAGTTCGCCTTCGCGCTGGCGCCGGCTCCGCTCGATGCGCACCACCACGATCCGTACCAGCGGCCGTTCTATGTCCGCTTCCGCCGCCTGCTCGACGCCTGCCTGCGCCGGCGCTGGTGGGTGATCGCGGCCACCGCGGGCCTGTTCGTGCTGTCGCTGATGATGTTCCGCTTCGTGCCGCAGCAGTTCTTCCCCGACTCCACGCGGCCGGAACTCATGGTCGACCTGGAACTGGCCGAAGGCGTGTCGCTGCGTGCCACCGAGGCGCAGGCGAAGAAGCTGGAAGCCCTGCTGCAGCAGCGCAAGGACATCCGCAACTACGTCGCCTACGTCGGCACCGGCTCGCCGCGCTTCTACCTGCCGCTGGACCAGCAGCTGCCGGCGACCAATTTCGCCCAGTTCGTGGTTCTTGCCGAGGACATCCACGCGCGCGAGGAGCTGCGCAACTGGCTGCTGAAGGAAGTCGTGCCGCAGTTCCCCGAACTGCAGATGCGCGTGACCCGGCTCGAGAACGGCCCGCCGGTCGGCTACCCGGTGCAGTTCCGCGTATCCGGCGAGCACATTCCGCAGGTACGCGCGATCGCCCGCGAGGTCGCGGAGAAGGTGCGGGCCAATCCGCACACCACCAACGTCAACCTCGACTGGGACGAGCCGAGCAAGGTGGTGCGGATGGAGGTCGACCAGGACCGAGCCCGCGCGCTGGGCATCAGCAGCGCGCAGCTGGCCCAGTTCCTGTCGGTGCAGCTGTCCGGCTACACCGCCAGTACCTACCGCGAAGGCAACGAGCTGGTCGGGATCATGCTGCGCGGCGGCGCCGGCGACCGGGACCAGCTGGAACTGCTCGGCAGCCTGGCGGTGCCCACGGGTGACGGCGGCAGCGTGCCGCTGTCGCAGGTGGCGCGCCTGCGCCAGGTGTTCGAGGACGGGATCATCTGGCACCGCGACCGCCTGCCGACGATCACGGTCCGCGCCGACCTCAGCGACGAACTGCTGCCGGCGGCGGTGACCGCGCAGATCGACCCGACCCTGGACGAGATTCGCGCGCGGCTGCCGCAGGGCTACCTGCTGCAGGTCGGCGGCTCGGTCGAGGATTCGGCGCGCGGACAGAACTCGATCGCCGCGGGCATGCCGCTGTTCCTGATCGTGGTGACCACGCTGCTGATGCTGCAACTGCGCAGCTTCTCGCGCACGCTGATGGTGCTGGTCACCGCGCCGCTGGGCCTGATCGGCGCGACCTGGTTCCTGCTGATCTTCCGCATGCCGTTCGGCTTCGTCGCCCTGCTCGGCACCATTGCCTTGGCCGGCATGGTGATGCGCAACTCGGTGATCCTGGTCGACCAGATCGAACAGGACATCGCCGCCGGCCACGACCGCTGGCACGCGATCGTCGATGCCACCGTGCGCCGCTTCCGCCCGATCGTGCTGACCGCGTTGACCGCGGTGCTGGCGATGATCCCGCTGTCGCGCAGCGCGTTCTACGGCTCGATGGCGGTGGCGATCATGGGCGGCCTGGTGGTCGCGACCGGCCTGACCCTGCTGTTCCTGCCGGCGCTGTACGCGGCGTGGTTCCGGGTGAAGCCGGAGGAAGCGGTGGGCTGACGGAACTTAAAGGTCCGGAGGGCAACAGCCCGGGGAAGGTGGCGGCGGCACTCCGATGCGAGGCCTGCCGCCGCTCGTGTCCCCCGGCATCGGCCTGTGGCCGCCGCCTCCTCCTTTACCTCCCGTCGGCAGGCCTCGCATCGGAGCGCTTGGAGGTGGCAGGCGGTTTCCTAGGCACTGACGCCGATTGCCGCATCTGTCGTCGGCGCTTTGAAGACAAGGCGCAAACCACGTCGGGAAGGTCTGTCGTGATGCCTCCTGACCGGAAGTAACGGAGGAGGTGCGGGGCCGCAGGCCCGCGCCGGGGGACATGGAGGTCAGGAGGCATCACGGCGGACCCTCAGGCAACCTTGCCGCCGCTTTTGCCCGGGCATCCCGAAGTCAGGACGACGAAGCCTCTGCCTTCAGCAGTCCGATGAACGCCTGAGCCGCGCGTGACAGCGTGCGGCCGCCATGCACGACATAGCCGAGCTGGCGCGCCAGCTGCACGCCCGCGACCGGCAGCACCTGCACCTGCGCGTCGACCATCGTCTTCGGCAACGCGCTCCAGGCCAGGCCGACGGAGACCATCATCTTGATCGTCTCCATGTAGTTGGTGGTCATCCGCAGCTGCAGCGATAGGCCGCGGCGGGCGAAGGTCTCCGCGACGATCCGGTGGGTGAACGTGCCCGGATCGGGCAGCACCGCCGGGTGCGCGGCGATGTCGGCCAATGACACCTTCGGCAGCCGCGCGAGCGGATGGTCGGGCGCGACGGCGAAGCCGAGCGGGTCGTCCCACACCCGTACCGCGCGCAGCGGCGGCTCGGTCGGGCCGAGCGTGGTCACCGCCAGTTCGACTTCGCCGTGCAGCACCTGCGCGTAGGCCTGCTCGGAATCCATGAAGCGGATGTCCAGCGCGGCGCGTGGATGCAGCGCGGTGAAGCGGCGCAGCAGCGCCGGCAGCCGGTGCAGGCCGACATGGTGGCTGGTGGCCAGGCTCAGCCGGCCGCCGATGTCCTGGTCCAGGTCCTGCAATGCGCGCCGTGCGGCTTCGGCCTCGGCCAGCATCTGCCGCGCGCGCGGCAGCAGCAGGCGCCCGGCTTCGGTTAGCACGACTTGGCGGCCGAGCCGGTCGAACAGCCGCGCGTTGAGCGATTCCTCGAGCAGGGCGATCCGCTTGCTGACCGCAGGCTGGGTCAGATGCAGCTGTTCGGCCGCGGCGGAAAAGCCGCCGTGGTCGGCGACGGCGACGAAGGCATTGAGCCCGGCCCAGTCCATCCGTGTGCTCCGACGGATTCCTGGTGGGAATCCAATGGATGAAAAATATGCATTTGAGTTATCGATGGCAAGCCGGCACGATGGCTTTCCAGCCGGCGGGTCCGGGCCTTCGACGCCCGATCCGCCACCGCCAGACAAGACGAGGCACGCGATGGCCGGCAAGACCCTGTACGACAAGCTGTGGGAGATGCACGAGGTGACCCGTCGCGACGACGGCTCCTCGCTGATCTACATCGACCGCCACATCCTCCACGAGGTCACCTCGCCGCAGGCGTTCGAAGGCCTGCGCCTGGCCGGCCGCAAGCCGTGGCGGATCGACGCCAACATCGCCACGCCCGACCACAACGTGCCCACCACGCGCACCGAGCGTGCCGGCGGCCTGCAGGCGATCGTCGACGAGGTCTCGCGCCTGCAGGTGCAGACCCTGGACGAGAACTGCGACGACTTCGGCATCCTCGAATTCAAGATGGATGACGTCCGCCAGGGCATCGTCCACGTGGTCGGCCCGGAGCAGGGCGCCACGCTGCCCGGGATGACCGTGGTCTGCGGCGACTCGCACACTTCCACGCACGGTGCGTTCGGCGCGCTGGCGCACGGCATCGGCACCTCGGAAGTCGAGCACGTGCTGGCGACCCAGTGCCTGGTCGCCAAGAAGATGAAGAACATGCAGGTGCGGGTCGAAGGCAGGCTGGGTCCGGGCGTCACCGCCAAGGACATCGTGCTGGCGGTCATCGGCAAGATCGGTACCGCGGGCGGCAACGGCCATGCGCTGGAGTTCGCCGGCAGCGCGATCCGCGACCTGTCGGTCGAAGGCCGCATGACCATCTGCAACATGGCGATCGAGGCCGGCGCGCGGGTCGGCATGGTCGCCGTCGACGACAAGACCATTGCTTACGTGAAGGATCGTCCGTTCGCGCCGAAGGGCGCCGACTGGAATGCCGCGGTGGCGGTGTGGAACGGCCTCGTCTCCGACGCCGACGCGCATTTCGACACGGTGGTCGAGCTGCGCGCCGAAGACATCAAGCCGCAGGTCAGCTGGGGCACCTCGCCGGAGATGGTGCTGGCGGTGGACCAGAACGTGCCCGATCCCGATCGCGAAGCCGACCCGGTGAAGAAGGATTCGATCGTGCGCGCGCTGAAGTACATGGGCCTGCAGCCCAACCAGCCGATCACGACCATCAAGCTGGATCGCGTGTTTATTGGCTCGTGCACCAACTCGCGGATCGAGGACCTGCGTGCGGCGGCGGAAGTGGCCAAGGGCCGCAAGGTCGCCTCCAGTGTGAAGCAGGCGCTGGTCGTGCCGGGTTCGGGCCTGGTCAAGGCGCAGGCCGAGGCCGAGGGCCTGGACAAGGTGTTCATCGAGGCCGGTTTCGAGTGGCGCGAGCCGGGCTGC
>JAGHZW010000224.1:0-25824 GCA_017745195.1 Pseudoxanthomonas sp. | reverse complement strand
AGCGCGCGCACGATCGAATCCTTCTTCACCGGGTCGGCTTCGCGCTCGGGCTTCGGTCCGAACCTGTTCGACGAGTGGCGCTACCTCGACGTCGGCCAGCCTGGCCAGGACAGCTCGAACCGTCCGCTCAACAACGAGTTCGTGCTGAACTTCCCGCGCTACCGCGGCGCCAGCGTGCTGCTGGCGCGCGAGAACTTCGGCTGCGGTTCCTCGCGCGAGCACGCGCCGTGGGCGCTGGACGAGTACGGCTTCCGCGCGATCATCGCGCCGAGCTTCGCCGACATCTTCTTCAACAACAGCTTCAAGAACGGCCTGCTGCCGATCGTGCTGAAGGACGAGGAGGTCGACGCGCTGTTCGCGCAGTGCGAGGCCAGCGAGGGCTACTCGCTCACCGTCGACTTGGCCACCCAGACCGTGACCCGGCCCGACGGCGTGCAGTACGCCTTCGAGATCGATGCGTTCCGCAAGCACTGCCTGTTCAACGGCCTGGACGACATCGGCCTGACCCTGCAGGAGCGCGATGCGATCGGGGCGTTCGAGGCACGGCATCGCGCCGCCCAGCCCTGGCTGTTCCAGTCCGGGCGCTGATCCCGGATCACCGTGCCGCGGCATCGGCCGCGGCGCGGTCAGGCGCTGCCTTCGGGCACGCAGCCCGCGCGTGGCAGCGCTTACTTCTTCGAGGTGGCCTTCGGCGCGGTGCGCGCCTTGGTGGCCTTCGCCGGCTTCGCGCCCTTGGTCGTCCTGGTCGTCTTGGCCGTTGTCTTGGCGGGCCGGCTGGCCGGCGTCGTCAATCGCCTGGGCTTGGACTGCTGCGCCGCGCCTTCCTCGCCGTGCAGGGTAAGCAGCGACTCCATCAGGTGCTCGTCGGCGCTTGAGCAGATCCCGAGCAGCAGCACCTCGTCGCAGCCCTCGGCGGCGATGTAGGCGTGGCCCATGTTGGAGTCGATGTACACCGACTCGCCCTTCTCCAGCACGATCGGGTCGTAGAACTCGGTGTGCACTTCCGTGCGTCCTTCGAGGACGTGGATGTATTCCTCGCCGGGGTGGCGGACCAGTTCACCGAACTCCTCGACGCTCTTGGCGTGCACGCGGGTCAGCACCGGGATCATGCGCTTGCGGCGCAGTTCCGGGCACAGGTAGTAGTAGTCGTAGTTGGGCGTGGAGACGCGGATCGCGTCGTCGATCCGGCCGATGCTGCGCCGCGCGGTCACCGCCGGGCCGGGGGCTTCCTCTTCCTGCTCGGCGAACAGCTCGGACATGCGCAACTGCAGGCGCTGGCTCAGCTGCAGCAGCTTGTCGTAGGTGAGGGTGAGGCGGTCGTGCTCGACCTTGGACAGGGTCGACAACGGGATGCCGGAATGCTCGCTCATCTGCTTGAGCGTCCAGCCCCGGCGTGCGCGCAGCGAGCGGAGCAGCCCACCGATCGTCGGGTGAGGGGTGGGGTGTTGCGGTGTCATCCTAGCCTGGTCTCCCTGGAAGCGGCCGCGTCAGGCCGGAATGTCCTGCGCAGGATCATCATCCTCCGCGCAGGCAATGGATGGGAAGAAAAACGGTGTGCGGCCGGCACTTTCGGCACGGGTTGACAATTCTCTGATTGGGATCATTATCGCCAAATCAGGATAAACCTGCCCGCCGTCCGCCAGGTGAACGCCGGCCGGACGACTACCAACCGCTGAGCCGGAGACTGTCCGATGCGCGTGATTCCACCGATCCTGTGCGGAGCCGTGCTCTCCGCCATGCTGGCTTTCCCGCTGGCGGCGCAGGAGCCTTCCATCCCTCCGGTGGCGGCCAAGCCGGTGGCGCCGGCAACCCCGGCGGTCGTCGACCCGGCCGCGGTCGCGGTCACGCCGGGCGCGCCGGTCCTGACCCGCGAGGACGCCGAGGCCTGGCTCGACGGCTTCATGCCCTACGCGCTGGCGGCCGGCGATGTCGCCGGCGCGGTGGTGGTGGTGGTCAAGGACGGGCAGATCCTGGTGCAGAAGGGCTATGGCTACGCCAACCTGGCCGAGCGCATCCCGGTCGACCCCGAACGCACGCTGTTCCGCCCGGGCTCGGTGTCCAAGCTGTTCACCTGGACGGCGGTGATGCAGCTGGTCGAGCAGGGCAAGCTGGACCTCGACGCCGACCTCAACCAGTACATCGACTTCCGCGTGCCGCCGCGCGACGGCAAGCCGATCACCCTGCGCCAGGTGATGACCCATACCACCGGCTTCGAGGAGCAAATCCGCGGCCTGATCACCTCCGACCAAGGCGAGATCACGCCGCTGGCCGAGGCGCTCAAGCACTGGGTGCCCGAGCGCATCCACACCCCGGGCACCACCCCGGCCTACTCCAACTACGCCACCGCGATCGCCGGCTACATCGTCCAGCGCGTGTCGGGCATGCCGTTCGACGACTACATCGAGCGCAACATCTTCCAGCCGCTGGGCATGGACAGTTCCAGCTTCCGCCAGCCGCTGCCGCCGGCGCTGCTGGCGCGGATGTCCAACGGTTACGCCAAGGCGTCGGAAGGCGAACCCAAGCCGTACGAATTCATCAGCCTGGCCCCCGCCGGCAGCCTGGCCTCCAGCGGCACCGACATGGCGCGCTTCATGATCGCGCACCTGCAGGACGGCGCCTTCGGCGATGCCCGCATCCTCAAGGCCGAAACCGCGCAGAAGATGCATTCCACCGGCCAGACCTCGGTCGGCCCGCTCAACAAGATGATGCTCGGCTTCTACGAGACCACCGTGAACGGCCATCGCGCGATCTCGCACGGCGGCGACACGCAGTGGTTCCACAGCGACCTGCAGCTGTTCCTCGATGATGGCGTCGGCCTGTTCGTGTCGATGAACAGCTCCGGCCGCGAAGGCGCGACCGGCAACATCCGCTACGCGCTCTCGCGCGGCTTCGCCGACCGCTACTTCCCGCCGGCCCCGGCTGCGCCGGCGAAGGGCGTTTCCGCCGAGGACGCCAAGCTGCATGCGCAGCAGATCGCCGGTACCTACACCAGCAGCCGCCGCCCGGACAGCAACCTGCTGTCGCTGGCCAACCTGCTCGGCCCGGTCAAGGTGGTGGTCAACCAGGACGGCACGATCAGCGTGACCGCGGCCCTGGCTCCCGGTGGTGCGCCGAAGAAGTGGCGCGAAGTGTCGCCGTACCTGTGGCAGGACACCGCCAGCACCGACCGGCTCGCCGCCGACGTGGTCAACGGCGAAGTGGCGCGCTTCAGCATGGAGCCGTACGCCCCGATCATGGTGTTCCAGCGCCTGTCGACCTGGAACGCGCTGGCGATGCCGCTGCTGTTCGCGAGCCTGGGCGTGGTGCTGATCACCGTGCTCGCCTGGCCGGTTTCCGCGCTGGTGCGCCGCTATTACGGCGCCCGTTACCGGCTGCAGGGCGCCGATGCGCGTGCCCACCGCTGGGCGCGGATCGGCGCGCTGCTGGCGCTGCTGGGCATGGGCGCTGCGCTGGGCCTGGTGGTGGCGATGCTGAGCAAGCTGGAGATGACCAGCATCAACAACGACTGGATGGTGACCGCGGTACGCCTGCTGGCGACGGTCGCGCTGCCGGTCGGCGCGGTGCTCTCGCTGTGGAACGTCGTGGAAGCCCTGCGCGGCCGCCGCAGCTGGCTGGCGAAGCTGTGGGCGGTGCTGCTGGCGCTGTCCTGCCTGTTCCTGCTGTGGCTCGGCTTCGCCCACCACGTCATCGGCTTCGGCGCGAACTACTGAGTGATCGGGGGCCGGCTCCGGCCGGCCCTCGCCCTGTCCCTGCTGGAGCACGCGCAACCGATGTCGCTGACGCTTGAACTGCACAACGAACCGCTGCCGATGTCGGCGCCGTTCCGGATTTCCGGGCATGTGTTCGAGGCCATGCCGGCCACCGTGGTGACCCTGCGCGAGGGCGCGCTGTTCGGGCGCGGTGAAGCGGCCGGCGTCTACTACAACCACGACGAGCCGGAGGGAATGCTGGCGATGCTCGAGGCGTTGCGCCCGCGCATCGAAGCCGGGCTCGACCGCGACACCCTGCGCAGCCTCCTGCCCGCCGGCGGCGCGCGCAACGCGCTGGACTGCGCGCTGTGGGAACTGGAATCGCAACGCGCCGGCGTGCCGGTCTGGCAGCTGGCCGGCCTCGACGGCGTGCGCCCGCTGCTGACCACCTTCACCGTCGGCGCCGACGAACCGGACGTCATGGCCGACCGCGCCGCCGCCTACACACAGGCCCGCGCGCTCAAACTCAAGCTGACCGGCGACGCGGACCTCGATGCGGCGCGCGTGCGCGCGGTGCGTGCGCGCTGCGCGCAAGCCTGGATCGGGGTCGACGCCAACCAGGGCTATACCGCCGGCACGCTGCCGCTGCTGCTGCCGGTGCTGGTCGAGGCCGGCGTCTCGCTGCTGGAGCAGCCGTGCGCGCGCGGGCGCGAATCCGACCTGGACGGGATCGAGCGGCCGCTGCCGGTCGCCGCCGACGAGAGCATCCTCGACCTGGCCGAGCTGGAAGCGCGCCACCATCGCTTCGACGTCATCAACATCAAGCTCGACAAGTGCGGCGGGCTGACCGAGGGCCTGATGATGGCCCGGCGCGCGCGCGAACTCGGCAAGCGGGTGATGGTCGGCAACATGTGCGGCACCAGCCTGGCGGCGGCGCCGGCATTCGTGCTCGGCCAGTTCTGCGACGTGGTCGATCTCGACGGGCCGATCTTCCTCAAGCAGGACCGCAGTCCGTCGGTGCGCTACGAGGATGGCCATATCAGCTGTGGCGAAGAGGTCTGGGGGGCGCAGGCGATCCCGTGAGCACGGTCGCCGACAAGACCTGGTTCGGCCAGCCGCGCGGGCTGACCATCCTGTTCCTGACCAACATGTGGGAGCTGTTCTCCTACTACGGCATGCGCACGCTGCTGGTCTATTACATGACCAAGCAGCTGCTGTTCGCCCAGGAGAAGGCCTCCTTCATCTACGGCACCTACACCGCGATGGCGTACTTCACGCCGATCTTCGGTGGCATGGTCGCCGACCGCTGGCTGGGCAAGCGCAACGCGGTGGTGATCGGCGCCACGGTCATGGCCTTCGGCCACTTCGTGATGGCGTTCGAGTCGATGTTCTACATCGCGCTGGCGACGATAGCGCTGGGCAACGGCCTGTTCCTGCCGAGCCTGCCGAGCCAGATCAACGACCTCTACGCCGCCGACGACCCGCGCCGCGGCCGCGCCTACAACGTCTACTACGTCGGCCTGAACATCGGCGGTTTCCTCGCGCCGCTGGTCTGCGGCACGCTCGGCGAGCTGTACGGCTGGCACTACGGCTTCGGCGCCGCCGGCCTCGGCATGTTCATCGGCCTGCTGATCTATGTCTGCGGGCGCCGCTACCTGCCGCCGGAACCGCCGCGCCACGCCGTCGTGGACGCGGCGCCGGAACAGGTGCGCGGGAACAACCGCCGGGTCTGGCTGCTGCTGCTCGGGGTCGGTATCGCCGCGACGATCTTCCGCGGCGCCTACGAGCAGATCGGCAACACCCTGCCGCTGTGGATCGATACCGGCGTGGACCGCACCTGGGGGGCGTCGACCATTCCGATGACCTGGTTCCAGTCGCTCAACCCGCTGCTGGTGATCGCGATGACCCCGCTGCTGCTGATGGCATGGCGCCATCGCGCCCGCGCCGGTCGCGAATCCTCGCCGGCCACGCGCATGGCGATCGGTGCGCTGATCGTCGCCGCCGCCTACGCGCTGCTGGCCGTGCTGACGGCGGTGGTCGGCGAGGCGCGCGTGGGCTGGGGCTGGCTGGTCGCGTTCTTCGTGATCCTGACCTTCGGCGAGCTGTACATCCTGCCGACCGGACTGGGCCTGTTCGCCAGGCTCGCGCCGCCGCGGCTGGGCGCGACCACGGTGGCGTCCTGGTTCCTGGCCGTGTTCAGCGGCAGCCTGCTGGCCGGAGCGGTGGGCACGCTGTGGTCGCGCGCCAGCCATTCCGGATTCTTCCTGCTGCTATCCGGCCTGGCCGTGGCGGCGGCGCTGCTGCTGTGGCGGCTGGACCGCCCGATCCGCGCACTGAAATGAACGCCGCCACCTGACGGAGCGCTGCCGTGTCACGCCTGCCCCTGGTCATGTTCGCGCTGTTCCTCGCCGGCGACACGATGCCGGCGGCCCTGGCGGCGCCGCACTTCGAGCTGCTGGTCCGCAACGGCGTGGTCTACGACGGCAGCGGCGCGCCGGCACGCATGGTGGACGTGGCCGTGCGCGGCGACCGCATCGCCGCGCTGCTGCCCGCGGGCAGTGCCGCCACTGCCGACCGGGTGGTCGATGCGCATGGCCAGGCGGTGGCGCCGGGCTTCATCAACGTCCTGAGCTGGGCGAACGAATCGCTGATCGTCGACGGTCGCGGCCTGAGCGATACCAAGCAGGGCGTGACCCTGGAGATCTTCGGCGAGGGCTGGTCGATGGGGCCGCTCAACGCGCGGATGAAGGCCGACACGCTGAAGATGCAGGGCGACCTGCATTACGCGGTCGAGTGGACCAGCCTGGGCGAATACCTCGACTACCTGGAGCGGCGCGGCGTCACCCCGAACGTGGCCTCCTTCGTCGGCGCCACCACCGTGCGTATCCACGAACTGGGCGAGGACGATGTCGATCCCGATCCGGCGCAGCTGGAGCGGATGCGCGGCCTGGTGCGCGAGGCGATGGCCGAAGGTGCGCTGGGCGTGGGCAGCTCGATGATCTACCCGCCCGCGGCCTATGCCGAAAGCGCGGAGATCCTTGCCCTGGCGCAGGCGGCCGCCGAATCCGGTGGTGGCTACATCTCGCACATGCGCAGCGAGGCGGACCGCTTCCTCGAGGCGCTGGACGAGACCATCGCGATCGCGCGCGCCACCGGGCAGCGTGCCGAGGCCTACCACCTCAAGGCCGCCGGCGAGAAGAACTGGCCGAAGATGGCCCAGGCGATCGCGCGGATAGACGCCGCGCGCGCCGAAGGCCTGCCGGTCAGCGCCGACATGTACGCCTACACCGCCGGCGCGACCATGCTCACCGCCACGTTGCCGCCGTGGGTCCAGGCCGGCGGCTACGACGCGATGGTCGCGCGGCTGCGCGAGCCGCCGGTGCGCGCCCGCGTGCTGGCCGAGATGCGAAGCCCCGACGCGGACTGGGAGAACCTGCGCCAGCTCGCCGGCTCCGACGCGCGCGTGCTGCTGATCGATTTCCACAACGCGAAACTCAAGCCGCTGACCGGCAGGACCCTGGCCGACGTCGCGCGCGAACGCGGCACCACCCCGGAGGACGCGGCGATCGACCTGATCGTCGAGGACGGTTCGCCGGTCGGTGCGGCGTTCTTCCTGATGAGCGAGGACAACGTCGAACTGGGCCTGCGCCAGCCGTGGGTGAGCCTGGGTTCGGACGCGGAATCGTCGGCGGCCGAAGGCGTATTCCTGCAGTCGAGCACCCATCCGCGCGCCTACGGCAACGTGGCGCGCTTCCTCGGCCACTACGTGCGCGATCGCGGGTTGATGCCGCTGGAAGAGGGCATCCATCGCCTGACCGGGTTGCCGGCGGCGAACTGGAAGCTGCGCGACCGCGGCTGCCTGCAGCCGGGATGCTTTGCCGACATCGTGGTGTTCGATCCGGCCACGATCAGCGACCACGCCACCTATGCCAGCCCGCAGCAGTACGCCACCGGCGTGAGCCAGGTTTTCGTCAACGGCGTGCAGGTGCTGCGCGATGGCGAACACACCGGCGCCAAGCCCGGCCGGGCGGTGCGCGGCCCGGGTTGGCGAGGGGCGGGCTGGCGCGGCGCGCCGGCGGCCGCGGCCGGAGCGGCCGGGCAGCCTTCTGGCGCGTCTGGAAAATGATTTTCCAAACGTGTTGACAATTCTCCGATTGGGATCATGATCCCTGGGGGGCCCGGATGCCGGCCAGGATGGCGGCGCCGGGGCACACGCGGTGGCCCTCGCCGCCCATTACCGCAGATCCACCGCACGCTTCCGGGAGACCTGAGATGAACGCGTTCCAGCCTGCCCGCACCGGCTACCGCTCCCCCCTTTCGCTGGCGATCGCCGGCGTACTGGCATGGGCCGCCGCCATGCCCGCGCTGGCCCTGGAAGAGGGCGCCACCGCCGGCGAGCCGGCGCCGAGCACGACCACCCTCGATACCGTGGAAGTCACCGCCAACAAGCGCGTGGAGAACATCCGCGAAGTCGGCGCGGCGATCAGCGTGGTCGGCGAGCGCCAGCTGGAGAACATGGGCGCGAGCTCGCTTGCCGACTACGCGGCGCTGATCCCGGGCCTGCAGGTGCAGAGCGACGGCGCCCCCGGGCTGACCGCGATCTCGCTGCGCGGCGTCGCCGCGCTGTCCTCGAGCGCGACCGTCGCCACCTACATCGACGAAGTGCCGCTGGGCTCCAGCGGCATCTACCAGGCGGCGAACTTCTTCATGCTCGACGTGCTGCCCTACGACATCAGCCGGGTCGAGGTGATGCGCGGGCCGCAGGGCACGCTGTACGGCGCCGGCGCGATCGGCGGCCTGCTCAAGTACGTCACCCGCAGCCCCGACCTGGGCAGCGAAGAGCTGCGCGCCGGCGTCGGCCTGCGCACGGTGGACAACGGCGGCAGCGACTGGAACCTGCGCGTCGGCGCCAGCCTGCCGCTGCAGCAGGATCGCCTGGGCCTGCGCATGAGCTTCGCCCGCAACGGCCTGCCCGGCTACACCGACAACCAGGTCGATGGCGCCAGGAACGTCAACGACGGCGAGCAGATCGGCGCACGCGTGGCGCTGGCCTGGGACGGCGAGTCGTTCGACGCCGACCTGGGCGTGCTGCACCAGAAGATCAAGAGCGACGGCCGCGCGGGCATCGCCCTGGACCCGGACAGCCTCACCCCGATGTTCGGCGATTTCACCGACCGGACCTGGTCGCCGCAGCCGTTCTCCAAGGACCTGACCCTGGTCTCGGCCAATCTCGACTGGGACCTGGGCTGGGCCGACTTCGTCTCGGCGACCGGCTGGTCGCAGACCACGACGGTGAACCAGCTCGACACCACCATCCAGTTCGGCGAAGTCGCCAACATGATGCTGGGCCTGCCCGAACAGGGCAGTTCCTCCATGCGCTACGACTTCGACCTCGACAAGCTGACCCAGGAATTCCGCCTGACCTCCAAGAGCGGCGGCGTCTTCGAGTGGATGGTCGGCGCGTTCTACACCAAGGAGGATGCGCGGCAGAGCCAGCTGGTGCAGCTGTTCCAGGCCGACGGTTCGCCGTTGCCGGCGCCGCTCGACGAGCTGTACGGCACCCTGGCGCTGCTCAACCTGCCGAGCACCTACAAGGAGTTCGCGGTCTTCGCCAACGGCTCCTGGCGCATCAACGACCGCTTCAAGCTCGATGCCGGCGTGCGCGAGGCCCGCAACGAACAGTGGTTCAGCCAGAACAACGATGCCGGCATCCTGCTGCCGCCCGGCCAGAGCCCCGGCGAGTCCAGCGAGAACGTGTTCACCTGGAGCCTGAGCCCGCAGTTCAAGCTCAGCGACGACGCGATGCTCTATGCGCGCGTGGCCACCGGCTACCAGCCGGGCGGCCCGAACGTGGCGTTCCCGGGCATGCCGCCGAGCGTGGATTCGGCGATGCTGACCAGCTACGAGCTCGGCCTGAAGTCGCAGTTCGCCGATCGGCGCGTGGTGCTGGACATGGCCGCGTTCCGGATCGACTGGGATGACATCCAGGTCGCGGCCTCGTTCAACGGACTCAGCGGCCTGGTCAACGGTGGCAACGCCTCCAGCGAAGGCGTCGAGCTGTCCTCGCAGTTCCATGCCACCGAGAACCTGCTGCTGGGCGTCAACGGCGTCTACACCCGGGCCAAGCTGAAGGACGACTTCGAGCCTGCCGTGATTCCGCAGGGCCCGTACGACGTGATCCTCAACTCCGGCCTGGCCGGGGACCGCATCCCGTATGTGCCGGAGTGGTCGTGGACGGCGACGGCCGAATACGCCTTCACCACCGACGCCGGCTGGAACGGGCACCTCGGCGGCGCGCTGCGCTGGGTCGACGACCGCGTCAACGGCACCACCGAACGCACCCGGGTGACGCCGCCGGGCGATCCGTCGACCGACCTGGTCCCGCCGGAAATCGTCGCGCCGCTGCCGCTGGGCAGCTACACCGCGCTCGACCTGTACGCCGGCATCGGCAAGGGCGCGTGGGAAGTGCGCGCCTACGTCAACAACGCCACCGGCGAGGATGGCTGGTCCTCGTTGAGCATGCTCAGCAGCGAGTTGACCGGCGCCAACGTGCAGGCCAACGCGGTACCGATCCTGCCGCGCACCTTCGGCGTCGAACTCGACGTCCGCTTCTGACCGGCGCGACCGAACGAATGCGTCCTAACCGACGCGACTGAACGAACGCGCCGCCCGCCCCGCGCGACGGCGCGTCCTCCGACCGGCCCCCGAGCGCCCCCCCGATGCCGAATGCCGTTCCCGCGCTGCGCAGCGTCGCCGCGCTGCCGCAACCGTACCTGCTGTTCCTCGGCGACACGACCGAGGCCGGCTACGCCAAGACCGCGTTCGGCCTGCGCGACTGGGCCGGCGGGCGCTGCGTGGGCGAGTACGCCTGCGCCGATGCCACGGTCACGACCGGACTGCCGTTCCTGTCGCCGGCGCAGGCGCGCCTGGCCGGTGCGCGCGCGATGGTGATCGGCGTGGCCAATCCGGGCGGCCGCATTCCGGCCGCATGGCTGCCGCTGCTGGTGGAAGCGCTGCAGGCCGGCCTGGACCTGATCGGCGGCATGCATGCACGCCTGTCGGCGATCGAATCGCTGCGCAACGTCGCCCTGGCCCACGGCCGACGCCTGATCGACGTGCGCGAGCCGCCGGCGGACCTGCCGGTCGCCAGCGGCCGCAAGCGCAGCGGCCGACGCCTGCTGACCGTGGGCACCGATTGCGCGCTGGGCAAGAAATACACCGCGCTGGCACTGGCCCGCGAATTCCGCGCGCGCGGGATCGATGCCGATTTCCGCGCCAGCGGGCAGACCGGGATCCTCATCGCCGGGCAAGGCATCCCGATGGACGCGGTCGTCGCCGACTTCGCCGCCGGTGCGGCCGAGACGCTGTCGCCGGACGCCGATCCGGCGCACTGGGACCTGATCGAGGGACAGGGCTCGCTGTCGCATCCGGCCTATGCCGGGGTATCGCTGGCGCTGCTGCACGGCAGCCAGCCGGACGTGGTGGTGGTATGCCACGAGTACGGGCGCGAGCGCGTGCTCGGCCATCCGGACTACCTGCTGCCGTCGCTGGAGGAAACCATCGACCTGGTCCTGCGGCTGGGCGCGCGGACCAATCCGGCGATCCGCTGCGCCGGGATCAGCCTCAACACGGGGAAGCTGGAAGAGGCCGAGGCGCTGCGGGCGATGGGGGAGATCGCGGCGCGCCTTGGCCTCCCAGCGGCGGACCCGATCCGCGGCGGCGATGCGTTCGCGCGGCTGGTCGACTCCTGCCTCGCATGAAACCGGCCTCCAGCGCGTTCCAGCGCTACCTGCTGCCTGGCTTCGTGTTCCAGGCGGCGGTGATCGCCGGCGGCTACGCCACCGGGCGTGAACTGGTGGAATTCTTCCTGCCGGCCGGCCCCTGGGGCGGCCTGATCGGCATGGCGGTGAGCATGCTGGTGTGGAGCGCGGTGCTGATGGCCAGCTTCGAGCTGGCCCGCATCGCGCGCGCCTACGACTACCGCGCGTTCTTCCGGGTGCTGCTCGGGCGTGGCTGGTTCGCGTTCGAGATCGGCTACGTGCTGCTGATGCTTGTGATCATGGCGGTTATGGGCGCGGCCGCCGGGGAGATCGCCTGGAGCCTGTTCGGCCTGCCGCGGCTGGCCGGATCGATGGCCATGATCGCCGCCACCGGCGGCCTGCTGTTTTTCGGCAGCAGCGCAATCGAGCGGTTCCTGGTCGCCTCGGTCGGCTACCTCTACCTGGTCTACTTCGTGTTCGTGGTCTGGTGCGTGGTCGCGTTCGGCGACCGCATCGCGGCCAACCTCGCTTCGGTCCCGGTCGGGCGCGACTGGTTCGCCGCCGGCGTGACCTACGCCGGCTACAACGTCGCCACCATCCCCGCGGTGCTGTTCTGCGTGCGCCATTTCGGCCGTCGCCGCGATGCGCTGGTCGCCGGCGCGCTGGCCGGGCCACTGGGCATGCTGCCCGGCGTGGTGTTCTACATCGCGATGATCGGCTACTACCACGAGATCGGCGACCAGGCGCTGCCCTCGGCCTTCCTGCTGGCGAAGCTGCAGGCGCCGTGGTTCGAATGGGCCTTCCAGCTGGCGGTGATGCTGACCCTGGTCGACACCGGCGTGGCCCTGCTGCATGCGATCAACGAGCGCGTCGCCAATGCCTGCGACGAGCGGGGCCGGCCGATGCCGCACTGGCTGCGCCCGGCGCTGGCGACCGGGGTGATGCTGGTGGCGGTGTACGCGGCCACCGCGGTCGGCCTGGTCGACCTGATCGCCAAGGGCTACGGCACGCTTACCTGGTATTTCCTGGCGGTCTATGTGCTGCCGCTGCTGACCTGGGGCCTGTGGCTGCAGTGGCGCCACCGCGCGCGCGGCGCGGCATCGCCGGTCCCGTCTTCCACCGTTCCGCATTCCCCGGCCACGCATTCCCCGCATGGCACCCGCTGAGAGGAGACCGAGATGACCATCAGGTCGTTGACCCTGCGCGCCGTCATCGCCGGCGCGTCACTGTTCATGGCCACGGCCACCGCGGCGGCCACGATGCCGGCCGGCTTCGACCAGCGGGTCGAAGAGGCGATGCGCTCGCGTGACGTGCCGGGCATGGCCATCGCGGTCGTGCAGGGCGGGCAGATCATCCATGCCCGCGGCTATGGCGTGCGCCGCCTGGGCGCGCCGGAAGCGGTGGACGCCGACACGATCTTCCCCACCGGCTCGACCGGCAAGGCGGTCACCGCGGCGGCACTGGCAATTCTGGTGGACGACGGCAAGCTCGGCTGGGACGACAAGGTCGCCGACCACCTGCCCGATTTCCGCATGTACGACCCGTGGGTCACCCGCGAGATGACCGTGCGCGACCTGCTGCTGCATCGCAGCGGCCTGGGCCTGGGCGCGGGCGACCTGCTGTTCATTCCGCGCACTTCGCGCAGCCGCGCCGAGATCGTCCATGCGCTGCGCGAGATCAAGCCGGCGACCAGCTTCCGCAGCGGCTACGCCTACGACAACATCCTGTACATCGTCGCCGGCGAACTGGTGTCCACGGTCAGCGGGCAGTCGTGGGAGAGCTTCGTGCGCGAACGCATCTTCGCGCCGATGGGCATGAAGACCGCGGTCAGCGACGAGAAAGACCGCTTCGCCACCGCCAACCGCGTGCAGCCGCATGCGCGCCTGGATCCGCGCCTGCGCGGCCTGGGCGAGCAGCAGGTCCTGCCCGAGCGGCAGGGCCTGGGCCAGGTCGGCGCGCCCGCTGGCGGCCTGTCGTGGAGCGCCAACGACTTCGCCCGCTGGATGCAGCTGCAGCTGGGTCGCGGCGCGGTGCCGGGCACCGACGGCAAGAAGCGCCTGTACAGCGAGGCGTCGGCGAACGAGATGTGGACCCCGCAGGTGCCGACGCCGATCCATCCGTATCCGGCGCCGATCAGCGACATCACCCCGCAGTTCTCCGGCTACGGCTTCGGCTGGGACGTGCGGGACTACCGCGGGGTCAAGGTGATCCAGCACGGTGGCGCGGTGTTCGGCGTGCTCGCCTTCGTGGTGCTGGTGCCCGAGCGCGACCTGGGCATCGCGCTGATGATCAACTCCGAGGACGTGGACGTGCAGCGTGGCCTGGGATTCGAGCTGCTCGACCACTTCCTGGGCTTCGAGCCGCGCGACTGGGTAGGCGCGTTCGAAACCTGGAACCGCAACCGCCTGGCCGATGGCCTGGCCGCACTGGAAGGCATGGGCAAGGCGGTGCGGAAGAAGTCGCGTCCCGCGCTGGCCAATGCGGGATATGTCGGCGAATACGCCGACGCCTGGTACGGCCCGATCGCGGTCAGCGAGCGCGGTGGCAAGCTGCGGATCGACTTCAGGCAGTCGCCGAACATGGCCGGAACGCTCAGCCACTGGCAGTACGATACCTTCCGCGCCGACTGGGACGATGCCTCGCTCGAGCCGGCCTACGTCACCTTCGGCCTGGACGCGGACGGCAAGGTCGAGCGGATCACGATGAAGGCGGTCTCGCCGCTGGCCGACTTCAGCTACGACTACCAGGACCTGCTGTTCCGGCCGATACCGGCGAAGTAGCGCGACGGCACCGGTATCCGGAAACGAAGACGCCGCCCGCGGGCGGCGTCCTCGCATGCGTGCCTGGCAGCGATCCCGGGATCAGTACACGCCCTGGGCCAGCATCGCGTCGGCGACCTTGACGAAGCCGGCGATGTTGGCGCCGTCCACGTAGTTGACGCTGCCGTCGCGGCGCTTGCCGTGGCGCACGCAGTGGCCGTGGATGTCCTTCATGATCGCGTGCAGGCGCTCGTCGACCTCGGCGTGGTGCCAGGACAGGCGCAACGAGTTCTGTGACATCTCCAGGCCCGAGGTCGCCACGCCGCCGGCGTTGGAGGCCTTGCCCGGCGCGTACAGCGTGCCGGCCTCGAGGAACACGTCGACCGCCTCGAGGGTCGAGGGCATGTTCGCGCCCTCGGCCACGCAGATCACGCCGTTCTTCACCAGCGTGCGCGCGTCTTCGCCATCCAGCTCGTTCTGGGTGGCGCAGGGCAGGGCGATCTCGGCGGGGATGTGCCACGGACGCTTGCCGGGCAGGTATTCGAAGCGGCGGTCTTCGCCCAGCTCGGCCAGGCGGCCGCGGCGCTCGTTCTTCAGCTGCGCGACCTGCGCGATCGCCTCGGCATCGAAACCGTCGCGCGCGTACAGGGTGCCGTCCGAATCGCTGAAGGTCAGCACCTTGCCGCCAAGTTCGTTGACCTTGACTGCGGCGAACTGGGCGACGTTGCCCGAGCCGGACACCAGCGTGCGCGCGCCATGGGTTTCGCGGTGGGCGTGGTGCAGCATCTGCTCGACGAAGTAGACCGTGCCGTAGCCGGTCGCTTCCGGCCGCATCAGGCTGCCGCCGTAGGACATGCCCTTGCCGGTGAACACGCAGCCGGCCTGGTTGGACAGCTTCTTCATCATGCCGGCCATGTAGCCGACCTCGCGTGCGCCCACGCCGATGTCGCCGGCGGGCACGTCGGTATCGGGGCCCAGGTGGCGGTACAGCTCGAGCATCAACGCCTGGCAGAAGCGCATCACCTCGCCGTCGCTCTTGCCCTTCGGATCGAAGTCCGAGCCGCCCTTGCCGCCGCCCATCGGCAGCGTGGTCAGCGCGTTCTTGAAGGTCTGCTCGAAGGCCAGGAACTTCAGGATCGACAGGTTCACCGACGGGTGGAAGCGCATGCCGCCCTTGAACGGACCGATCGCCGAGCTGTGCTGCACGCGGAAGGCGCGGTTGACCTGCACCTGGCCGCGGTCGTCGACCCAGCTCACCCGGAACTGGATCGCGCGCTCGGGCTCGACCAGGCGCTCCAGCAGCCCGTCGCGTGCGTATTCCGGATGGCGTTCCAGGAACGGCCACAGGCTCGCCGTGACTTCCTTGACCGCCTGCAGGAACTCCGGCTGGCCCGGGTCACGGCGTTCGACCCGCGCGAGAAAATCGTCCCTTGAACCTGGCATCGCACTTACCCCTGTTGCTCTTGTTTCCGGTCTTTCCGGTATTGGAGGCGCCGTGGCCGCTGCCGCCGGCGCGCGTCGCTCAGCCCAGGCGCTCGATCACCGCCTGCGCGGCCTGGGTGGTGTTCACCGCCCGGCCGGGCGCGGCCAGGTCGGCGGTGAATACCTTCGCATCCAGCGCCGCGGAAACGGCCGCTTCGATCGACGCGGCTTCGGCTTCCAGGCCCAGCGAGTGGCGCAGCAGCATCGCCGCGCTCAGGATCGTGGCGTACGGGTTGGCGATGCCCTTGCCGGCGATGTCCGGGGCCGAGCCGTGGATCGGCTCGTATATCCCGACTTGACGTTTCACCTGCGGTGATCCGTCAGGGCCGACCATGCCGTCGCCCAGCGAGGCCGAGGCCAGCAGGCCCAGCGAGCCGGCCAGCATCGAGGCCTCGTCGGTGAGGATGTCGCCGAACATGTTCTCGGTGACGATCACGTCGTAGGCGCGCGGCTTGGACAGCAGGTGCATGGCCATCGAGTCGACCAGCTGGTGCTCGAGGGTCACGTCGGGGAATTCCTCGCGCATCACCCGGCTGGTCACGTCGCGCCACAGGCGCGAGGTCTCCAGCACGTTGGCCTTGTCCACCGAGGTGAGGTGGCCGCGGCGCTGCCGGGCCAGCTGCGCGGCGCTGCGCACCACGCGCTCGATCTCGGCCACGGTGTAACGGCACAGGTCGGTGGCGTCGCTGTCGCTGCGGGTCTTGTCGCCGAAGTAGATGCCGCCGGTCAGCTCGCGCACGACCACGATGTCGACGCCTTCGAGCAGCTCGGACTTGATCGGCGAGGCGCCGAGCGCGGCCGGGTGCGGGCGCACCGGGCGCAGGTTGGCGAACAGGCCCAGGCCCTTGCGGATCGCCAGCAGGCCCTGCTCCGGGCGCACTTTCGCGTTCGGATCCGACCACTTCGGCCCGCCGACCGCGCCGAGCAGGACCGCGTCGGCTTTCTGCGCCGCTTCCAGGGTGGCGGCCGGCAGCGGCACGCCGTGGCGGTCGATGGCGATGCCGCCGATGTCGTGCTCGTGGAAGGCGAACGTATGGCCGTGCCGGCGCGCGACGGCCTCCAGCACCGGCAGGGTCGCGGCGACGATTTCCGTACCGATGCCGTCGCCGGGGAGGACGACGATGTCAGCGTGAATGGGCATGGGATTCCTGGACGTCGGATGGAAGGAAGGCGGGCTGCCGCGCGTGGATCAGCGCGCCGGCTCGGAGACGGGATCTGCCGTGCGGGCTTCGCCGGTGGCCGCCACGTCGCGCGGTTCGGCACCGTTGTGCGGGTAGGGCGTGTCGGACAGGCGACGCGCCAGTGCGCGATGGACCGCGGCGTCGAAGGTGATGGCGGCGGCGGTGGTGCTTTCGGCAAGAGGCATCGATGGATCCTGGCGGCGTGCGCCCGGCATGCGGTCTGGAGGAGAGGAAATGTGCGACGCATCCCCCGGCCGGTGGCGACCGGGGGATGCGGGGGCGCGTCTTCGGTCGTCAGGCGGTGGCCAGCTGTTCGTTGCCGGCCGCGACCCGGCGTTGGCGCAGCAGCCGGTTGGCAACATCCAGCCAGGCCAGTGCGCTGGCTTCGATGATGTCGCGGCTGGTGCCGGTGCCTTCGTACTCGGTCTCGCCGTGGCGCACGCTCAGGCTGGCCTCGCCACGCGCGTCGGCACCCAGGCCGACGCTGTGCACGCGGTAGCTCTCCAGCGCCAGGCGCACGCCGGTGGCGGCCGCCAGCGCTGCGAACAGTGCATCGACCGGGCCATCGCCCTCGGCGCTTTCCAGGACGCGGCTGCCTTCCGGATCGGACAGCTCGACGGTGGCGAGTGCGCGCTGGCCGCGGTCGCTGACCGTCATCGAGGCCAGGCGGTAGCCCTCGCCGTCGCCGACGTCCTGCATCAGCGCCTGCAGGTCGGCGTCGGTGACCACGCGCTGCTGCTCGCACAGCGCCTTGAAGTCGGCGAAGACCAGGTCCAGCTCGTTTTCTTCGAGGTAATAGCCCAGCGCGCGCAGGCGCTGCTCGACCGCGGCGCGGCCGCTGTGCCGGCCCAGCACCATCTGCGTGTCCGGCCAGCCCACGTCCTGCGGACGCATGATTTCGTAGGTGCCGCGGTGGCGCAGCATGCCGTGCTGGTGGATGCCCGATTCATGGGCGAAGGCATTGCTGCCGACCACCGCCTTGTTGCGCTGCACGTGCATGCCGATCAGCCGCTGCAGCAGCTGCGAAGTCGGCACCAGGCGGCGTGAATCGACGCCGGTGTCGACGTTGAAGAACGCGCCGCGCACCTTCAGCGCCATCACGATCTCTTCCAGCGCGCAGTTGCCCGCGCGCTCGCCGATGCCGTTGATGGTGCACTCGACCTGGCGGGCGCCGCCCTCGATCGCGGCCAGGGTGTTGGCCACCGCCAGGCCCAGGTCGTTGTGGCAGTGCGCGCTGAAGATCACGTTGCCGGCGCCGGGCACGCCGGCGATCAGGCGCTGGAACAGGCCGCGGATCTCTTCCGGCGTGGTGAAGCCCACGGTATCGGGCACGTTGATCGTGGTGGCGCCGGCGGCAATCGCGGCGGCGACGACCTCGTGCAGGAAGTCCTCCTCGGTGCGGGTGCCGTCCTCGGTGGAGAACTCGATGTCGTCGATGAACTGCTTCGCGTAGGAGATGCTCTCCACGGCCATGTCCAGCACCTGCTGGCGGCTCATGCGCAGCTTGTGCTCGCGGTGCAGGGGGCTGGTCGACAGGAACACGTGCAGGCGCGGGCGCGCGGCGGCCTCCAGCGCGCGCAACGAGGTGTCGACGTCGCCGCGCAGGCAGCGCGACAGCACCGCCAGGGTCGGCTCGCGCAGCTCGCGGCCGATCAGGGCCATGGCCTCGCGGTCGGACTGCGAGCTGGCCGGGAAGCCGGTCTCGATGATGTCGGCACCAAGTTCGGCCAGCGCGCGGGCCATCACCAGCTTCTGCGGCGGGGTCATGCTGCAGCCGGGCGACTGCTCGCCATCGCGCAGGGTGGTGTCGAACACCCGGATGCGGGCCGGGGAGACCTGGGTGTGGGCTTGGGACTGGGGCGCGTTCACCAGGTGAACTCCTCTTCACTGACGGGCTGTGGCGCGGTCGGCGCCGTTGCAGCGGAAATGGTGGGTTTGGACGACAGATTAGCGGTTGGGCGGCGCTTTTCCAGCGGTCTAAGTCGCGGTTCGGCTGACCCGGACGGAGTCGGATCCGACGGGGCCAGCTCGGCGGTGCGCCGGCGCGGCTTGCGTGGCGGCCGCGGCCGCACCTCCGACAGCAGCCGGGCCAGCATGGCCGCGTCGATATTGCCGCCGGAGACCACCGCGCACTTGCGCCGCCCGGCGACGCGGCGGCCAGCGGCCAGCGCCAGGGCGCCGGCGCCCTCGGCGATCAGGTTTTCTTCCAGGGCCAGGCGGACCAGGGTCTCGCGCAGTTCGGCCTCGCGGACGATGACCACGTCGTCGAGCAGGCGCGCGCACAGGCGGCGGGTCAGGAAACCGGGCACCTTCACCCGCACGCCGTCGGCCAGGGTGCGCGCCGGGTCGATCGCGGTGGTGTCGCCCTTGATCGCGCGGGCCATCGAATCGACGCCCTCGACCTGGGCGCCGACCACGCGCACGCCCTGCGACTTCAGCGCCAGGGCCACGCCGGAAGCCAGGCCGCCGCCGCCGATGGGGACGATGACCACGTCCGGTGTGTGCGGCGCGATCTCGATGCCGATGGTGCCCTGGCCGGCGATCACGTCCGGATCGTCGAACGCGGACAGGAAGCGGTAGTCGTTCTGCTCGGCCAGCTGGCGGGCGAAGGCGTAGGCCTCGTCGTAGCTGTCGCCGTGCTGGCGCACGGTGGCGCCCCAGTGGGCGACGCCGGCGATCTTGGTTTCCGGTGCGCCATGCGGCATCACCGTGATCGCTTGCACGCCGAGCCGGTAGGCGGCCCAGGCCACGCCTTGGGCGTGGTTGCCGGCCGAGGCGCAGATCACCGGGCGCAGGTCGCCACGCTCGCGCGCGGCCAGCATCGCGTTGAGCGCGCCGCGCACCTTGTAGGAGCCGGTGCGCTGCAGGTTCTCCAGCTTGAGCATCACGCCGAAGCGCTCGGCGTGGTGCATCGGCGTCACCGGCAGGTAGCGGCGCAGCCGCGACTGTGCGGCCAGTACATCGGCAACCCCGACTTCCACGGGTGCCACTTCGACAGCCGCGACCCCGACAGCCGCCACGCCGGAAGCCACGACGTCACCGACGTCGGGCTCTCCGTTGCCGGCGCTGGCGTTACCGGTATCAGGCATGTCCGCCGACCGTTGCCGGGCGATGGCGAAGAAGACACCTCCGCACCACAGCCTCCGCGCGGGCGGCTGTAGTGGAACGGGCAGGCGTGCGCATGTTCATGGCGCGGCCTCCAGCGGCGTGACTTCCACGGACTCGCAGTCGTAGACCTTCTGCAGCTGGCGCTTGAGCGTCTCGGCCGGACGGCCGCCGTCAACCTCCAGCTGCAGCCGCCAGCGGCCGTCCTCGCCATCGGGTCCGCCGTTGATCGCCCGCGGCGCGAAGCCGCGGCGCTCGGTCATCCCGATCACCCGGACCAGCGCGCCCTCCACGGGCTTCAGCACCAGGTCAAGCCGGTAACGCATGCGTGGACTCCGCCTTCTGCTCGTTGGGGTTGGACTCCAGCATCGTGCTGTTGGCCGTGTTCGGTGGCACCAGCGGCCAGACGTTGGCGCGCGCGTCGATGGCCACGTGCAGCAGGCCCGGGCCGGGCGATGCCAGCAGCGCGGCCAGCGCGTCCTCGACCTCGGCACGCTTCTCGATCCGGGTCGCGGGGATGCCGCAGACGCGGGCCAGCGCACCGAAGTCGGGGTTGTCGGACAGGTCGATCTCGCTGTAGCGCTTGTCGAAGAACAGCTCCTGCCACTGGCGGACCATGCCCAGCGAGCTGTTGTCCAGCAGGATCATCTTCACCGGCAACTTGCAGCGGGCCACGGTGACCAGCTCCTGCACGTTCATCATGAAGCTGCCGTCGCCGGAGACCAGCACCACCGGCCGCTCCGGGCATGCGAACTGCGCGCCCATTGCCGCCGGCAGGCCGAAGCCCATCGTGCCCAGCGCGCCGGAGGTCAGGTGGTTGCGCGGATGGCTGAAGCGGCAGTGCTGGGCGACCCACATCTGGTGCTGGCCGACGTCGCAGGCGATCACCGCGTCGGGCACCAGTTCGCTCAGGCGCTTGAGCAGCGCCGGCGCGTAGATCTCCTGGCCCGGTGCGTCGTAGCGCGCGGCGTGCTTCTCGCGGTTCTTGGCGCAGCGCTGGCGCCAGTCGTCCTGCGCGTTGCTGGCCGCATACGCGCGTGCGCCGGCCAGCGCGCGCAGGCCGCTGGTGACGTCGCCGGGCAGGGCGATGTCGGCGGTGCGCAGCTTGGAGATCTCGTAGGCGTCGGCATCCAGGTGGATGACCCGCGCGAACGGAGCGAACTCGGGCAGCTTGCCGGTGGCACGATCGTCGAAGCGCGCGCCGACCACGATCAGCAGGTCGGATTCCTGCACGGCGATGTTCGCCGCGCGGGTGCCATGCATGCCCAGCATGCCCAGGAACTGCGGATGGTTGCCCGGCAGTGCCCCCAGGCCGCGCAGGGTCAGCACGGTCGGGATGCGGGTCGCCTCGACGAACTGGCGGAACTCGTCCACCGCATCGGCGATACCGATGCCGCCACCGCCGTAGATGACCGGCTTTTCGGCCGACGCAATCGCGGCGATCGCCTCGGCCAGCGCGGCCTCGGCCGGTACCGGTTCCGGATCGACCGTGGCCGGCACGTGCGCCGGCAGGTGGGTCGCGCTGCCGACCTGCACGTCCTTGGGCAGGTCGATCAGGACCGGGCCCGGCCGGCCTTCGCGGGCCAGGCGGAAGGCCTCGGCCAGCACCTGCGGCAGGTCCTCGACCTTCCGCACCAGGAAGCTGTGCTTGACGATCGGCATGGTCATGCCGAACACGTCCAGTTCCTGGAACGCGTCGGTGCCCAGCAGTGGCGTGGCGACCTGGCCGGTGATGCAGACCATCGGCACCGAGTCCAGCAACGCGTCAGCTATACCGGTTACCAGGTTGGACGCGCCCGGACCGGACGTGGCCACGCACACGCCGACCTTGCCGCTGGCGCGGGCATAGCCGTTCGCGGCCAGCGCCGCGCCCTGCTCATGGCGGACCAGGATGTGGCGCAGTCCCGAGTCCACCAGCGCGTCATAGAACGGCATGATCGCGCCGCCCGGATAGCCGAAGATCGTATCCACCCCTTCGGCTTCCAGCGCGTGCGCGACCCAGGCCGCGCCATTGCGCAGCCCGGCCGCCGCTGTGGTGGAAGTGGCGTTCATGCGGCTGCGGTCCCTTGCGTGGTGGCGTCGTCGGTGTCGGGCTTGGCGTTGGACTGCAGCCAGACCATCTTGGCGCGCAGTTCCTTGCCGACCTTCTCGATCGGATGCTCCAGGTCGGCCTGCTTGAACTTGTTGTAGTTCGGCAGGCCGGCGGCATGCTCGGCTTCCCAGTTGCGGGTGAAGGTGCCGTTCTGGATGTCGGTCAGCACGTCCTTCATGCGCGCCTTGACCGAGGCGTCGATCACGCGCGGGCCGGACACGTAGTCGCCCCACTGCGCGGTCTCGGACACGAACTCGAGCATGCGGGTGATGCCGCCTTCATAGAACAGGTCGACGATCAGCTTCAGTTCGTGCAGCACTTCGTAGTAGGCGATCTCCGGCTGGTAGCCTGCCTCGACCAGGGTCTCGAAACCGGCCTGGACCAGCGAGGAGGCGCCGCCGCACAGCACGGCCTGCTCGCCGAACAGGTCGGTCTCGGTCTCTTCCTTGAAGGTGGTCTTGATGATGTTGGCGCGGGCGCCGCCCAGGCCGCCGGCGTAGGCCAGGGCGAACTGCTCGGCCTTGCCCGACTTGTCCTGGTACACCGCATAGATGCACGGCACGCCGCGGCCGATCTCGTACTCGCGGCGGACCAGCGCGCCCGGGCCCTTCGGCGCGACCAGGACCACGTCCAGGTCCTCGCGCGGCTTGATCATGTCGAAGTGCACGTTCAGGCCGTGGGCGAACAGCAGCACCGCGCCCTGCTTCATGTTCGGCGCGAGCACGTCGTTGTAGAGCTTCTTCTGGACCATGTCCGGGGTCAGCACGGCGACCAGGTCGGCGTCCTTGACCGCTTCGGCGGGGCTCTTGACCACGAAGCCGTCGGCCTGGGCCTTGGCTTCGGTCGGACCACCCTGACGCAGGCCGACGGTCACGTCGAAGCCGGAGTCGCGCAGGTTCAGCGCGTGCGCGCGGCCCTGGCTGCCGTAGCCGACGATCGCGATCTTGGGAGAGGTGCTGCTGGTCATGGTCGGTGGTCCTGTGCGGTTGCGATGGTTGGAGGTGAAGCGAAGGGGGTGGAATGTGCCGTAAACGATTTGTTTCTGCTGTTAGCTTCTGCGTTATGTGGCGGCCAACAAAAAACCCCGCACCTCTCGGTGCGGGGTTTTGCGAATCTGGCGTCTTGTTTCTGCTTACGCGCCGGTTCGTCCCGCACCTGTTGGCGAGGTAATAAGGACGAGGACGACAAGCGACGGCGCGCCGTGGGGCGCGTTGCGGTCGAAGGTCGAGGGCGTGTGGCAATGCAACATGAGTCGCAGGAAAACACGCGCCTCCGCGGCTTGTCAAGTGGTCCCTCCGCATGCGTCACTTGTTGCAGCTGCAACAGTAGACAGGCCGCACGCAGGTCGCAAAATCACAGCACAATCCGTGCCTGTTCAGCCTTCCGTGCCACGCGTCCATCCGCGCGTTCGCGCACGCGTCCCCGCTCATTCGACCGCGTTCCGATCCCATGCCCGACTACCGCTCCAGGACCTCCACCCACGGCCGCAACATGGCCGGGGCCCGCGCGCTGTGGCGCGCCACCGGCATGAAGGACGACGACTTCCACAAGCCGATCGTCGCCATCGCCAACTCCTTTACCCAGTTCGTGCCCGGCCATGTCCACCTCAAGGACCTCGGCCAGCTGGTCGCGCGCGAGGTCGAGCGGGTCGGCGGCGTGGCCAAGGAGTTCAACACCATCGCCGTGGATGACGGCATCGCCATGGGCCACGACGGCATGCTGTATTCGCTGCCCAGCCGCGAGCTGATCGCCGATGCGGTCGAGTACATGGTCAATGCCCACTGCGCCGACGCGCTGGTGTGCATCTCGAACTGCGACAAGATCACCCCGGGCATGCTGATGGCCGCGCTGCGGCTCAACATCCCGACCGTGTTCATCTCCGGTGGCCCGATGGAAGCGGGCAAGACGCGCCTGGCCGACCACAAGCTCGACCTGATCGACGCGATGGTGATGGCGGCCGATCCGAACGCCTCCGACGAACAGGTTGCCGCGGTCGAGCGCAGCGCGTGCCCGACCTGCGGTTCGTGCTCGGGCATGTTCACCGCCAACTCGATGAACTGCCTGACCGAGGCGCTGGGCCTGTCGCTGCCAGGCAACGGCACCGTGCTGGCCACCCACGCCGACCGTGAGGCGCTGTTCAAGCGCGCCGGCGTCACCGCGGTGGAGCTGTGCCACCGCTGGTACGGCGCCGGCGACGAGCGCGCGTTGCCGCGCGGGATCGCCACCATGGCCGCGTTCGAGAACGCGATGACCCTGGATATCGCGATGGGTGGTTCGACCAACACCATCCTGCACCTGCTGGCCGCCGCGCAGGAGGCCGAAGTGCCGTTCGGCATGCGCGACATCGATCGCCTGTCCAAGCGCGTGCCGCAGCTGTGCAAGGTCGCGCCGAACACGCAGAAGTACCACATCGAGGACGTGCACCGTGCCGGCGGGATCATGGCGATCCTCGGCGAACTGGCGCGCGGCGGATTGCTGGACACCTCGGTGCCGACGGTGCACGCGAAGACGCTCGGCGCGGCGATCGAAAAGTGGGACGTCACCCTTGCCGACGACGAGGCGGTGCACACCTTCTTCAAGGCCGGCCCGGCCGGCATCCCGACCCAGGTCGCCTTCAGCCAGGCCACGCGCTGGCCGTCGCTGGACACGGACCGCGCCGAAGGCTGCATCCGCGACATGGAGCATGCGTTTTCGAAGGAGGGCGGCCTGGCCGTGCTCCACGGCAACATCGCCGTCGACGGCTGCGTGGTGAAGACCGCCGGCGTGGACGAATCGATCCACGTGTTCGAAGGCAACGCGCGCGTCTACGAGAGCCAGGATGCGGCGGTGAAGGGCATCCTCGGCGACGAGGTCCAGGCCGGCGACGTGGTGGTGATCCGCTACGAAGGGCCGAAGGGTGGGCCGGGCATGCAGGAGATGCTGTACCCGACCAGCTACCTGAAGTCGAAGGGACTGGGCAAGCAGTGCGCGCTGCTCACCGATGGCCGGTTCTCCGGCGGCACTTCCGGCCTGTCGATCGGCCATGCCTCGCCGGAGGCGGCGGCGGGTGGCGCGATAGGCCTGGTCCGCGACGGCGACCGCATCCGTATCGACATCCCCGCGCGCACCATCGACCTGCTGGTGTCCGACGCCGAACTGGCCACGCGTCGCGCCGAGCAGGATGCGAAGGGCTGGAAGCCCGAGCATGCGCGTCCACGCAAGGTCAGCACGGCGCTGAAGGCCTATGCACTGCTGGCGACCAGCGCCGACAAGGGCGCGGTGCGCGACAAGGCACTGCTCGACGGAGTCTGATCCCGGTGCTGTTCCGATGCATGCGTCGCGCCCGGCCGGGGGTGCCACAGGTGCGCGCCGTGATGGTGCCCGGAATGGAATAGCAGCTATCGGCGCAGGGCATGTGCGCCCGCAGCGTGTGCCGCGCCCGTGATCCGTGTGAAATCGCCGGACGACAGCCTGGGACGGCCGACGGGAGCATGTGCATGCGCGATGGGTGGAAGGAAATGGCCGGCCGTTGCCGGATCGTGGTGGCGTGCCTGCTGCTGCTTTCGTCGTTCGCGGCGGCGGCGCAATCGGGTTTCGTGCGCGTGGAAGGCACGCATTTCACCCTCGACGGCAAGCCTTACCGCTTTGCCGGCGCCAATTTCTGGTACGGCGCCTACCTTGGCGCGCCCGGCGACGGCGGCGATCGCGCACGGCTGCGCGCGGAGCTCGACCAGCTCAAGGCCGCCGGCATCGACAACCTGCGCGTGCTGGCGATGT
>JAGHZW010000223.1 GCA_017745195.1 Pseudoxanthomonas sp. | reverse complement strand
ACGGATCTTGGCGGCGACTTCACCGACGCGCTGCTTGTCGGCACCCTGCACCAGGATCTCGGTCTGGGTCGGGGCGGCCAGGGTGATGCCTTCCGGCGCCTGGAACACGACCGGGTGCGAGAAACCGAGCGACAGGCTCAGGTCTTTGCCCTGCATCGCGGCGCGGTAACCCACGCCGACCAGCTCGAGCTTGCGCTCGAAGCCTTCGGACACGCCCTTGACCATATTGGCCAGGATGGCGCGGACGGTACCGGTCAGCGGGACCAGCGATGCATCCTTGGCCGACAGCACGGCGTTGCCGTCCTCGACGGAGATCTGCACGCCGGCCGGCTTGGCCAGCGACAGGGTGCCCTTCGGACCCTTGGCGCTGACGCTGGTGTCCTGGATGTTCAGTTCGACGCCCTTCGGCAGGGCGATCGGCTTCTTGGCTACGCGGGACATGTCGTCGTAACTCCTTAGGCCACGTAGCACAGGACTTCGCCGCCAACGCCGGCGTTGCGCGCCTGCTTGTCGGTCATGATGCCCTGGGAGGTGGAGATGATGGCCACGCCGAGGCCACCGAGGACCTTCGGCAGCTCGCTCTTGCCGCGATACAGGCGCAGGCCCGAGCGGGAAGCGCGCTTCAACTGCTCGATGACCGGTCGGCCTTCGAAGTACTTCAGCACGATCTCGAGTTCAGCCTTGTTGTTCTCGCCCTGGACGACGCGCAGGTCCGAGATGTAGCCCTCGTCCTTCAGGACGGTGGCGATGGCAACCTTGATCTTGGACGACGGCAGCTTCACCGTCTGCTTGCCGACCGCGGCCGCATTCTTGATGCGGACCAGCATGTCGGCGATGGGATCAGTCATGCTCATGAATGGTTCCTTGAGTGCACCGATATCCGCTTTCGCGAAATCTGGATTGTGTCCTGGAGAGGCCAGGCCCTTCTGCTACACCCCGGACCGATCCGGGAAAGCAGGAAAGTATAGCGGATAAAACCGGCCATGGGGCCGGCTTCATCCCGTCCTGCGAAGCCGGGCGACCGGGATCGCCCTGCCCTTCAGTTACCAGCTGGCCTTGCGCAGGCCCGGCACGTCGCCACGCATGGTGGCCTCGCGCAGCTTGTTGCGACCCAGGCCGAACTTGCGGTAGACACCGCGCGGACGACCGGACAGCTCGCAGCGGTTGCGCTGGCGGCTCGGCGAGGAGTCGCGCGGCAGCTTGGCCAGCTTGGTCGCCGCCTCGATCTTCTCTTCGTACGACGCGGTCTGCGACGAAACGACCTTCTTCAGGGCGTCGCGCTTGGCCGCGTACTTCTTGGCCAGCTTTTCCCGCTTCGCGTCGCGGTTGACCATGGAGGTCTTTGCCATGTCTCTAACCCTTAGTTGCGGAACGGGAACTTGAACGCTTCGAGCAGCGCCTTCGCTTCGGCGTCGGTCTTGGCGGTGGTGGTGATGGCGATATCCATACCGCGGATCGCGTCGACGGCGTCGAAGTCGATTTCCGGGAAGATGATCTGTTCCTTCACGCCCATGTTGAAGTTGCCACGACCGTCGAACGAACGGCCCGAGACGCCGCGGAAATCGCGGACGCGCGGCAGCGAGACGCTGATCAGGCGATCCAGGAACTCGAACATCTGGTGCCGGCGCAGGGTGACCTTGCAGCCGATCGGCCAGCCGTCACGGATCTTGAACGACGCCACCGAGACGCGGGCCTTGGTCGTCACCGGCTTCTGGCCGGAGATCTTGGCCAGGTCGGCGACAGCGTTTTCCAGCACCTTCTTGTTGGCAGCCGCTTCGCCCACGCCCATGTTCAGCGTGATCTTGACGAGCTTGGGGACTTCCATGGGATTGGTGTAGCCGAACTTCTCCATGAGAGCCGGCACAACCTGTTCCTTGTAGATCTTTTCGAGCCGCGTGGTCATTGCTTCATTCCTCAGGCGTCGAGCGCCTCACCACTGGAGCGGAACACACGCAGTTTGCGTCCATCCTCCAGGACCTTGAATCCGATGCGCTCACCCTTGCCAGTGGCAGGGTTGACCGGCATCACGTTGGAAATGTGGATCGAACTCTCGCGCTCGACCACGCCGCCGGCGACGCCCGCCTGCGGGTTCGGCTTGGTGTGCCGCTTGACCAGGTTGACGTTGGAAACGACCACACGGTCGCCATCCACGCGCACCACCTCGCCCTGCTTGCCCTTGTCCTTGCCGGTCGTGACGACCACCTGGTCGCCCTTCTTGATACGGTTAGCCATGTCTGCTTCCTCCGCTCAGAGCACTTCAGGCGCGAGCGAAACGATCTTCATGAACTTCTCGGAACGCAGCTCACGGGTCACCGGTCCGAAGATACGGGTACCGATCGGCTCCTGCTTGTTGTTCAGCAGGACGGCGGCGTTGCCATCGAAGCGGATCAGCGAACCGTCGGCACGACGGACGCCCTTGCGGGTACGGACCACGACGGCGTCGTAGACCTCACCCTTCTTCACCTTGCCACGCGGGATCGCGTCCTTGACGGTCACCTTGATGATGTCACCGATGCCGGCGTAGCGGCGCTTGGAACCGCCGAGCACCTTGATGCACATCAGTTCCTTGGCGCCGGAGTTGTCGGCCACGTCGAGGTAGCTCTGCATCTGGATCATGATTCAGATCTCCCTTATTCGGCCGCGCGGGTGACGATTTCCACCACGCGCCAGTTCTTGGTCTTGGACAGCGGCGCGATCTCGGTCACGCGCACCACGTCACCCTCGTTGCAGCTGTTGTCCGCATCGTGGGCGTGGAGCTTGGTCGAGCGCTTGATGTACTTGCCGTACAGCGCGTGCTTGACCTGACGTTCGACCAGGACGGTCACCGTCTTGTCCATCTTGTTGCTGACGACGCGGCCTTCGACCGTGCGCAGCGTCTTGTTGTTGTTGTCGCTCATCGCTGCGATCCCTTACTGGTTGCTGCCGAGCAGGGTCTTCACGCGAGCGATCTCGCGGCGCACCTGGCGGGTTTCGTGGGTCTTCGACTGCTGACCGGTCGCCTTCTGCATGCGCAGGGAGAACTGCTCCTTGCGCAGCTCCAGCAGGTGGGCCTTCAGCTCGTCGGCCGACTTTTCGCGGAGTTCGTTGATCGTAGCCATTAGCGCACCGTGCGGGTCACGAAGGTGGTGGTGACCGAGAGCTTGGCGGCCGCCAGGCGGAACGCCTCGCGCGCCTGGTCCTCGGGCACACCCTCGATTTCATAGATCATGCGGCCGGGCTGGATCTGGGCGACCCAGTACTCGACGTTACCCTTACCGGAGCCCATGCGGACTTCAATCGGCTTCTGGGTAATCGGCTTGTCCGGGAACACGCGGATCCACATCTTGCCGCCGCGCTTGACGTAGCGGCTGATCGTGCGGCGGGCCGCCTCGATCTGGCGCGCGGTCAGGCGACCGTGGTCGGTGGCCTTCAGGCCGTACTCGCCGAAGGACACGGCGTTGGCGCTCCAGCTCAGGCCCTCGTTACGGCCCTTGAACTGCTTGCGGAACTTGGTTCGCTTGGGTTGCAACATCGCCGTTACCTCGCTTCACGTGCGGGACGGGAGGGACGCTCGCGGTCACCACGCTCGGCGCGCGGGCTGCTGGCTTCTTCCTGCTTCTCCTGTCCAACCTGGGCGAAGTCGAAGATCTCGCCCTTGTAGACCCATACCTTGATGCCGATCACGCCGTAGGTGGTGTGAGCTTCGGCAAACCCGTAGTCGATGTCCGCGCGCAGGGTGTGCAGCGGCACGCGGCCTTCGCGGTACCACTCCGAACGGGCGATCTCGGCGCCGTTCAGGCGGCCGGCGACGTTGACCTTGATGCCCAGGGCACCCAGGCGCATCGCGTTGCCGACCGCGCGCTTCATCGCGCGGCGGAACATGATGCGACGCTCGAGCTGCTGGGCGATGGACTCGGCAACCAGCTGCGCGTCGAGCTCCGGCTTGCGGACCTCGGTCACGTTGATGTGCGCCGGGACGCCCATCAACTCGCTGACTTCCTTGCGCAGCTTCTCGATGTCCTCACCGCGCTTGCCGATCACCACGCCCGGACGGGCGGTGTGGATCGTGACGCGCGCGGTCTTGGCCGGACGCTCGATCAGGATCTTGCTGATCCCGGCCTGCGCCAGCTTCTTGCGCAGCATCTCGCGCACCTTCAGGTCGGCCGCCAGGTACTGGGCGTACTCGCCCTTGTCGGCGTACCACTTCGAATTCCAGTCCTTGGCGATGCCAAGACGGATGCCGGTGGGATGAACTTTGTGACCCATATTACTTGCCCTCTCCCACGACGACGGTGATGTGGCTGGTCCGCTTGAGGATGCGGGTGCCGCGGCCCTTCGCACGCGCCATGAAGCGCTTCAGGGTCGGGCCCTCGTCGACCATGATGGTCTTGACCTTCAGCGCGTCGACGTCGGCGCCCTGGTTGTTCTCGGCATTGGCAATCGCCGACTCGACGACCTTCTTGATGAGGGCCGCGGCCTTCTTGTCCGAGAACTTCAGCAGGTTGACGGCACGTTCGGCCGGCAGGCCGCGCACCTGGTCGGCGACCAGGCGGGCCTTCTGCGGGGAGATGCGCGCGGTGCGCAGGATGGCTTTCGCTTCCATGGTCATCTCCTTACTTGCCCGACTTCTTGTCGCCGCCGTGACCCTTGAAGGTCCGGGTGACAGCGAACTCGCCGAGCTTGTGGCCGACCATGTTCTCGTTCACGAGGACCGGAACATGGTTCTTGCCGTTGTGCACGGCGATGGTGAAACCCACCATTTCCGGCAGGATCATGGAACGGCGCGACCAGGTCTTGATCGGCTTCTTGGTGCCGCCCGCAGCCTCCACCTTCTTGACGAGGTGGTGATCGACGAACGGGCCTTTCTTGAGGGAACGTGGCATGGTCGATTAGCCCCTACGATCACGAACGATGAACTGCTGGGTGCGCTTGTTCTTGCGCGTCTTGTAACCCTTGGTCGGCACACCCCACGGGGTGACCGGATGCGGGTTGCCCTGGCCGGCCTTGGCCTCACCACCGCCGTGCGGATGGTCGACCGGGTTCATGGCCGCACCGCGAACGGTCGGGCGGACACCGCGCCAGCGCTTCGCACCGGCCTTGCCCAGCTTCTCCAGGTTGTGCTCGTCGTTGCCGACTTCGCCGATGGTGGCGCGGCACTCGACCGGCACCTTGCGCATCTCGCCCGAACGCAGGCGCAGGGTCGCGTAACCCTGCTCGCGGGCAACCAGCTGCACGGCGGCACCGGCGGCGCGGGCGATCTGCGCGCCCTTGCCCGGCTTCAGCTCGATGCAGTGCACCGTCGTACCGACCGGGATATTGCGCAGCGGCAGCGTGTTGCCGGCCTTGATCGGCGCGTCCGAACCCGCGATCACCTGGTCGCCGGCCTTCAGACCCTTCGGCGCGATGATGTAGCGGCGCTCGCCGTCGGCGTAGCACAGCAGGGCGATGTGCGCGGTGCGGTTCGGGTCGTACTCGATCCGCTCGACGCGCGCGACAATGCCTTCCTTGTTGCGCTTGAAGTCGATGAGGCGATAGTGCTGCTTGTGGCCGCCACCGACGTGGCGGGTGGTAATGCGGCCGTGGTGGTTGCGACCACCCGACTTGCTCTGCTTCTCGACCAGCGCGGCGTGCGGAGCACCCTTGTGCAGGTCGGGCGTGACCACGCGGACCGCGGAACGGCGGCCGGCAGAGGTGGGCTTGAACTTCATCAATGGCATGGGATCACCCTCAGGCCTTGGCGGACACGTCGATGCTCTGGCCATCGGCCAGGCGCACGTACGCCTTACGCCAGTCGCCGCGGCGACCGGAACGGAAGCGGAAGGACTTGTTCTTGCCCTTCACGTTGACGACGTTGACCGACTCGACCTTGACGTCGAACAGCTGCTCCACGGCGGCCTTGACGTCGGCCTTGGTGGCGTCGTTCGAAACTTCGAACACGTACTGATTGCTCACTTCCTGCAGGCGCGCGGTCTTTTCCGACACGCGCGGCGCACGCAGTACGCTGAAAACTTTCTCGTTGGCGCTCATGCCAGCCACTCCTCGACCTTCTTGACCGCATCGGCGGTGATCAGCACGGAATCGGCGCCGACCAGAGCCACCGGATCCAGCCCCTGCACGTCGCGGACCTGCACGTACGGCAGGTTGCGGGCCGACAGGAACAGGTTCTCCGAGGCATCCTCGGTGACGATCAGCGGACGCTGACCCAGATCCAGGCCGGCGAGCTTCTCGACCAGACCCTTGGTCTTGGCCGAGTCGATCTCGAACGACTCGACGACCTTCAGGCGACCCTGGCGGTTGAGCTCGGACAGGATCGAGCTGATCGCGGCGCGGTACTGCTTGCGGTTGACCTTCTGCGCGAAGCTGCGCGGCTTGGCCGCGAAGGTCACGCCGCCGCCGACGAAGATCGGGGCCGTCAGGGCGCCATGACGCGCGCCGCCGCCCTTCTGCTTCTTCGACTTCTTGGTGGTGCCGTTGACCTCGGCGCGGGTCTTCTGCGCCTTGGTGCCGGCACGACCGGCGTTGCGGTAGGCAACGACGACCTGGTGGACCAGGTCCTCGCTGAAATCGCGGCCGAACACCTCGTCGGAGACCGACAACTTGTTGGCGCTACCCGTAATGGTGAGTTCCATCGTGATTCTCCTTACGCCTTGCTCGCCGGGCGCACGACCACGTCGCCACCCGGGGCACCCGGAACGGCGCCGCGAACGGCGATCAGGCCGCGCTCGGCATCGACGCGCACCACTTCGAGGTTCTGCGCGCTCTGGACTTCGGCACCCATGTGACCGGACATCTTCTTGCCCGGGAACACGCGACCCGGCGTCTGGCGCTGGCCGATCGAACCCGGCGAGCGATGCGACAGCGAGTTACCGTGGGTGGCGTCACCCATGGTGAAGTTGTGGCGCTTGATCGTGCCCTGGAAGCCCTTGCCCTTGGTCACGCCCTGGACGTCGACGATCTGGCCGACCTCGAAGATGTCGGCCTTGATCTCGCCACCAACGGCGAAGTCACCGAGCTTGTCGTCGGCAACGCGGAACTCCCACAGGCCACGACCGGCTTCAACCTTGGCCTTGGCGTAGTGGCCGGCCAGCGGCTTGTTGACCAGGGCGGCGCGGCGCGAGCCGGTCGTCACCTGGACGGCGCTGTAGCCGTCGGCTTCGACGGTCTTGATCTGGGTGATGCGGTTCGGGGTGGCCTCGATCAGCGTCACCGGGATGGAACGACCATCGTCGGTGAACACGCGGCTCATGCCGGCCTTGCGGCCGACCAGACCCAACGAATACTTCTTCGTCATGTCGGCAGTCCTCAGGCGAGCTTGATCTGGACGTCGACGCCAGCCGCGAGTTCGAGCTTCATGAGCGCGTCCACGGTCTTGTCGTTGGGGTCGACGATGTCGAGCACGCGCTTGTGCGTGCGGGTCTCGTACTGGTCACGCGCATCCTTGTCGGCGTGCGGGGAGACGAGAACGGTGTAACGCTCGATCTTGGTCGGCAGCGGGATCGGGCCACGCACCTGCGCGCCGGTCCTCTTGGCCGTCTCGACGATCTCGCTGGCCGAACGGTCGATCAAACGATGATCGAACGCCTTGAGCCGAATCCGGATCTTTTGGTCCGCCATGACGGAGTTCCTTCGTTAAAAGAGCGACGGGCGCGGCCTCTGGGATGCCTGCCCCGGTATGGTTCGTGAAGCTTCGGCCGGCTGCCGCGAACGGATCCGGCCAGGCCTTCTGGCCCAAAAACGCGGGCAGACCAGCAAGCTGGTCTGCCCAGACGGAAAAGTATAGAACGCATATACGTGCGCGTCAACAGCCTATGCGGCTGCCACGCGCGTACGTCACGCGACCCTTCCCTGTCCGGCGAACACGAAGCACGTCCTGTGCCTCTTTTCGCTGTAAGCCGCCACCCACCCAGGGGATAGCGACTGTAAATTACTGAATTACTTGATGATCTTGGCCACGACGCCGGCGCCGACGGTGCGACCGCCTTCGCGG
>JAGHZW010000222.1:8814-9851 GCA_017745195.1 Pseudoxanthomonas sp. | reverse complement strand
GGCACGCCTTCGGTGCAGGACCCGTTCCATTCGCAACGCTGGGACTACGTCGCCAACTACCTCAACACCCATTGCGCCGGCCGGCCGCTGGCGCAGATCCGGGCGACCCTGCTGCACGAGCTGCGCCAGGCCCGCGACGAGATGGAGCTGCTGCTGGCCCAGTCGGTCGAACTGGCCGAACAGGCGCTGGAGCCGCCGGGCGACGACATGGTCCTGGCCGGGCAGACCCGGCTGATGGGCCTGCAGGACCTGTCCGACGTGGACCGGCTGCGCGAGCTGTTCGAGGCCTTCGCCCGCAAGCGCGAGATCCTGCAGCTGCTCGAGCGCACCCAGCGGGCCCCGGGCGTGCGCATCTTCATCGGCGAGGAGACCGGGCTGGCGCCACTGGACGGCATGTCGCTGGTCACCGCGCCGTATGGCACCGGCGGCCAGGTGCTGGGCGTGCTCGGCGTGATCGGCCCCACCCGGATGGCCTATGAGCGGGTGATCCCGGTGGTGCAGGCGGCGGCCGACGTGCTCGGCGCTGCCCTGCAGGGGCCGGGCGAGCGGCCGGTGGTCTGATCGATCGTTCCGGTTTGGCGGCTTCGCCGACTTGAATCGCCCCGCGGCGGTCCCCATACGGGCCGGGTAGGGCGGCCGGGAGCGCCGCCAGGAAGCCGATCGCATGACCGAAAACCAGAACCCGACCCCCGGCGACGAGAACGACGCCACCCTCGAGTCGCAGCTGCGCGACGAGATCGAGGCCCTGCGCGGCGAGATCGAACAGCTGCGGGCCGATTCCCTGCGCGAGCGCGCCGACCTGGAGAACCAGCGCAAGCGCGTGGCCCGCGATGTCGAACAGGCCCGCCGGTTCGCCAACGAGCGCCTGCTGGGCGAGCTGCTGCCGGTATTCGACAGCCTCGATGCCGGCCTGGCAGCCGCCGGCGACCAGACCGGTCCGCTCAAGGACGGCATGGAGCTGACCTACCGCCAGCTGCTCAAGGTCGCCGCCGACAACGGCCTGGCCGTGGTCGACCCGGCCGGACAGCCGTTCAACC
>JAGHZW010000222.1:0-8708 GCA_017745195.1 Pseudoxanthomonas sp. | reverse complement strand
CGAGCTGTCGGCCGACTTCGACCTGGCCGGCAATGCCGCCGCGCGCGACTGGCTCCACGAGAACGAACTGGACGAGGACGGCCAGTGCCAGCTGCGCCGGGTGATCCGCGCCGACGGCGGTTCGCGCGCGTGGGTCAACGGCCGCCCGGTGACCCTGGCCCAGCTCGCCGAACTGGCCGGACTGCTGGTCGAGATCCACGGCCAGCATGAACACCAGTCCCTGCTCGCCCGCGCCAGCCAGCTGGCCCTGCTCGACGGCCATGCCCGCAACGAGGCCGAGCGCGCCGCCGTGCGTGCCGCCGCTGCGTCTTGGCAGGCGCTGTTGGCCGAGCGCGAGCGGCTGCAGGCACAGGGCGACGTCTCTGACCGGATCGGTTGGCTGGAACATCAACTGGCCGAACTCGAGCGCGAGGACCTGGATCCGGCCGCGCTGGAAGCGCTCGACCTCGCCCATCGCCGCCAGGCCAATGCGACCGGCCTGATTGCCGCCTGCGACGACGCGCTGGCCCGGCTCGGTGGCGAGGAATCGCCGTCGCTCGCGCGCCAGCTGCAACAGACCCGTGGCGCCCTCGCCCGCGCTGCCGAACACGAGCCGCGCCTGGCCGAGGTCGATGGCCTGCTCGAGGGTGCCAGCGTGCAGATCGAGGAAGCCCTGGCCCTGGTCGGCCGCATCCACGACGACCTGGAAGTGGACCCTACCCGCTTCGACCAGCTGGAGCGGCGACTGGGCCGCATCCACGACCTGGCCCGCAAGCATCGCCTGGCGCCGGTCGAACTGGCCGCACACCGCGACCGCGTCGCCGCCGAACTGGCGGAGCTGCGCGGCGCCGGCGAACGGCTGCAGCAGCTCGACGGCGAGATCGCGGAGGCCGCCTCCGTCTGGCGCGCGGCCGCGGCCATGCTCAGCGCCACCCGCCGTGCCGCAGCCGAAGCCCTGTCCGCCACGACCAGCACGCTGATCGCGGAGCTGGGCATGGGCGGCGGCCGCTTCGTAGTCGAGCTGGACCCGGTCGAAGCCGGCCGGCCCGACCCGAACGGCGCCGAGCGCGTGGAATTCATGGTCGCCGCAAATGCCGGCCAGCCGCCAAGGCCGTTGCGCAAGGTCGCCTCCGGTGGCGAGCTGTCGCGCATCTCGCTGGCCATCGAGGTCGCCGCACTCGGTTCCGATGCGGTGCCGACCATGGTCTTCGACGAAGTCGATTCGGGCATCGGCGGCGCGGTGGCCGCGATTGTCGGCCGCAAGCTGCGCGCACTCGGCCGTGCGCGCCAGGTGCTGTGCGTGACCCACCTGCCGCAGGTCGCCGCGCAGGGCCATGCCCACTACCGGGTCAGCAAGGCGCCGGTGGAAGGCATCACCCGCAGCGCGGTCGAGCTGCTCGACGACGATGGTCGCAAGCGCGAGCTAGCGCGGATGCTCGGTGGCGTCGAAATCGGGCCCGAAGCCCACGCCGCCGCCCGCCGACTGCTCGACGAAGCCGTCGCTGCCGACGCGGAAGCCGAAGAAAGGGAAGCACCGGTACGCGCGCGCCGCCAGGCAGGCAAGGCGCGCTGATCCGCGTCGGCCGGCCGGCCGACGCCGGGCGGCTCAGCGCCGCTTCTTGCGCACGTACAGGACGAGCGAATGCTCCTCGAGCTCGTAGCCGTGGCTGGCCGCGATATCGCGCTGCAGTTTTTCGATCTCCGCGCTCTCGAACTCGATGATCTTGCCGGTGTCCACGTCGACCATGTGGTCGTGGTGGCCGCCGCGGTCCAGTTCGTACATCGCCTGGCCGCCCTCGAAGTTGTGCTTGATCACCAGGCCGGCCGTCTCGAACTGGGTCAGCACCCGGTACACGGTGGCCAGGCCGACCTCGTCGCCGTGCTCGAGCAGGCGGCGGTAGATGTCTTCGGCGGTGAGGTGGTGCTGCGGCTGCTTCTCCTCGAGCAGTTCGAGGATCCGCATGCGCGGGTGGGTCACCTTCAGCCCGACACGGCGCAGGTCGTCAGATTCCATGGCCTTCTCCGTTGTTTCGGTCCGTTCACTGCCGGTTTACCGCCAGCGCCCGCGCGGCGGCCTGCGGGCGCGCCGGGAGTGTATCATCGGGCCCACTTTCCATCCCGCGTGCCTGCAATGCCCAGCTTCCGTCGCCTGCTGCTGACCGCCCCTCTCCTGCTCGCCGTCTCCGGCTGTGGCGTGCTCTACAAGCAGCCGATCTACCAGGGCAACCTGCTGGAAAAGGAAGCGGTGGACCAGCTCAAGCCGGGCCTGAGCAAGCAGCAGGTCGCCGGCCTGCTGGGCACGCCTTCGGTGCAGGACCCGTTCCATTCGCAACGCTGGGACTACGTCGCCACCGAACGCACCAACCGCCGCGGCACCACCCAGGCGAAGACCCTGACCCTGTACTTCGAAAACGACAGCCTGGTGCGCTGGGACGGCGACTACTTCCCGGAGCAGGATCTGGAACTGTCGAAGAACGCCTACAAGCAGTTCGGCCCGAACCTTGCCAAGGAAAAGGGCAAGGGCGGCCACCGCTGATCAGCCATCGCGCTGGCGCTGCGCGCGCCGGCGCCTGGCCTCTTTCGGATCGACCTGCAACGGCCTGAGCAGCTCCACCCGGTCGCCATCGCGCAGGGGTGTCGAAGGCTCGGCCGCAACCCCGAACACCGCACACCCGGCCACTTCGCCGGTTTCCAGCGCCGCCAGCCGCAGCGCATCGGCCACGGTCGCGCCCTCCTCCAGCAGGACCTCGCGCTGCATGCAGCGGTGTGGCCAGGCGAATACGACCTGCACCCGCAGCATCGTCATCCCCCGCGGTCGGCCACGCGCACGAAATCGTCGACCATGCGGTCAGCCAGCCCCTGGAAGCCGAGCGTGAACACCGGCCCGAGCAGGCGCGAATGCGGCTCGAATTCGAGGGTCAATGTCACCTTGCACGAGGTTTCGTCCAGCGCGTGGAAGTTCCACACGCCGTGCAGCTTGCGGAACGGCCCGTCGCGCAGTTGCATGTCGATCCGGTGCGGCCGCTCGAGCCGGTTCTCGGTGGTGAACCAAGTCCGCAGCGAACCCAGCCCCAGGTCCAGCCGCGCCACGACCCGCTCCTCTTCCTGCTCCAGCACCTGCGCCTGTTCGCACCAGGAGAAGCGCCGCGGATAGGCGGCCACGTCATTGACCAGATCGAACATGCGAGCGGCGGAGTGCTCGACCAGGGCGCTGCGTTGGATGCTGGGCATGCGGTGGGGCGTCTGCGGCCGCCCGATTTGGGCGACAATGGCGGGATGAGCAAGCAACCGGCCCATGATAAGGCAAAGGCCAAGGCGAAGGCCGAACCGGCCAACCGCACCATCGCCCTGAACAAGCGCGCGCGCCACGAATACCACCTGATCGACCGGGTCGAAGCGGGACTGGCCCTGCAGGGCTGGGAGGTCAAGGCGATCCGCGCCGGCCGCGCCAACCTCACCGATGGCTACGCCTATGTGCAGGATGGCGAGATCTACCTGATCGGTGCGCAGATCACCCCGCTGATCCAGGCCTCGACCCACGTCGTCGCCAACGACCGCCGCACCCGCAAGCTGCTGCTGCACCGGCACGAGATCGACAAGCTGATCGGCCGCGTCCAGCGCGACGGCTACACCCTGGTCCCTACCGCGATGTACTGGAGCAAGAACAAGGTCAAGCTCGAGATCGCACTGGCCAAGGGCAAGCAGGAGCACGACAAGCGCGATACCGCCAAGGAACGCGACTGGCAGCGCGAAAAGCAGCGCGCCATGCGCCGGCACAACAAGGACGCCTGACCCGCCCGGCCCGGCGCGGGCTGGGGGGGGTAGGAAATTTCCTACAGCACGACGGGTATCAATCCGACTGCGCAATACCGTCTTCACCGGCAATCTATGCCTGCCCCCGGCAGAACGGCTTGCGCCGCCAGCAATGGAACCGCTCTGCAAAGGACAAGGTCGCCGGCAGGATGCCGGGCCGGGGACCCTTTTCATGGAAGCCCTCCTATGGACGCCAGCACCCTGCAACTGGTCGGATCCCATGGCGGCTGGCGCCTGATCGACAACGGCACGCCTTCGTTCTGGTTCCTCGAACGCGACCAGGCGATGCAGATCGCCCAGGTCATCGCCGACTCGCGCGCCGGGTTGCGCTTCATCCCGACCCGGATCGAGGTGGAGAACGCCGCCGGCGAACTCGAGCTGATCGCCTCCTTCCCCTGATCCATCCGCAGCAAAGAACGCAAAAGGCCGGGATCGCTCCCGGCCTTTTGCGTTGCTGCCGTCCAAGGACGGCTTATTGGTGGAGGTGGGCGGAGTCGAACCGCCGTCCGAAGGCACTCCATCTCCGGCACTACATGCTTAGCTCACCGTTGGTTCTCGTCCCGTGGCAGCACGGCGTGCTAAGCGCACCCTAGGACAAACCTGTTTTGTCTTAACCGGAGGCTGACAGGTAACCACCCCCGGTGCATCCCGTGATAATGACCCTACATCCACGAGCACAGGCACAAGTGGGTTCGGGGCTACGCCTTAAGCGGCGAGAGCGTAGTTGTCGTCGTTGGCAACTATGAGTTTTGCCGCTGGATTAACGAGGAAAGCTGCCCCCTCGGCATGCGCCAGTCGATTTCGCGACCCCCGTCGAAACCAGGACACCCCCGGAAACTTCGGGCGAAGTTCATCGCCAGACGGTATGCAGTGTAGGGACGCCCACCGCGCGCATCAAGGCACGACGACCGTCCCGTGACTTGCCATTCAGCGCAGCCCGCCGGTTCACCACTGGCACACGCCACCTCGCCCACCCTGCGGCCATGCCTGCGGAATACTCCCGCAACGGCCCTGCCCCGCGGCTGGCCAAACCCGTGGACGAACTCCCGCCGGGATCCGTCAGCCAGTTGCGCCAGGAAGCGGCCGGATGCCGCCGCTGCCCGCTGTGGCGGCCTGCCACCCAGACCGTGTTCGGCCGCGGTCCGGTGCGCGCGCGGATCATGCTCGTCGGCGAGCAGCCCGGATCGGAAGAAGACCTGCGCGGCCAGCCGTTCGTCGGGCCGGCCGGCAGGCTCCTGCGCGAACTGCTGGCCGAGGCCGGGCTGGATCCCGCCTCGGCCTGGCTTACCAACACGGTCAAGCATTTCAAGTTCGTGCCGCGCGGCAAGCGGCGGATCCACAGTCGCGCCTCGGCCGCCGAGCAGGCGGCCTGCCGTCCGTGGCTGGCCGCCGAACTGGACCGGATCCGGCCGGCAATCGTGGTCGCGCTGGGGGCGATGGCCGCGCAGACGCTGTTCGGCAGCGGCTTCAGCGTCACCCGCGAACGTGGGCGCTGGCAGGCGATCGGCCCGCATACGCAGGCACTGGCGACCTGGCATCCCTCGGCCATCCTGCGCATGCGTCCGCCGCAACGCGAGCAGGCCCGCGCGCAACTGCTGGCCGACCTGCGCAGCGCGGTGGAGGCGTTGTCCGCATGAGCCCATCACCCTGCCCACGCTCGCCCTGCCTTCACAGCGGCCGCGCTGCAATGCGGCTTTCCTTGCGCGAGGCACCGCCATGGCACGCTGCGACGTCTGCGGAAACGACTACGACAAGGCCTTCCAGCTGGTCCAGGCCGACGGTACGCGGGGCACCTATGATTCGTTCGAGTGCGCGATCCATGCGATGGCGCCGACCTGCGAGCACTGTGGCTGCCACATCATCGGCCACGGCGCCGAACATGAAGGCCGCTTCTTCTGCTGCGCGCACTGCGCCAGCCATGCCGGTGTGAAGGGCATCCGTGATCGCGCCTGACCACCGCCGCGCCTAGGCGTTGCCGTCTCGCTCGAGCCTGGGTTTCGCGCGCCGCTCGATCACGCGCAACAGGCCCAGCACAGCCAAGGTCAGCAGGGTAATGGCGAAGCCCAGCAGGTGGTAGCGCAGTCCAACGGTGATGCCGATGGCTGCGACCATCAGCAGCGATGCCGCCGTCGTGATGCCCTGCACCCGCTCGCCGCTGCGGCTGGCGAAGATCGTGCCGGCCCCGATGAAGGAAACGCCCGCCACCATCGCCTCGACCAGCCGCAACGGATCGATCTGCAAGGCGGCGCTGCTGTGCCGTCCGTCCTCCAGCACCAAGCGCCCCAGGCCGAGCAACAGCGCCGCGGTTCCCGCCACCAGCATGTGCGTGCGAAAGCCGGCGGGGCGATCCTTCAGTTCGCGCTCCAGGCCGATGACGCCGCCCAGCACCATCGCGTAGAGCACGCCGGGAAGCACGCGCAGTTCCTCGATCCAGTCCATGCGCGCACGATGGACGGGGCACCGCCGCGGCGCCGTGAAGGCAACCGCGGCGGTCGCTCCGGCAGAGCCGACTAGCGCAGCTCCACCGCGGCGAGCCCGTCGCCCTCGCCGCCCGCCTCGCCGTTACCGGCACCGCCCAGCGCCTTGTAGACCGCCACGGCGGCGATGTTCACCGACGCTTCGGCATCGGCGAGCGCATCGTCGGCGGTGAGCTGGGTGCGCTGTGCATCGAGCAGGGTCAGGAAGTCGGCCGAGCCCTCGCGGTATCCCACCTCGGCCAGCTGCTCGGCACGACGCGCGGATGCGGCCTGCTCGACCACGATGCGCAGCCGTTCCTGGCGGCGCGTGTAGTCCATCAGCGAGTTCTCCGCATCCTCCAGCGCGGCCAGCACCGCCTTCTCGTAGGCGATCGCCACGCCATCGGCATCGGCCTCGGTGGCACGCAGTCGCGCGCGCACGCTGCCCATGTCGAATGCCGCCCAGCTGATCGACGGATTCAGCGACCAGGCCTTGTTGCCGCCGCTGACCAGCCCACCGAGATCACCGGAGATGAAACCGGCGAACCCGCTGATGCTGATCCGCGGGAAAAGGTCGGCGGTGGCCACTCCGACCCGCGCGGTGGCCGCCGCCAGGCGGCGCTCGGCCATGCGCACGTCCGGTCGCTGGCGCAGCAGCTCGCGTGTGTCGCCGAGCGGCAACGCGCGCGCATAGGCCGGCGTTTCGTGTGGCGCCAGCAACGTGTCGAGTGCACCGGGTTGCAGGCCCAGCAGCACCGCGAGGCGATAGCGGGCACGCGCAGCGGCGGTCTCCAGCAGCGGGATGTCGGCTTCGATCGCCTTGATCCGGGTCTGGCTGCTCTGCACATCCAGCTCGCTGCCGGCACCGAGGTCGCGCCGCACTTCGGTCAGGCGCTGGGTCTCGTGCAGGTTGGACAGGGTGCGATCAGCCACCGCGATCCGCTTCTGCGCGCCGCGCAACACGAAGTAGTTGCGCGCCACCTCGGCGGCGATGCTGACCTGCGCATCCTCCAGCCCGGCCTGTTCGGCTTCCAGGTCGGCGCGGGCGGCTTCCGCACCGCGCCGCAGGCGTCCGAACAGGTCCAGTTCCCACGCCGCGTCGAAGCCGAGGCTGTAGTCCTCGGTAACCACGCGCGCGTCGGTGCCGTCCACCGGCCGTCCGCTGCGGAGCTGGTCGGCACCGGCGGTCACATGCGGCCACGGGTCCAGGCCGCGCTCGACGAACACCGCCCGCGCCGCGCGCACCCGGGTCACCGCGATGCGCAGGTCGGGATTGGCTGCCAGCGCATCGCCGACCAGCTTGTCCAGCACCGGATCATCGAACTGGTGCCACCAGGCGGCTACCGGCGAACCGGTGACGAACACGCCGGGAGCCTCGGCGTTGTGCAGCTGCACCGGCTCCGGCACCTGCGCGCGGTAGTCGGGTCCGACCGCGCAGGCGGCCAGCATCGCGCTGGCCAGCGCGATCACCAGCGGACGGATCACCATGGCAGCACCTCGTCCATGTAGAAGAAGCCGCCACTGGGACCGTCATCGCCGACCAGGGCCAGGCGCACGCTGGTGCGCGCGCCGTCGGCGACTTCCAGCTCGCCGTTCTGCTCGTCGCCGCTCTTGTTCATGTCGGTCTTCACGTAGCCGGGGTGATGGCCAAGGACCTTGATCCTCGTGCCCTTCAGCTCGTGGGCCAGCTGCACCGTCCACGCGTTCACCGCGGTCTTGGAGACGTTGTAGGCCGGGATCTTGAAGTCGTAGATGAAGGATGCCGGATTGAGGTGCTCGGATATCGAGCCCAGCAGGCTGGACACGTTGACGATGCGGGCCGAGGTCGAGGCACTCAGCAGCGGCAGGAACGCGTTGGTCACCGCGACCAGGCCGAACAGGTTGGTGTCGAAGGTGTCGCGCCAGGCCTGCAGCGTCTGCTGCGACGGCTTCAGCGAAGGATCGTCGCGCAGGATGCCGGCGTTGTTGACCAGGATGTCGAGATGGCCATGGCGCGACTGCACGGCCTTCGCGGCGGCGGCAATGCTGGCCTCGTCGGTGACGTCCAGGGCGATGGCCTCGACCGGCAGGCCTTCGGCCTTGAGCGCGGCGGCCGCGGCTTCGGCCCGGCCGAGGTCGCGGCCGGCCAGCAGCGTGTGCACGCCTTGCGCGGCGAGCTGGCGCACGGTCTCCAGGCCGATGCCGCGGGTGGCGCCGGTGACCAGCGCGATACGGGATGGGGTGGTCATGACAGGAGTTCCTCAGATATGGGGGACGCCCGGCGCGCGGCGGAATGCCGGCGCCGGAGAGGTGGAACGTGGCATCCGGCGGCGACGCATGCTCGCCGGATCCGGACAGCGCACTGCACGGCTCATGCGTGCACCTGGACGGTGTCGGCCGGCGCCGCATGCGACACCAGCGGACGGTTGGCGAGCTTGCGCAGGGCGACGTAGAACACCGGGTAACCATCGAACAACGCGG
>JAGHZW010000221.1 GCA_017745195.1 Pseudoxanthomonas sp. | reverse complement strand
CGAACGGGCGCTGACATGGCGACAACCAGGAAACGGGGCGTGCAGTGTAACGACCGGGAAAAGGGGTAAGAGCGTGAAAAAGGAGGCAGAGTGCACTGTCGCCACCCGCCTCCCTGTTTTCCCGCCGGGATGACCCGACGGGCAACGACGTCATCGAGCGACCGGGGCCCGCGCCGGCCGCGCATCCGGCTTATGCCGTGGGCACGGTGCCGCCGTCGATCGTGTACTCCGACCCGGAGATGGACGCGGCGCGGGGAGAGACCAGGAAGGCGATGAGGTCGGCCACCTCGCCGGGCCTGGCAGGACGTCCCAGCGGAATGCCGCCCAGTTCGTTCATGACCCGCTGCCTGGCGCCTTCGTAGTCCGTTCCCGCGTTGGCGGCCACGCGCTCGACCAGCGCGACGGAGGCTTCCGTCTCGATCCAGCCCGGTGCGACGCGGACCACGCGCACCCCCTTCGGTGTGACCTCCTTCGACAGCGCCTTGCTGTAGGTCGACAACGCCGCCTTGGCCGCCGCATAGGCGATGGTGGCGTCCGGCAGCGGCAGTACGCGCTGGATGGAGCTGACATGCAGGATGACGCCGCGGCCCTGCGCGAGCATCGCCGGCAGCAAGGCGCGGTCCAGCCGCACGGCCGACATCAGGTTGAGGTCGAGCGCCTTCGCCCATTCCACGTCGTCCAGCACGGCGAAGCCGCCCGCCGGCGCCGACGATCCGCCGACCACGTTGACCAGGATGTCGACGCCACCAAGGTGGCGTGATGCTTCGTCCGCCGCCTGGCGGGCACCGTCGGCGCTCGCCAGATCGGCCGCCACGTAATGGACGTCCTTGATGGGGTGGTTCGGCGCCGACAGCGCGGTTGCCACGACACGGGCCCCCATGCCGGACAGGAGTTCGACGACCGCGGCGCCCACGCCGCGCGTACCGCCGGTGACCAGCACGCGCTGTCCAGCCAGCTGCAAATCGAAGCTCATGCCGCGATCTCCAGCATGACGACCTTGTCGTGCTCCAGCGTGAAGGCATAGCGCAGCTCCACCGGACTGCCGGGGAAGCTGCCCGCCACGATCGCCGTCACGATGTGGGCGCGCCCCTGTTTTTCCAGCGTGCGCGGGGTCGCGGTGTAGGAGTACCTGGATGTCGAGTCGGCTTTCCATGCCGCGATCGCGGCGAGGCCTGCGTGGGTCTTGCCCTCGTCCAGAACGCGCCCGTCTTTCGTGAAGCAGCGGGCGACGGCCTGCGCGTCCTGGCGATCGGCATTGAAGTAGGCGGCGATCGGTTCTGGAAGGTCGGGGTTTTTCATGGCAATGCTCCGGTGGAGAGAGATGGGAGCAAGGGTGAGGCGTTCTATCCAGTAAGAGAATCACCTACTATCTGACAAGACCATGTAGCAACGAGCGCATAATGCGTGGCTCTGAATTCGCCGAACTGAAGGCCTTCGTGGCCGTCGTTGACAGGGCCAGTTTTGCCCGCGCCGCCGATCACCTGGGCCTGTCTCCGTCCGCACTCAGCCAGACCATCCGCCAGCTCGAATCGCGGCTGGGCGTCCGGCTGTTGAACAGGACCACGCGCAGCGTGTCGCCGACCGAGCCGGGCCGCCGGCTGCATGAACGCATCGCGCCGATGCTTCGCGACATGGACGAGGCGGTCGCCCAGGCGGTGGGCGCGAGTGCACGGGCTGCGGGAACCCTCAGGATCAACACGCTCAGCATGGCGGCGAGGAAGGTGATCGCGCCACGACTGGGACGTTTCGCCAAGGCGAATCCGGAGGTCGTGCTCGACATCGTGATCGATGACGGCCTGAGCGACATCGCGGGCGAAGGGTTCGATGCCGGTATCCGCGTGGGTGGACGCCTGCAGAAGGACATGGTGGCGGTCCGGCTGACACCGGACATCGAACTGCTGGCCGTCGCCTCGCCCGATTATCTAGCCCGGCATGGCGAGCCTGCGACGCCTGCGGACCTGAGCCGCCATGCCTGCATCAACTGGCGTTTCCCCGGCAGCGGCAAGGTCGCGGGATGGGAATTCAGCAAGAAGGGCAAGAGGGTCGAATTCTTCGGCGAGGGAACCGTGATCGCCAACCATCAGGACATCGTCGTGCCCGCCGCGCTGCAGGGCCTGGGCATCCTCTACGCCTACAACGACGATGGCATCGCCCAGGCCCTGCGTGACGGGCGATTGAAGCGGGTCCTCAGTGACTGGTCGCCGACGGTCCCAGGCCTCTATCTCTACTACTCGAGCCGGCGCCACATGTTGCCGGCGCTCAGTGCGTTTATCGCCTGCCTGCTGGACCGTGACATCGGCCCTGACGATTCCAAGGCGTCCGAGGGTATCCGCGGATAGACGGATGCCTGCTTCTGGCGGGAACAGGGGTCGGAGTGCACTTTCGGAAGAATGGTCGGAAGAACGGTTCACCTCTCCCGGCCCGTTCTCACCCCTGTACCCGGATGACCGCGGCGGTGCTCCTGGTCATGGCGGAACACCTTTGCCGGGACTGGTCCAAGGTGTCCTTCCGCGACAGTTCAGCGCTTCAGCCCCGCCAGGATCTCCGGGACGCTGAGCCCGATCTCCAGCTGCACGCGCACGTAATCGCGCTCCTTGCGCGAGAGCGGGCGGCCGACCTCCAGGCGGATGTCCTCCGCCTGCAGGATGCGCATGATCCGCGGGAGCGCCGAGCCGATGGCGTCCTGGCCGTAGCCGGCTTCGCGCAGGGCGGTGCGGATGAGTGATTCAGCGTCCATGGAGCGTCCGGATGAGGGTCGGGCGCCGCATTGTGCGCCATCGGCCAAGCAGGACAGAACGACAGGAGGAACGGGACCCGGTTCGCCCGCCTGCCAGTTGCAGCTATCGAGCCGGCGCAATGGGCGCCCAGGGGCGTCGCCTGCCGCCCGCAGCCCTCCATGCCCGCCCCTGCCCGCTCCACGCCCGCTTTACGGATTCCTGCCGACACTCGGCTTCCCCCGGCAATGGTGCCGGGGCGACAAGGAGCCCCACCATGGCAACCCCTCAGAACCAGCAAGGCAGGAACTCCCTTATCGGACCGCCGTACGAGGACGAGGAGGAGCGCGATCAAGCCGGTCGCCAGCAGGGTGGACGGCCTGATGACGAAGAGGAATGAAGCATCCGGCGTGCGTTTAGCGAAGGCCCCCGAAAGGGGGCCTTCTTGCGTTGAGGCCCTGCAAGAACGGGGCAGGTCCACTTCATGGAGGCCCCGCATTCGCCGATGGTCAGTCGAGCTGCACCTGGCCGGAAAAACATTCCTGCGCAGTCAGCGGCCGCGAATTAGGATCACGGACAACCCACGATGCCCATTTTCCGGTTCCCTTCAGGGCGGCGTACTTCCCCGTGCCGCCCTTGGCCGTCCAGTTGCCCACTTCCGGGAAGAGCTCGGTGCCTGGCGGGACCGTTTCAGGGCGCGGGCACCAGTCCGCCTCGTGCGTGTTGGTCCCGACCACGTGATTGCTGTTGATCGCCAGGAGGATCGTCTCGCCATCGGCCGTCGTCATCGTGCGACTGATGTGGATCGACTGCCCCTTGAATCTCGGCGAATCCGCGATGGTGCCTTCGGCGTTGATCGCTCCGGTTGCGGTAAAGGAGCCGGTGAGGATCAGGTTGGCGTCGAACTGGCCCTTCGTCCTGATCTCCACCTCTTTGGGCGCGCCCCAGGCCGCGGGAATCAGGAGCAAAACGATCAACGCGAGCGCAGGCCTGGCTCCAGGCGCGCGATCTTTCGACGGGTTCATGGCGTGGACCTCCGGCTTCGTCCAGATGGACCTGGACAAGAACGGAGGCGCAGCACCGCGTCGGCCTGATGCCAGGGTCAGAGGGCATACCGCGCGCCCGGTGGTTTCCACGACCCGGGCTTCGCGTCACTGACGCGCCAGTTCCCATCACGCACGCCCGAGTGATTTCCATACGCCCGCGGATCGAAATCACTGACGCGTCCGTTCCAATCACTCGCGCACGGGTGATTTCCATACGCTCGCGCATCGAAATCACTGGCGCGCCCGTTCCAGTCACTCACGCACGCGTGATTTCCATACGCTCGCGGATCGAAATCACTGGCACGCGAGTTATTTCCATGCGCCCGCGCATGGAAAAATGCCGCCCTGTCTCCATGGACGGCGATGCTTCACGGCACCCCTGACTGTCCCAGTCGATGGTGTTGTTCCGATCTCGCACCGCGGGCGGCCACCTAAGGATGTCGGATCGGTGGCAAGGCGATATCGGGGAATGCCTCACGGACGCGCGGGAAAAGTCCCACATCCGGATAGGAATTTTCCTACCCGCAGCGCCGGTCCCGCCGCCGCCGGGGCCGTCCCCAAGACGCACCGCACGCAAGCGGCCGCCGCACTCAGCCGAGCAGCTGCGCCGGCAGTTCGTCCAGGACCCGCCGGAACGGCGCCGGGTCGTCCAGGCCGCGCGACAGGACCAGCGCGCCCTGCAGGCGCATGACCGCGTCTTCGGCACGGCGCCGGGCCTCCGGCCCGGGGATGCCCTTGTCCATGGCCAGCGCGGCGAAGCCGTCGATCCAGCGGCCGAAGGCCGCGCCCAGCGGTTCCTGGAAGATCGATCGCGCACTGCCGACGACGAAGTTGCCGAACAGACAGGCGGCCATGCCGCCGGCGAAGAACGCGTCCAGCGCCTCGATCATCCGGGCCAGGCGCCGGTCCGGATCCTCCGCGGTGCCGGCCGGCCCGAACAGTTCGGCGTCACACCAGCGGTCGACCCGCTCGAACACCGCGCGGGCCATGTCCTCTTTCCCGCCGGGGAAGTAGTGGTAGAGGCTCGATCGCCCCAGCCCGGTGATCTTCGACAGCTGCCCGAGCGAGGCGGCGTCGTAGCCGTGTTCGCGGAAGGCGGCAAGGAGGCGGTCGACGACGGCGTCGCGGGGAAGCAGGGGCGCTGGCATGGGGACAGTGTACGGAGGGCGTCGGACGTGCTGCAGCGTGGCGTGCGCGGTGCCGCGATCGCCAACGCAGCGTTCCAGCAGTGGTGACAGTCGCCGGATTGACCGGTGCGGGATGGGAACTCTATTGTACCGATCGTTCGGTTCATACGGACATCCCTTTCGCAAGGACACCATGGACGCCATTTCCCTCCCCCGCCCCGCCTTCCGCCCATCCAGCCGCCCGGCTCCCGCCCGGTCCGCCGCCGCCCTCGCCGTACTGGTCGCCGCCGCCCTGGCCCTGCCGGCGGCCGCCACTCCCACCGACGAAAGCCAGCCGCCGGCCACGGCCGCCGCCCGCACCGCCGCTGCCGCGCCACAGGTCCACTACCGGCGCACCACCGTGGACGGGGTGGAGCTGTTCTACCGCGAGGCGGGGCCACGCGATGCGCCGGTGCTGTTGCTGCTGCACGGCTTTCCGACCTCCAGCCAGATGTTCCGGGACCTGATTCCGCGGCTGGCCGACCGCTACCACGTCATCGCCCCGGACTACCCCGGCTTCGGCCAGAGCGCGGCGCCGGACACGGCACGCTTCGCCTACACCTTCGACCACCTGGCCGCCCTGGTCGACGGTTTCACCCGCCAGCTCGGCCTGGACCGCTATGCGCTGTATGTCATGGACTACGGCGCACCGATCGGCTTCCGCCTGGCCGCGCAACACCCGGAACGGGTCACCGCGCTGGTGGTGCAGAACGGCAACGCCTACATCGAGGGCATCGGCGCGTTCTGGGACCCGATCAAGGCGTACTGGCGCGAGGACACGGAGCAGAACCGCGCGGCGATCCGCAAGGCGGCGCTGACCCTGGAGGCCACGCGCTGGCAGTACACCCACGGCGAGCCCGACCCCGGGCTGGTCAGCCCCGACGCCTACACCCTGGACCAGGCCTACCTCGACCGCCCGGGCAACAACGACATCCAGCTCGCGCTGATCCGCGACTACCGCTCCAACCTGCCGCGCTATCCGGAATGGCAGGCCTACTTCCGCAGGCACCGGCCGCCGACGCTGGTGATCTGGGGCCGGAACGACCAGATCTTCCTGGCCGCCGGCGCCGAACCCTACCGCCGCGACAACCCCGATGCCGAGATCCATCTGCTCGATGCCGGCCACTTCGCCCTGGAAACGCAGGCCCCGCAGATCGCCACCCTGATCGGCGATTTCCTGCGCAGGCACTGACCGCAACCGCGCCCCGCGCACGTCGCGGGGCGCTTCCTTTCCGTTCGAAACGAGAGCCGACGATGCCCAACGACCTTCCCCGCCTTCCCGTTCCCCCGTTCACCGCCGCCAGCGCCGCGGCGAAAGTGCGTGCCGCCGAAGACGCATGGAACAGCCGCGACCCGCTGCGCGTGGCCGGCGCCTACAGCATCGACAGCCGCTGGCGGAACCGCTCCGAATTCCTGCGCGGCCGCGACGACATCGTCGCCTTCCTCACCCGCAAGTGGCAGCGCGAGCTCGACTACCGGCTGGTCAAGGAGCTGTGGGCCTTCGACGGCGACCGCATCGCGGTGCGCTTCGTCTACGAATGGCACGACGCCAGCGGCCAGTGGTTCCGCTCGCACGGCAACGAAAACTGGGAATTCGATGGCGACGGGCTGATGCGCGCGCGCCACGCCTCGATCAACGACGTGGCCATCGATGCGGCCGAACGCCGCTTCTTCTGGCCGGCCGGCACCGCGCGTCCGCACGGCGCACCGGGCCTGCGGGAGCTGGGGCTGTGACGGCCGCCGCCATCGCCGCGGCAGCGGCACCGCTCACCGCCGGCGTCCACCACGTCGGCCTGGCCGTTCCCGACCTGGAAGCAGCGCGGGATTTCTTCTGCGGGCTGCTGGGCTGGCACGAAACCGGCCGCAACGACGGCTATCCGATGCTGGCCGTGTCCGACGGGCAGGTGCGGCTCACCCTCTGGCGCGTGGCCGACCCGGGCACCGCGGTCGGCTTCGATCGCCGCACCAACATCGGGCTCCACCACCTGGCACTGGCGGTAGCCGACGCGGCCGCGCTCGCCGATGTCCACGAACGGGCGCGGCACCATCCCGGGGTCAGCGTGCAGTTCCCGCCATCACCAATGCGCCCCGACTCGCCGCTGAGCCACTTCATCTGCACCATGCCCGGCGGCATCCGCATCGAGTTCGCGACCCGGGCCTGAGCGGGCGCGCGGGTACGTCCGAGACAAGTCGATCAGTGCGCGCGATCCCGCAGCCATTCGACCAGCATGCCGGCCAGCAAAGCGGGCGCTTCGAGCGGGATCAGGTGTCCTGCGTCCTCGATGATTTCCAGGTGCGCGCCCGGTATCGCGCCGGCGAGCTCCCGCGCCTCGTCGATCGACCGCAGCCGGTCCTGGCGCGCGGCCACGACCAGGGTGGGGCATGCGATCTCCTGCAGGGGAACGTCGGTCCGGTCCAGCGCCGACTGCCATGCGAACGCCTCGCCACCCAGGCGCACGCCCATCGCGCGTACCCGCTCGACCAGCACCTGGTCATCGGCGCGCTGGCGGCTCAACGCGCCCTGGATCGCACGCCGGCTCAGTCCCGCGAAGCTGCCCGGGTCGCCGGCCGCGGAAAACCGTGCGGCCGGGCGCTCACGTCGCCCCGACGTGGCGACCAGTACGAGCGCCTGGACCAGTTGCGGATATGCGACGGCGAGCGAGCGACCGACATATCCGCCCATCGAGAATCCGACGACCACCGCCGGGCCGGCCAGCCCGGCCGCCACGGCCTGCGCGACTTCAAGCACCGTGCGGCCTTGCGGAAGTGCGATCGGCAGGACGTTCCAGTCGCGCGGAAGATGCGGAACGAAGTCGTCCCAGAGCGCGTCATCCAGCATGAAGCCTGGCAGCAACACGATCGTTTTCGTCGACGCGGGCATGGGTCGTTCCACGACGCAACCGGGATCGGAACCGGGGTCAGGGGGCACTTCCAGGGCGGGATTCACTCCCGGGAGCGCCCCGCCACCGACGCCTGCAACGCCGCCGCCAGCCCTGCATCCCCGCTCACCAGATCCGTCCACTGCAGTTCCAGCCCGTTGCGCTTGCCCTTGGGCACCAGCTTCAGGCTCCCGGGCGTGATGGTCAGGGTGTAGAGCTCGTCGCCGATGGCCAGTTCGCGCTTGATCGGCTTGTCCAGGGGAGTCATGG
>JAGHZW010000220.1:9507-10367 GCA_017745195.1 Pseudoxanthomonas sp. | reverse complement strand
CAGGCTGTCGTTTTCGAAGTACAGGGTCAGGGTCTTCGCCTGGGTGGTGCCGCGGTGGTCAGCATCGGGAAGAAGCGCGGCGCCAGCTGCGCGGCGATCAGGACCGCCTTGTAGCCGGCCATGCCGGCCTGCGAGCTGAGCACGTCCATCGCCTGCGCACGCGTGGTGCGCGGCAGCTTCTCCAGCGGGAAAACACGGATGCCGCGCGCCTGCAGCGCGGCGGCGCGGGCTTCGTCGGCCTGCGGATGCAGCACGCCGACCAGGGTCGCGCCCTGCCTGAGCCCGGCGATCGCCTCGGCCGGCGGCGGCTGCACGCACAGCACCAGGTCGGCGTTCGCGCGCGCATCGGCCGATGCCAGGCGCGCACCGGCATCCAGATAGGCCTGGTCGGTAATGCCCGCGCCAAGGCCGGCGCCCGCTTCGACCTGCACCTGCGCGCCAGCGGCGAGCAGCTTCTTCACCGTTTCGGGCGTGGCCGCCACGCGCTTCTCCCCGCGCGCAGCCTCCCTGAGCACCAGCACTTCGACCGCCATGAATCCCCTCGCCCTGATCCGGACCGAGCAGCGATGCTAGCAAAACGCGCCCGCAAAACGGGCGCGCGCGAATGGTTTCATGCGTATCACAGAAGTGAGCACGCGGTCGACGCGTGCTGCCCTCTTCCGCCGCTCAGTGCAGGGTGACCGCTTCCGGCGACGGCGGCACGTCCAGGCGATCGATCACGCCCTGCATCGCGCTGTCGAAGGCGCCGTCGTCGTCCACGTGCATGCGCAGGCGGCCGAGGCGGACCATCACCGCCAGTTCTTCCGGCGAGGCCACGCAGAAGCGCACGCCGCGGCGGTCGAGTTCGTCGACCTCGCGTT
>JAGHZW010000220.1:8925-9473 GCA_017745195.1 Pseudoxanthomonas sp. | reverse complement strand
CGCTGGGCCTCGGCGACTTCCTCGAGGACGCCGTCGGCCAGCTCCAGCGACTCGGTGAACGCATCGCCCACCTCGCCCTCGCGCAGCAACGCCAGGGTGACGTGGTGCTGCCACGGGTTGCGTAGGAATTCGGCCACCGCCTGCGGCAGCTGGCGACCCTCCGTGCGCGCGGCCAGTTCGAATTCGGCGCGGTTGCGGGCCAGTTCCAGCCGCTCCTGGCCGCGCTGGATCTCGGCGGCGCGGCGCTCGGTGATCTCGACCCGGCGGCGATGCTGGTCGAGGAAGTCGCGGAACTCCTCTTCCAGGGTCATGAAGATGGCCATGTTCTCGTTGAACTCGGCCACCAGCCGCTGGATGATCTCCTCGACCTTGGCCAGCAGCGTGCGCTCGGCGGCGCTCTCGCCCTGGTTGCCCTCGCAGGCCTCGGCCAGCGCGTTGAGCAGGCGCCGCGCCGGATGGGTCTTCTGCACGAACATGCGCCGGTCGAGCATGGCGACCTTCACGAACGGCACGACCAGCCGGCCGGCATCTCGATCGTGCGTGCCTGC
>JAGHZW010000220.1:8123-8877 GCA_017745195.1 Pseudoxanthomonas sp. | reverse complement strand
CGGCCTCGAACAGCATGCCGACCAGGTCGATCGCGTCCTCGTCCTTCGGATCCAGGCGGGTGCTGGCCGGGTCCACGCCGAGCTGGCTGGCATTGGACAGCACTTCGCTCTTGAGCCGCTGCGACAGCGACTCCTGTTCGTCGCCGAGGGCCGTGCCACCCAGCGCCGAGCCGGGGGCTGCCTGCAGCAGCGACAGCACCGACATCATCTCGCGCTGGCTCAACGGACGACGGTTCGCCTGCCCGCGCGCGCCAGCCTGGTCGTGTCCGGCGCCGCGCTGTTCCCGGCTCTCCTGCAGCAGCTGATGCAGCGCGTCGAGCAGCGCACCGGAGTTACCCGGGGTGGGCAGGTCTTCGGGCACGTCGAAACCATGCGCCTTCATCGCGCCGCGGGTTTCCTGCCAGCGCTGCATGAAACGCGCCGCCCAGGCCGGCGAATAGTCGTCGCCCGCCTCGCCCCAGCCCTGGGCCATGCGCGCCGGTTCGTCCGCGCGCGGCCTTGCCTGGGCGCCGCCGGGCTGCGCGCCCGGCAGCACGCCTTCGCGCGCCAGGCGCAGGTCCACCGCCTCGTACAGCTTTGCCACGGTCGCGGCCAGGTCGCGCTCGCACAGCTTGAACAGCACCAGGCGCACTTCCGGCGCCAGGTCCGAGGTGGCGAAAGCTTCGTGCACCGCCGCGCCGATGTGCTCGGGGCCGATCGGGTTGCTGTCCGGGTCCAGTTCCAGGCCGCCGGCTTGGCCGGGCGCTCGATCTCC
>JAGHZW010000220.1:0-8076 GCA_017745195.1 Pseudoxanthomonas sp. | reverse complement strand
GGGATCGAGGGCGACTGGCGCGGGCGCAGGGAACAAGGGGCTGCGGCTCCCCATCGCCGCTAGCGCATCGTACGGTGACGCCGGCCCGGCGACCGTGACCCAGTGGGCATTTCCTGCCGCCCGGGGGCAAATCCGGCCCTTGGGGGTCAGGTCCGGTGCGGTCGTGCCGCGGACAGGATACACGCCGGCAACAACGGCCTCCCGTCCGCCCGGGGCGGACCGGCCCGGCGATGTACGGCCGCCACCGCCTGCACGACCTGACCGGCATGGCGCGCGGCCATCGGCGAGGCTGCCGGCGCAGGACCCCCGCATGGAATCGCGGCGGGGAGACTCGCACATGAACCGCATCGGCACTCCAGGGCCGTTCCCATGCCAGGGCGCGCGGGGCCGACGCCTATAATTCCCGCTTTCGGCATGTCTGGCCGGACTTGAGCGATTCGAGACTATGCGCACATTTCCCGGGCTGCAAGCCCTCGACCAGCGCCATTCGGTGCCCTCGATGCAGCTCGGTGAACCGGGCCCGGACGAGGCGACGCTGCTGCGCATGCTGGCCTCGGCGGTGCGCGTGCCCGACCACGGCAAGCTGGTGCCGTTCCGTTTCCTGCGCATCGCCGGCAATGCCCGCCATGCGCTGGGCGCCTTCCTCGCCGAGCGAGCGGTGCAGCGTGATCCCGATGCACCGCCGCATGCGGTGGAGAAGGATCGCCAGCGCTTCTCGCACGCGCCGCTGGTGGTGGCGGTGGTCGCCCGGCTGCAGGCCGGACACAAGGTGCCCGAGCAGGAGCAGCTGCTGTCGGCGGGCTGCGTCTGCTTCGCCCTGCTCCAGGCCGCGCAGGCCTGCGGCTTCGGCGCGCAATGGCTGACCGCGTGGATGGCCTATGACGCGGAGGTGGCGCGCGTGCTCGGCCTGGACGCGGGCGAGAAGGTGGTCGGCTTCATCCATATCGGCACCCCGCTGCAGGACGCGCCCGAGCGCGAACGCCCGGACCCGGCGTCGCTGCTGACGGACTGGACCCCGTGAATCCGGAGGGCATGCCCGCCGCCGCGACGCGACCGCCGCTGCACCTGGTCGACGCCAGCCTGTACGTGTTCCGCGCCTGGCACTCGATGCCGGATGAATTCCGCGATGCGCACGGCTGGCCGACCAACGCCGTGCACGGCTTCGCCCGCTTCCTGCTCGACCTGCTCGAGCGCGAGCGTCCGCGCCACATCGCCATCGCCTTCGACGAGGCGCTGGACAGCTGCTTCCGCAACCGCCTGTATCCGGCCTACAAGGCCAACCGCGATCCGGCGCCGGAAGAGTTGCGCCGCCAGTTCGCGCACTGCAAGGCGCTGTGCGCGTCGCTCGGCCTGGCGGTGCTCGCCGACCGCGACTACGAGGCCGACGACCTGATCGGCAGTGCCCTGCACCGCGCGCGCCCGGCCGGCTATCGCGGCGTCATTGTTTCCGCCGACAAGGACCTGTCGCAGCTGCTCGACGAGCACGACGAGCAGTGGGACTACGCGCGCGGCCAGCGCTGGGGCGCGGCCGGGGTCAAGGCCCGGCACGGCGTGCACGCGCACCAGATCGCCGACTACCTCGCGCTGACCGGCGACGCGGTCGACAACATTCCCGGCGTGGGCGGCGTCGGCGCCAAGACCGCGGCGGTGCTGCTCGCCCACTTCGGCAGCCTCGATACGCTGCTGGAACGGATCGACGAAGTGGCGTTCCTGCGCCTGCGTGGCGCCGCCCAGGTCGCCACCCGCCTGCGCGAGCAGCGCGAACACGCGCTGCTGTGGCGGCAGCTGACCACCATCGCCTGCGATGCCCCGCTGGGCTATGACGAAGCGGCCGCCAGCCGCGGCGAGGCCGACCCGGAAATGCTCGACGCGCTCGCCACGACCTTGCGCTTCGGGCCGATGACCCGGCGCCGGTTGCGCATGGCAGCGGGACTGGACTCCTGATCCGACGTGGCGGCGCGCGCCGCGGCAGATAGAATGCCGCGGATATCCGCCACGGAAGTCACCATGCACTTGTTGGTATGCGGCGGCGCCGGCTACGTCGGCTCCCACGTCGCCAAGGTCCTGTACGCGCGCGGCCACCGGGTCACCGTCCTCGACAATCTCAGCACCGGGCACCGCGAAGCGGTCCGCTGGGGGCCCTTGATCCAGGCCGATATCCTCGACACGGCGAGCCTGGATGCCGCCTTCCAGGGACGTCACTACGACGCGGTCCTGCATTTCTGCGCGCGATCGCTGGTTGGGGAGTCGATGGTCGCTCCCTACGACTACTACGAAAACAACGTCGTGGGGACGCTGAACCTGCTGCAGGCGATGCGGCGTCACGACGTGGAACGCATCGTGTTCTCGTCGACCGCCGCGGTTTTCGGCAATCCCGTTTCGTCGCTGATCGACGAGGACCACCCGAAGGCACCGATCAACCCTTACGGTGCCAGCAAGCTGATCGTCGAGCGCATCCTGGCCGACGCCGCGCACGCCTATGGCCTCCGCTCGGTCTGCCTGCGCTACTTCAATGCGGCAGGAGCCTCCGCCGAAGACGGCATCGGCGAATGCCACGAACCGGAAACCCACCTGATCCCGAACCTGCTCCGTGCGCTGATCAACCCCGCCGCCCCATTGAAGGTGTTCGGCCAGGACTACCCGACGCCCGATGGCACCTGCGTACGCGACTACGTGCACGTGCTGGACCTGGCCGATGCACACGTCCGTGCACTGGAGCATATGGAACGCACGCCCGGCGCACATGCATTCAACCTCGGAAACGGCACCGGCTTCAGCGTGCTTCAAGTGATCCAGGCCGCCGAGCAGGTGACCGGCCATCGGGTCCTCTTCGAAGCCGCCCCACGGCGTGCCGGCGATCCGCCGGTGCTGGTGGCCTCCAGCCAGCGGGCACGTGACGTGCTGGGCTGGTCGCCGACGTACACCGGTATCGCGGACATCCTCCGCACAGCGTGGGACTGGCACCGGGCCCCGGCATTCTGATGGGCCACGCGCCCTGCAACTAAAGAGAACACACGATGAAGATGCCGCACTTCCTTTCGAGCTACCTGAAGCACAGCAAGGACCTGCTGGAATCGCACGACGAGGGCGAAGCCATGTCACTCGCCGTCGGAGGCGACTACGAAGCGGTGGGCATGCTTGAATTCCAGTTGCTCAAGCACCTGGGCCTGAAGCCCGAACACACCGTGGTGGACGTCGGCTGCGGCAGCGGGCGGCTGGCGTACCAGCTGAAGGATTACCTGACAGGGCCCTACGTGGGCATCGATGTGGTGCCGGAGCTGTTCCAGTACGCGCGGCGCAAATGCGGGCGGGACGACTGGCGCTTCTACGCCGCCCCGGGCACCGTGATTCCCGAACCGGACGCTTCCGCGGACTTCATCACCTTCTTCTCGGTGTTCACCCACCTGCAATTCGAGGAGACCTACCGCTACCTGCAGGATGCCCGGCGCGTGCTCAAGCCCGGTGGCAAGATCGTGTTCTCGTTCCTGGAGTTCCGGATCCCGTCCCACTGGAACATCTTCGAGGCCTCGCTGCGGGACACGCGGCCGGACAAGGTGTTGAACCAATTCATGGATCGGGATGGGATCAGAACGTGGGCGGAGCACGCCGGACTTTCGATCGATCAAACCTATAACGGCGACTCCCTTTTCATCCCGTTGGGGGATCAAAAAGTCGTTTGGGGCGACGGCAGATCGATGAGGGGCGCCGGCACGTTTGGCCAGTCGGTATGCGTGTTGTCCGGACCGGTTGCGACCGCTGCCCCAGCCGGCCCTCCCATCCCTCTCGTCGCTACCCACGTCGCGGCGATCGCGCCCTGCCAACACGAAGACAGACCCGTCCGTCTCGCCAATGCGCCCGCGGATGCCGGGCTTCCGGATTGCTCGGTGATATATCAGGACGACGAACGAATCGAGGAAAGGCTACAGCCCGAATTCTGGGAGGACCCTTTCGCCACCGGCTTCCACAAACCCAACCTCAGACCCGGAATCACTGTCGCGAAGTACATCCTTCAGCTGAACGAAAATTGGACGTTCGACGGGCATCGATTCTTCATACATCGCGACGGCACGTTCATCGCGGACAGAATTGTTGACAAGACCCAGGAAGCACGACTGTTCGCTACAGACAAGGACACCAGCCTCGCGCGTAACGAAGGCCCGAAAGGGTTCATCTCCAAGGGCGACGGCCGTAGAACAATTCTAGTTCGTGGCAGGGTAGGTGTCGCCGCCTCCGCTGAGCCGAGCAATTGGGGGAGCTTCCTCGCCCGGTCCTTACCGAAGGCGATCAAGCTCAAGGAACTGGGCTGTGAAAGAATCCTGATCTACTGCAACCACCGCACCCAACTGGAATTGCTGGAAGCCTGCGGCTGGCAGGAAAGCCAGATCATCCGACTGAACCCCAAGCTACGTTATGTCATGGACGAGGCGATCTACCCGTCCGAATGGACAAACAACCTGTACGTCTCCAGTGAGTCGCTTCGCCTACTGCGGGATGCGCTCATACGGGAGGAGCCGCGCCCTCGAAACCGGATGCTCTACGTGTCGCGGCGCGGCGGACTGGGAAACAAGAGCGGCCGAACCTGCAAGAACGCAGACGAGGTCGAACTGGCCATGCAGGGCGCGGGCCTTGACGTGGTGGCACCAGACGAACTCACTGCCGTCGAACAGGTCCGCCTTTTTGCTTCCGCTGCGCTCGTGGTCGGACCATCTGGAGCGGGCATGTTCAACTCACTGTTCTGCGGGCCAGGGACGACGGTCCTGGACATCGAGTCCGAACCGGACTGGCTGTGGGGGCATGCGAACCTCTTCGCCTCGGCAAGCCTCCGATACGGCATCCATATCGCCCAACGCGACGAATCACTCCCAGGCCCCCACAGGCCCTACGTAATAGACACGGAAGCTCTTTCTTCCAGTGTTCGCCGCCTCGTGCGCGAACTCGCAGGCTGCCCCCCCTTCTAGGCGCGGCCTAGCCGCGCCTCAACACGAGCCGCACGACATGGGCGTCGTCGGATTTGAAAACGGCATAACCCGTGCCTTCCACGCGGTAGTCGCACACCAGTCCATAGGTGTCACGTGCTTCATGGATGAAATGATCCGGATTGACGTATCTCCGATAATGGGATGGTGTGACCTTTTCCCTGTCCCTGTCCTTGTCCGTCCTGAATTCCAACGCGCAGTAGTCCCCCTCCCTGGTGAGTAGCTCCCGGACAAGAAGCAGCGCGGCTCCTTGGGTGCTTTCGTCGATCGCGTGAAAGAAAAAGCGACTGTAAACGCATAGCGCACCGTCGCCACGCTGTTTTCTGACTTGCTCCAGCAAGGCCCTGACCTGGTCCAGGTCCGATACATCCGTACGCTGGAAGGAAACCCGCTTGTCGAGTCCCAAAGCAGCGGCTTTGGTGGAATTCGCGTAGATCACCGCTTGGGAATAGTCGACCCCTAGGGTTTGTATGCCGTTGGCACCCATATACAGCGAATCCCTGCCAGATCCACATCCAAGATCAACGATGTATGCGGGCGCGTCACGTACGCTCAAGGCAAAAAGGGCGAACTGTGAGGGCCTGTCCGGCGGAGCCAATCCCCCCTGCCCGGAGTAGTACCCGTTCCAGTAATCGTTGTTAGCGCCACGCTGGTAATTATGCAGGGGAGCGAAATAGGCGACGACCGACTCAGGCCTTTGCCATCGGAAATCGGGGTCCGGCACGTTCCAACCCGGCCCATAAATTGCCTCAAGCAGAACCTCCGGCCTGGAGGGCGCAGGCAATCGGACGCCTTCGATTTCCACCTCGCCGAGAGGCGCAACCGCATCGAAGGGAACGCCTCCGCGCACCGTAAATGTGAGCGAAAGCCCTTCGACTTCATCCATCCACGCCAAAAAGACGTCTACCGGATAAGCCGATTCTTCCAACGTGACGTGGATCTGGCCATTGGAAAGTTCCTCAACGAGGAATCCCTGCGACCGAAGATAGTCCTGGTATCGATGAAACTCCGTCACGGCTCCAAGCATCGAATCAGACTCGCTGATGAGCATCAGGTCTACGTCGTCGTCGTGAGGAATCATTGCCCCATCGCGAACCGCCCCCAACAGCGTGCCGTAGGAAGCACAGATCGAGAAATCGCCTTGTCGGGAGACACCCACGAGGCGCTGTGCAGCGGAAAGAAGACCCTGACGCCACTCAGCAGTTCTTTCACTTAGCGGAACAACAAACTTCCCCTTGTTCAAACGCAACGTATGGCCAGAGGCATCTATCAATCCTGCGACACCCGGCTGCCGTGTTCCGTTCCAGGTAGTCCGGGCGACAAGCGCACCTCCATCCTCCAGCATCAGATCGACCTCAGCCCCTATGGCGAGTGAGGCTTCCCACGAGTCGGTGAACGGCGTCAGGGAGAACGAGAACCTGCCGTCTTCGCGCATATTGATCAAATCACTCCGATATGCATCGGCTCGAAAAGTCCCCACCTTCTCGCCATTCACCTGGATCACCAACCTGACTGGGCGCATATCCCCGGATTTGAATATCCACCCAGCGATCTTATCGGGACGAAAAGCGTCAATGCCAAGCCTGAAATCATCGACCTTGTACGACTGGAACTTGCTCATCCCTTCAATCCACCCTCATTAATTCGATATGTTCCCGCGCGGAGGCTGCGTGACTTAAAGGCTTGGATATCCCGCCTCGAAGTTTCTCGTATGTCTCAACGTCCGTCGCATTGGCAAGGACTTCCGCCCATGACGTTGGATTAGCCACCTGCGCCTTGAGCCCCGTCACTTCCGTCACCTTCTCGTCCATCCCTCCAATGTCCGACACGATCAACGGACGACCGTGCACCAAGGACTCTTGAATCACCATGGGGGAGTTTTCCCACCAGACGGACGGCATCACAACCCAATCCACGCCGGCCATTCTCCTGGACACTTCGTTCGGCTGATAGGAGCCCATCCAGACGACAACCCCCTCCTTGATCAGCGGATCGACCAGTTCCTTGATCTTGTCGCGGAATTCGCCGCTTTGCGTCTCCAGGTTTGCCCCGTGCACTTCCAACACGACCCGCTTGCGCTCGGATTTTCGCATCTGGGTCAATGCACGCAGCAAAACGTCGAGACCCTTGAACGGGTTGATCTGCCCGAAATAGCCGAAGCGATTGCGGGTCTCCCCTTCCGCCAGCGGGCGGGGGGGCAGCGGCTCCACGTCGTCCTGGCCATTCTCGATGACCACGATCCTGTCCGCGGGAATGCCCCACGCGATGTAGCGCTGGCGCAGGAACTCTGACGGCGACACGAACTGGTCGACGTAGGCGAAGTGTCCCTGGATGAAGTGCTTGCGCCGCCAGAAGTCCTGTACCGAGTACTGCGGAAAGCACAGCCGGCAGTCGTCGTAGGACTCACGGCTGCACAGCCGGCCGTTCGTCTTGATCATCTGCCCCTGGTTGTTGCAGATGGCCATGTACTCGTGCAGCGTGAGCACCAGCCTGATGCTTGGGTCGAACTCCTTCACCAGCCGCAGGAACTCGACGCCGAGGTGCGCGTAGTGGTGCGCATGGACCACGTTCGGCCGCAGCGCACGCAGCAGGTCGATGAAACCCTTCACGAGCGAACGGCGGTGCGCCGCCTTGAGCATGGTCCAATCGCCGATGCCCTGCTCCCAGAGATACTCGTTCTCCCGGCGCGGCGTGATGGCACCGTTGGCCCCGCGACCCCGGTCAGCGCTGGCCAGGAACCACGCGTCCTCGACGTCGGCGTTGGCCCGGTAGGCCTTGAAGAGGTTGTAGGCCGCGATTTCGCCGCCGCCCAGGCTGAAGTCCGGGTGGCGATGGGACATCACCAGGATGCGGGGCTTCTGCTGTTCCGCCATAGCGGCGGGATGATTCGTGCTCACGCGCTCACCTCGGTCGACTCGATCAGCTGGCGCCAGCGCTGCTGGTGACGCAGCGCGTTCCAGAGCGTGACCTTGCTACGGAAGTCCTGGGACCCGAGCGCCGTCAGGGACTGGCGCTCCAGGTGCACCAGCTCTATTTCCGGCAGGTACGCCGACGCGAGGCCTTCGGCTCGCAGCTTGAGGCAGAAGTCCGAGTCCTCGAA
>JAGHZW010000219.1:8258-10110 GCA_017745195.1 Pseudoxanthomonas sp. | reverse complement strand
GTCTGGCCCAGCGTGGCTTCGATCCCGGCCATGTCCCAGCCGTCCTCGCCGAGTGACGAGGGCGACGATGCTGCCGCGGAGGAGGGAAGTGGATGCGGTCATTTCGGGGATCGGCCAGCCAGGAGAAACGCCGATTTTAATCGGCCCGGCGGCGGGTTGGATGCTGGTCGCGGACGCGTTTCCGCGTCGATTCGGTTGCCATGGCAACCACCCCCGGCAGTCCCGGCCGGCGACGGCGCCCGCTGCCGGGGCGCGGTCACGGTGCTAGCATTCGCGCGGGGTTCCTCCCGCAGGTCACGTATGCCTTCTTCCCCCGGAAGCAGACTCGGCCATCTTCTCCGCCAGGAGTGCCTGGCGGCGCTCAAATCGCTGGCGACCGCCGGTGACCAGGTTCACGCGCACGTGCACGAGGCGCGCAAGGCGATCCGCCGCGCCCGCTCGCTGGCCGCGCTGGTGGCCTCCGGATTCGATGTCGAATCCGCGGACGGGATCCTGCAGCGCACCGGCGACAGCCTGAGCCCGCTGCGCGACGCGCACGTGGTCGCACTCGTCGCCGGACGCCTCGGCAAGCGGCCCGCCGACCCGCACTGGAAGCAGGCCGCGGCGACGCTCGAGATGCGCGCCGAACGGCTGGTCAGGCGCGAACTGGCGGCCGATCCCGGCTTCGCCCGCCGCCGTCGTGCGCTACGCCGCGCGGCCAAGCTGCTCGAGCCGCTGCCCTGGCGCGAACTGAAGGACGGCGACATCCGCGAAGCCCTGGTCCGCCAGAGCAGGCGCGTGGAGCGTGCGGCCCGGCGCGCGAAGAAGGACCCGACGCCGGACAACCTCCATCGCTGGCGCCGGCGCGTGCGTCGCCTGCGCATGCAGCTCGATGCCCTCGACAGCCTGGGGATCGACGCGATCGGCCACGATCCTGCGGCATCCAAACGCCTGCACCGCCTGGGTGACAGGCTTGGCGCGCGGCAGGACCTCGTGGTCCTCGCCGGCGTGCTGCGCCGCTTGCGCACCCTGCCCCACCGCCGCGAACTGTTGCGGCAACTCGACGAGAAAATCGCGGCGCCGTGACGGGATGCGGCGCGGCCACCCCGGTGGCTTGCACGTGCCGCACCGGTGACGCCATCGCGCTCCGCCGCTCCTGTTCGCCGCGATGCCCCGCGCGAACGATCCCGATATCGGCATCGCGCGCGCGGAGAATGTCATTGGTCCGGCCGCGAACCGCCTTCCTATACTCGTCGCGCACGCCGCCGGGCGGACGCCACGAAAGGAAGACCCGATGCACCGAAGCCAGCGGTTCCGCACCCTGTTCGCCCGCCTGCCCGGACTGGTCCTGCTGCTGGCCTCCACCACCGCGCCAGCAGCCGACTTCCACGACTGGGCACCGGCACCGCCGATGGGCTGGAACAGCTGGGACGCGTTCGGCACCACGGTGACCGAGCAGCAGATCCACGAACAGGCCGAAGTGATGGCGACGCGGCTCAAGCCGCACGGCTGGCAGTACCTGACCGTCGACATCCAGTGGTACCAGCCCACCTCGCGTGGCCATTCCTACGAGGTCGGCGCACGGCTCACGATGGACGGATACGGCCGCCTGCAACCGGCGCCGGAGAAGTTCCCATCCGCCGCCGACGGCCACGGCTTCAGGCCGCTGGCCGACCACGTGCACGCGCAGGGCCTGAAGTTCGGCATCCACATGATGCGCGGCATCCCGCGCCAGGCGGTGGAACGCAACACCCCCGTGCTCGGCACGTCCTACCGCGCCGCCGACATCGCCGACCGCACCAGCACCTGCCCGTGGAATCCGGACATGTACGGCGTGGACATGTCCAAGCCGGGCGCCATGGCTGGCTGGGCG
>JAGHZW010000219.1:0-8234 GCA_017745195.1 Pseudoxanthomonas sp. | reverse complement strand
GACGCTTGCCGCGCTCGCCGCTGATCCACGGGGGCGACCTGACCCGCACCGACGACTTCACCTGGTCGCTGCTCACCAACGACGAGGTGCTGGCGGTGAACCAGCGCAGCAGCGGCAACCGCCAGCTGTTACGCACCGAGGACGGCAAGGTCGCCTGGGTCGCCGATGCCGGCGACGGCGCGGTCTACCTGGCGGTGTTCGATATCCGCGATGCGCAGCCCGGCGCCGCATCGACGCGGCCCATTCCGGTTGAGCTGGCCACGCTTGGCCTGCACGGCAGGGTCGCGGTGCGCGACCTGTGGCACCACGCCGACCTGCCGTCAGTGGAAGGCACGTTCAGTCCGGAAGTGGCACCGCACGGCGCCGCGCTGTTCAGGCTGTCGCCGCTGCGCTGACGGCATCGCGCCGCGGCGCGCAGAGACCAGGCGACCGGCGCCCGGGGAAAAGGGATCCGTACTCCGACCCCTGCGCCGGGTGGCGCCACGCAGCGGCCGCAGCAGGCGTCATTCGCCGCCGCGGGCCTCGCAATCGGGCACCGCCCCGCGCGGTGGCGCCTCCAGCGGCACTACCAGCCAGCGCAGGAAGAACTGGGTCAGCGGCCCCACGCCGAACGCGAACAGCAGCGTGCCCAGGCCCAGCGGGCCACCGAGCAGCACGCCCACCACCAGCACCGTCACTTCGATGCCGGTGCGCACCGTGCGCAGCGACCAACCGGTGCGACGCGCCAGGCCGGTCATCAACCCGTCGCGCGGGCCAGGGCCCAGCTGCGCGCCGACATACAGCGCGGTGGCGATCGCGCACAGCACCACGCCCATCGCCAGGTACGCCCACTGCATCGGCAGGCCCGCGGGCGTCGGCAGCCAGGCCATCTCGATGTCGGCGAACGGCCCCAGCAGCAGCGTGTTGGCGATCGTGCCCAACCCCGGCATCTGCCGCAGCGGAATCCACGCCAGCAGCACCGCCACCGCGGCCAGCACCATCACCGTGCCGAACGACACCGGCAGGTGCAGCGACACGCCCAGGTGGAACACGTCCCACGGCGCCGCACCGACCGCGCCCTCGACCATCAGCGCGATCGCCAGGCCGTAGATCCACAGCCCGGCCAGCAGCCGCAGCACGCGCTCGGGCAGGCGCCCGGCCTTCAGTTGCGCCAGCGGGCCGAGGTTGGCCAGGCCGGCGGTGGAAAGGGTTGCGGGGGGAGGTGGGTTTTTCATGGGCCCACGATGCCGGGAATTGGCCCTATCCAATAGAGCCAATCGTGCGATAGTGGCTCCATGCACCGCACCCTGGCCCCCGAACGCCTGGCCGCGCTGGTCGGCCCGATCGACCGCGACCCGGCTTATCGCGGCCTGTGCCAGGCGCTGCAGGCGCTGATCGGCGACGGCCGCATCCCGATCGGCACGCGCCTGCCCAGCGAGCGGGCGGTCAGCCAGGCGCTGGGCGTGTCGCGCAACACCGTCACCCGCGCCTACGCCGACCTGGCCGGCAGCGGCTTCGCCAGCGCGCGGCAGGGCTCGGGCACCTACGCGGCGGCTCCGCCCGAACACCGCCGCGCGCACGACCGCGCATTGCGCAGCCTGGATCCCCTGCATGCGCAACGCGGCGACATCGACCTGGCCTGTGCCGCGGGCAGCGCGGCGCACGGCATCGCCGCGGCCTATGCGCGCGCACTGGAGGAACTGCCGGCCTACCTGTGCAGCGACGGCTACCTGCCCTCCGGGCTGCCTGCATTGCAGGCGCGCATCGCCGGCGACTACACCCGGCGCGGCCTGCCCACCGATGCCGCGCAGATCGTGGTGACCTCCGGCGCGCTGTCGGCGATCGGCATCGTCGCCCGCGCGCTGTCGCGGCCGGGGCAGCGGATCACGGTCGAGTCACCGGGCTATCCCAACGCGATCGAGGCGCTGCGCCTGGGCGGCGCACAGCTGGTGAGCTCGCCGATGGCCGATCCACTCGGCGAGGACGGCTGGGACATGGCCGGGATCGAAGCCACGCTGGGCCAGACCGCGCCGCGCTTCGCCTACCTGATCGCCGACTTCCAGAATCCCACCGGCTTCCTGATGGACGATGCGCTGCGCGAGCGCTACGCCGCCGCGCTGCGCGCCGCCGGCACAGTGGCCATCGTCGACGAGACGCTGCAGGCCACGCGCCTGTCGACCGCGCCGATGCCGCTGCCGTTCGCGCGCCACGCCGCCGATGCGATCACCGTCGGCAGCGCGTCCAAGCTCGGCTGGGGCGGCCTGCGCGTGGGCTGGATCCGCGCGCCGCGCGACCAGGTCGAGCGGATCGTCGCCACCCGCGCGCAGATGGACCTGGGCAGTTCGCTGTTCGACCAGCTGGTGGCCTGCGAACTGCTCGGCGCCGACGACCCGTGGGCCGCGCGTCGTGCACGCAGCCGCAACCAGCGCGATGCGCTGGCCGGCGCCCTGCGCGAGCACCTGCCCGACTGGCGTTTCCGCCTGCCCGACGGCGGCCTGTCGCTGTGGGTGCAGCTGCCGCACGGCAGCGCCACGCGCCTGGCCGCCGAGGTCGAGCGCAGTGGCCTACGGATCACGCCCGGGCCGGTGTTCGGCGTCGATGGCGGGCTGGACCAGTGGCTGCGGCTGCCTTATGCACGCCCGGAAGAGCAGCTGGTCGAGGCGGTGAAGCGCATGGCCACCGCATGGGAAACGATGCCTTCGCTCACTGCCACGCGTCGTGGCAGGACGCGGTTGCTGATCGCCTGAGCCTGGCGCGGCGTCGCAACCCGAAGGAGCGGTCGACGTCCACGTCCGACGCCCTTCCGCTTTCGACCAGGCCGGCGCTCAGTCCGCCAGGTTGATCCAGGTCGCTTTCATCTCGGTGTACTTGTCGAAGGCATGCAGCGACTTGTCGCGGCCGTTGCCGGACTGCTTGTAGCCGCCGAACGGCGCGGTCATGTCGCCGCCGTCCCAGTAGTTCACCCACACGCTGCCGGCGCGCAGGCCGCGGGCCATGCGGTGGGCGCGCGACAGGTTCGCGGTCCACACGCCGGCGGCCAGGCCGTACTCGGTGTCGTTGGCGATGCGCAGGGCCTGGGCTTCGTCGTCGAACGGGATCACCGCCAGCACCGGGCCGAAGATCTCCTCGCGGGAAATCGCATGCTCGGGACGCACGTCGTCGAACACGGTCGGCTCGACGTAGCAGCCGCCCTCCACGGTCTGCACGCGCTTGCCGCCCAGCGCCAGGCGGGCGCCTTCGGCCTGGCCCTTGCCGATGTAGTCGAGCACGCGCGCGGTCTGGCCCTCGTCGACCATCGCGCCCATCGGCGCACCGGGTTCGAGCGGGTGCCCCGGTTGCATCTTCTTTCCCGCTTCGACCACGCGGGCGACGAACTCGTCCTTGATGCTGCGCTCCACCAGCAGCCGCGAAGCCGCGGTGCAGACCTCGCCCTGGTTGTAGAAGATGCCGACCGCCGCGGCCTCGGCGGCCTTGGCCAGGTCCGGTGCGTCGGCGAAGACCACATTCGGGCTCTTGCCGCCGCACTCCATGTAGGCGCGTTTCATGTTCGACAGGCCGGCGCACTGCAGCAGGCGCTTGCCCACCGCGGTCGAGCCGGTGAAGACCAGGCCGTCGACATCCATGTGCAGCGCCAGCGGCTCGCCGGCTTCCTTGCCGAAGCCGGGCACGACGTTGAACACGCCATCGGGAATGCCCGCCTCGGCGACCAGCCCGGCCAGGCGCAGCACGCTCAGCGGCGACTTCTCCGAGGGCTTGAGCACCACCGAGTTGCCGCAGGCCAGTGCGGGGGCGATCTTCCATGCCGCCATCAGCAGCGGGAAATTCCACGGCACGATCGCGCCGACCACGCCCAGCGGTTCGCGGGTGACCAGGCCCAGTTCGTCGTGACCGGTGGGCGCGACCTCGCCATAGACCTTGTCCAGCGCCTCGGCGGTCCAGCCGAAGCAGCGGATCGTGGCGGCGATGTCGACGTTGCGCGCGTCGTCGATGGGCTTGCCCATGTCGAGGGTCTCGAGCAGCGCCAGTTCGTCGGCGTGCTGCTCGATCAGCGCGACCAGCTTCTGCAGGGTCTTCTTGCGCTTGACCGGCCTGGCCTGCGACCAGCCGCCGGCTTCGAAGCTGCGCCGCGCCGCGCGCACCGCACGGTCGATGTCGGCCTGCCCGCCCGCGGCCACCTTGCCCAGCACGCGGCCGTCGATGGGACTGATGCAGTCGAAGGTGGCGCCATCGGCGGCATCGACGTACTGGCCGTCGATGAAGGCCTGGGTGCGCAGGACGAGACCATCGGCCATCGCCTGCCAGTCGGCGCGGGTGCGGGGGGTAGTCATCGGAACCTCCGGTAGGCAATGCGTGGTGCGTGGCCTGCGGCTTGCCGCCGCCTAGCACCGGAAATCAGAACGTCGCCGGCGTGTTCGCGCTGACGATCACCGCGTCCGTGTCGCCGACGTTGCGGAAGCGGTGCGGCACGCGGCTTTCGAAGTAGTAGGCCTCGCCCGGACCCAGCACGCGTACCTGGCTGCCGACGGTGACCTCGACCTGGCCGGCGATGACCACGCCGCCCTCCTCGCCCTCGTGCTCGATCATCGCCTCGCCGGTGTCGCTGCCCGGCGGCATCACCTCGCGCAGGATGCACATCTGCCGCTGCGGGCGGTGCTGGCCGACCAGGTAGTAGTGGATGTCGTTGTTGCCGACGTCGGGCAGCTCGTGCGCCGCGTAGAACGGCTGCTCGGGCGGGCCGGGGTCCAGGTCCAGGGTGAAGAAGTCGGCCAGCGAGATCGGGATGCCGTCGAGCACCTTCTTCAGCGAACTGACCGACGGGCTGACCTTGTTCTGCTCGATCAGCGAGATGGTGCTGTTGGTGACGCCCACGCGCCGGGCCAGCTCGCGCTGGCTGAGGTTGCGGGCGGTGCGTACCCGCTGCAGGCGTGCGCCGATGTCCATGGGGTCTGTCGGCTCCGATCAGGCAAGTCCGGCCGGCTTCCCGGCGTGTTGCTGGATACTTTACATGCCACCCCGTCGTGGTCAATTTTTGGCGTAGACTCGGCCACGGTGTTGAATTTTTAAAACGGTGACGCCCCGGCCTGCCCGGTGCAACATCGCCCGGACCTGCCCCTCGGAGCGCCCGATGAGCCAAGACGACCCCGCCCGCCGCGCCGCCCTGGCCGACCACTACGCCGCACAGAACCTGTCCGCGCCAAGCGCCATGGACGCGTTCTGGATGCCGTTCACCGCCAACCGCCAGTTCCGCGAAACCCCGCGTCTGCTCGCATCGGCCGAGGGCATGTACTACCGCGATGTCGACGGCCGCCAGGTCCTCGACGGCACCGCCGGCCTGTGGTGCTGCAACGCCGGCCACGCGCGGCCACGGATCGTCGAGGCGGTCGCCCGGCAGGTCGCCACGCTCGATTTCGCGCCCAACTTCCAGATGGGTTCGCCGCTGCCGTTCATCCTCGCCGAGCGGCTGAAGGCGATCGCACCACGGCCACTGGACCACGTGTTCTATACCAACTCCGGCTCCGAGTCGGTCGACACCGCGCTGAAGATCGCCCTGGCCTACCACCGTGCCCGCGGCGAAGGCCAGCGCGTGCGCCTGATCGGCCGCGAGAAGGCCTACCACGGCGTCGGCTTCGGTGGCATCTCGGTCGGCGGCCTGCCGAACAACCGCAAGTGGTTCGGCACCGGCCTGCCGGGCGTGGACCATCTGCGCCATACGCTGGACATCGAGCGCAACGCGTTCACCCGCGGCCTGCCGGCGCACGGCATCGAGCTGGCCGAGGACCTCGAGCGGCTGGTGCAGCTGCACGACGCCAGCACCATTGCCGCGGTGATCATCGAGCCGATCTCCGGCTCGGCCGGCGTGGTCCTGCCGCCGCCGGGCTACCTGCAGCGGATCCGCGAGATCTGCACCCGGCACGGCATCCTGCTGATCTTCGACGAGGTGATCACCGGCTTCGGCCGCGTCGGCGAGCCGTTCGCCGCGCAGCGTTTCGGTGTCACCCCGGACATGATGACGGTGGCCAAGGGCCTGACCTCCGGCTGCGTGCCGATGGGCGCGGTGTTCGTGTCGGCGGACATCCACGACGCCTTCATGCAGGGGCCGGACAACGGCATCGACCTGTTCCACGGCTACACCTACACCGGCCATCCGCTGGCCTGCGCCGCCGCGCTGGCCACGCTGGACACCTACGCCGAAGAGGGCCTGCTGACCCGCGCCCGCGAACTGGAGCAGCACTGGGAAGACGGCCTGCACGCGCTGCGCGACAAGCCGCACGTGATCGACATCCGCAACTTCGGCCTGATCGGCGCGGTCGAGCTGGCGCCGGAAGCCGGCAAGCCGGGCGCGCGCGGTTACCAGGTGCTGGAGCGCGCGTTCCGCAAGGGCCTGCTGGTGCGCACCACCGGCGACACGGTGGCGCTGTCGCCGCCGCTGATCGTCGAACGGCAACACATCGACGACATCTTCAGCACGCTCGGCGAGGTCCTGTCGAGCCTGTAGCCCGAGCCCGCCGTCCACGTACCCGCCGTGCCGCGGCCCCACCTGCGCGACAGACATCCATCCACGGAGTTCGACCATGCTGATCGGCGTTCCGAAGGAGATAAAGAACCACGAATACCGCGTCGGCCTGACCCCGGCCGGCGCGCGCGAGCTGGCCGCGCGCGGCCACCAGGTGCTGGTCGAACGCGATGCCGGCGCCGGAATTGGCTTGGCCAACGAGGCCTATGAGCTGGCCGGCGCGCAGGTCGTCGACAACGCCGCCGAGGTCTACGGCCGCGCCGACATGGTCATCAAGGTCAAGGAACCGCAGCCGGCCGAATGCGCGATGCTGCGCCCGGGCCAGGTGCTGTACGCCTACCTGCACCTGGCGCCGGACCCGGAACAGACCGCGGCGCTGCTGGCCTCCGGTGCCACCGCCATCGCCTACGAGACCGTCACCGACGACCGCGGCGGCCTGCCGCTGCTGGCGCCGATGAGCGAGGTCGCTGGGCGCATGTCGATCCAGGCCGGCGCGCACGCGCTGGAGAAGGCGCAGGGCGGCTCCGGAATCCTGCTCGGCGGCGTGCCGGGCGTGAAACCGGCCGAAGTCATGGTCATCGGCGGCGGCACCGTCGGCCTCAACGCGGCGCGCATGGCGATGGGCCTGGGCGCGCACGTCACGATCCTCGACCGCTCCCTGGAGCGGCTGAAGTACATCGACGAACTCTACGGCGACCGCCTGACCACGATCTATTCGACCCGCGATGCGATCGAGGACCGCCTGCCCTACACCGACCTGGTGGTGGGCGCGGTGCTCATCCCCGGCGCCGCCGCCCCCAAGCTGCTCGCGCGCGAGCACCTGAAGCTGCTTCGGCCCGGCTCGGTGCTGGTCGACGTGGCGATCGACCAGGGCGGCTGCTTCGAGACCAGCCGGCCGACCACGCACCAGGCGCCGACCTACGAGATCGACGGGATCATCCATTACTGCGTGGCCAACATGCCCGGCGGCGTGGCCCGCACCTCCACCTTCGCCCTGACCAACGCCACCCTGCCGCACGCGCTGGCGCTGGCCGACAAGGGCGCGGTGCAGGCGCTGCTGGACGACGTGAACCTGCGCAACGGGCTGAACGTGCACGCGGGCAAGCTCACCTACCGCGCGGTGGCCGATGCCCTGCACCTGGCGTACACACCGGCCAACGAGGCGCTGGGCTCCTAGGCCGCGTACGTCCCGGGCGCTTGCCGCGATCTCCAGGCACGAAAGCGGCGGCAGCCGACGACACGCACCAGTACATCCAGCGACGGACCGATCATGACCCGACAGCTCCACCACCACATCGGCGGCCGTGAACAGGCCGGCCGCAGCGGCCGCCACGGCGAGGTGTTCGACCCGGCCAGCGGCCAGGTCGCCGCGCAGGTGCCGCTGGCCGATGCCGGCGAAGTACGCGCGGTGGTGGATGCGGCGCAAGCGGCATTTCCCGCATGGGCGGCCACGCCACCGGTGCAGCGCGCGCGGGTGATGTTCCGCCTGCGCGCGCTGGTCGAACGCGATGCCGAAGCGCTGGCACGCACGATCACCGCCGAACACGGCAAGACCCTCTCGGACGCGCGCGGCGAAGTCACCCGCGGCCTGGAGGTGGTCGAGTTCGCCAGCGGCATCCCGCACCTGCTCAAGGGCGAGTATTCGGCCGAGGTCGGACGCGGCGTGGACAGCTGGAGCGAACGCTCGCCGCTGGGCGTGGTCGCCTGCAGCGAATGGATCGTCGCCCGCGCGCGGTCGCCG
>JAGHZW010000218.1 GCA_017745195.1 Pseudoxanthomonas sp. | reverse complement strand
CTTCGGCGCGCGCACGGTGCCGTTGTCCAGGACCTTGCCATCGCCGACGGCGACGACCTGGCCCTTGATCGGCTTCTCGGTGGCCGAATCCGGGATCACGATGCCACCGGCGGAGACCTTCTCTTCCTCGGTGCGCTTGATGACGACGCGGTCGTACAGTGGCTTGATGTTGCTCATGCTTCAATCCCTCTCAAGTAATTGACTGGGTTGGAAAAAGGGCGGCTAGACTAGCACTCGCGAATGACGACTGCCAGCGCCACGGGCGAACAAAACCCGGTCTTGGGGCCGGGATGACAAGGCAGATGGGGGAGCCCGCGGGGGCTTTCAAGGGTGTGGCCGCGATCCCCGGCGCGCCCGGGAACGCAGGGCGCGGCCGTTACACTTGCCGCATGCCGGTCCACCTCGTGTTCTGCAGCTGCCCCGACCCCGACACCGCCCAGCGCCTGGCCACCGCCCTGGTCGAAGGCCGCCTGGCCGCGTGCGTGAGCGTGCTGCCGCCGATGCGCTCGGTATACCGCTGGCAAGGTGCGGTGGAGCAGGCCGACGAGGTCCTGCTGCTGGCCAAGACCACGGCAGATCGCCTGCCGGCACTGGTCGAGCAGCTGCGTGCCTGGCACCCGTATGAACTCCCCGAGATCGTGGCGGTCGAAGCCGGCACCGGCCTGCCTGCCTACCTGGACTGGGTGGCCGACGCCACCCGCGAGTGAACCCATCCCGATGCTTCCGAACCTGCGCCGCATGATCCCGGCTTCCCTGTTCCGCCTGCCGCTGGCACTGGCCACCCTGCTGGCCACGCTGCCGGCCCTGGCCGCCACGGAAAGCGACCTGCTGCCGGTCGACCAGGCCTTCGTCCTCACGGCCCGCGCGCCGACCCGCGACAGGATCGAGCTGCACTGGAAGATCGCCGACGGCTACTACCTGTACCGCCATCGCACCGCGGTGAAGGCCAGCGCCGGCTTCACCGGCGGCGAACTGCAGCTGCCCGCCGGCGCGCGCCACAACGACGAGTTCTTCGGCCCCGTGGAGACCTACCGCGGCGAACTGTCCGCCACCTTCATCGGCCGGGCCAGCGGCCCCGGTCCGGTCCAGTTGGAGGTCAAGTACCAGGGCTGCGCCGACCTGGGCATCTGCTACCCGCCGCAGACCCGGCGCTTGCAGGTGATGCTGCCCGCAGACCCCGGCGCCACGACCGGCCTGCCCCCGCCCGCGCCGGCAGGTACGCTGCCCGGCCTGGGCGCGGGGAGCGGCGCGCGCGGCCTGCAGCTGCCCGGCCAGCAGGCACTGCCCGACGCGCAGGCGTTCGCGCTGGATGCGATCGCCGATGGCGGCAACCGGATCCTGGTCCGGCTGCAGCCGGCACCGGGCTACTACATCTACCGCGACCGCAGTCATTTCGAACTGGAAGGCGACATCGGCATCCATGCGCGGGCGCCGCGCTGGCCGCAGGGCAGCCGCCATCGCGACGAGCATTTCGGCGACGTGGTCGTGTTCTTCGAGCCGGTGGAGGTGGACCTGCCGGTCGGACGCACCCATCCGCGTCCGGCCCAGGTCACCCTGGTGGCGACGTTCCAGGGCTGCCAGACCGACGGCATCTGCTATCCACCGATGACCCGGCGCGTCCCGGTCGACCTGCCCGCAGGCGAGGTGGACCTGGACAGCGTCACCCCCGCGGCAACGGCCGTTGCGCCCGCGGACGCGGCGGTGCCTTCCGCACCTGCCCCATCCCTGCCGGGCGGGAAGATCGACGCCGCCGCGCCGTCCCCCGATGCCTCCGCCGGCAACGCCCTGCGCAGCGCGGCGCCGCCGCCGGCGCAGGCCCCGGGGCTCGCCGGGGTCCTGCTACTGGCCCTGCTCGGCGGCCTGATCCTCAACCTGATGCCGTGCGTGCTGCCGATCCTGTCGCTGAAGGCGCTGGGCCTGGCGCAGAGCGGCGAGAGCCGCGAGCGGGCACGCCGCCACGCGCTCTGGTACACCGCCGGCGTGCTGGTCGCCTTCGCCGCGGTCGGCGCACTGGTGGTGGCGCTGCGCGCGGCCGGACAGGCGGCGGGCTGGGGCTTCCAGCTGCAGCAGCCATGGTTCGTCGCCGGGCTGGCCTACCTGATGTTCGCGGTGGGCCTGAGCATGTCCGGCGTGTTCACCCTCGGCGCCGGCCTCGGCGGCGGGCTGGCCGCGCCGCGCAGCGGGCCGGCCGGCGATTTCTTCACCGGCGTGCTGGCCTGTGTCGTCGCCAGTCCCTGCATCGCCCCGTTCATGGGCACGGCGCTGGCCTACGCGTTCGCCGCACCGGCGCTGGCCGGGATGCTGGTGTTCGTGACCCTCGGCCTGGGCCTGGCGCTGCCGTTCCTGCTGATCGGCTTCATCCCGGCGCTGGCGCGGCGGCTGCCAAAGCCGGGCGCCTGGATGGAGACGCTCAAGCAGTTGCTGGCCTACCCGATGTACCTCACCGCGATCTGGCTGTTGTGGGTGCTGGGCCACCAGCGCGGCGTCGACGCGATCGCGCTCATGCTGGCCGGCGCGGCGCTGCTGGCGCTGGCACTGGGCTGGTTCGAGCGCAGCCGCTGGCAGGGTCGGCGGGGCGCAAGCGCGCTGGCGCTGGGACTGGTGCTGGTCGCCCTGTTGCCGGCCTGGGGCGTGACCCGGCTGGCGCCCCCCGCCGCCGCGCAGGCGCAGGAGGACGGCGTCGTCGCCTATTCGGCCGAGGCCCTTGCCCAGCTGCGCGCGGAGGACCGGGTCGTCTTCGTCAACATGACCGCCGACTGGTGCGTCACCTGCAAGGCCAACGAGCGCAACGTGCTGTCCAGCGACGCCTTCCAGGCCCTGCTCGAGCGCACCGGCGCGACCTATATGCATGGCGACTGGACCAACGCCGATCCGGCGATCAGCGCCTTCCTCGAGGAACACAAGGCGGTCGGCGTGCCGCTGTACGTGGTCTACGGCCCCGGCGCGCCACCGGCCGTGCTGCCGCCCGTGCTGACCCAGGCCATCGTCGAGGACGCGCTGCTGCGCGCCGCCGCGCAGTGAAACCGCTGATACCCCTGCTGCTGGTGGCCATGGCCGCCGGCGCGGCCGGGCTGGTCGCCGGCCACTGGTACGGACGCAGCACCCTGCCGGACAGCGACACCACGGCGGCCACCGCCGCAGTGACCGTGCCGCCCGGAGTGCATCCCGCCCGACCCGGCGATCCGCTGCCGGCCATCCGCCTGCCCGGCCTGGACGGCAAGTTCGTCGAACTGGCGGCGATCGCGCCCGGGCGGCCACTTCTGGTCAACGTCTGGGCCAGCTGGTGCGGCCCCTGCATGGAGGAAATGCCCGAACTGCAGCGCTTCGCCCGGGCGCAAGGCGAGGGTGGCGTGCAGGTGGTGGGCCTGGCGCTGGACACCCCGGAAGGCGTGCGCGACTTCCTCGCCAGGGTTCCGGTCGACTACCCGATCCTGCTCGATACGCCCGGCCCGGCCGATGCTAGCGTCTGGCTGGGCAATACGGCGGGACTGCTTCCCTACACCGTGCTGGTCGACGCCCGCGGCACGCTGGTGAAGCGCAAGCTGGGCCCGTTTGCGCATGGCGAGATCGACGACTGGGTGCGCCACTGAGACCCCGGTCACGCCCGCGCGACCACGGCCATCGAATTCAATCGATTGCTTGAAACGCTGTCATCTTCGCCGAACTGGACAGTAATGGCGCCTTCGCGCAGACTGCCGCCCTTTCCGGTTCCGCGACCCCCATGGCCAAACTGCTGGTCCTGCACGGCCCCAACCTCAACCTGCTCGGCACCCGCGAGCCGGAGGTCTACGGCCGCACCACGCTGGCCGACATCGACGCCGACCTGGCCAGCCGCGCCACCGCGGCCGGCCATGCGCTGGAGTCGCTCCAGTCCAACGCCGAGCATGTGCTGGTCGACCGGGTCCAGGCCGCCCGGACGGACGGAACCGCGTTCATCCTGATCAACCCGGCCGCCTTCACCCACACCTCGGTCGCCCTGCGCGACGCGCTGGCGGCGGTGGCCATCCCCTTCATCGAGATCCACCTGTCCAACCCGCACGCCCGCGAACCGTTCCGCCAGCACAGCTACTTCAGCGACAAGGCGGTCGGCGTGGTCTGCGGCTTCGGCGCCGACAGCTACCGCTACGCCCTCGACGCCGCCCTGGCGCGACTGCCGGGCTGACCCCCTTTTCCGGTTCGCGCCCCGGCGCGGAGCCCACACCACAGAGGCCACCATGGACCTGCGCAAGATCAAGAAGCTCATCGACCTGCTCGAAGAATCCAACCTCGCCGAAATCGAGATCAAGGAGGGCGAGGAGAGCGTGCGCCTGTCGCGCATCCCGACCGGCGTAGCCGTGGCCGCCCCGGCCGCCGCGCTGGAAGTGCGCTCGCCGGTCGCAGCGGCCCCGGCGGCCGCGCCGATGCCGATGAGCTCGCCGACCGAGTCGGCCACCGGCGGCACCGCCCGTCCCGGCGCCGACCTGCCCCCGGGCCACGTGGTCCGTGCGCCGATGGTCGGCACCTATTACGCCGCCCCGGGTCCGGACAAGCCGGCCTTCGTCAGCGTCGGCCAGGTGGTCAAGGCCGGCGAGACGCTCGGGATTATTGAAGCGATGAAGATGTTCAACCCGATCGAGTCGGACGTCGCCGGCACGGTGGTCGCGATCCTGTGCGAGAGCGGGCAGCCGATCGAGTTCGACCAGCCGCTGTTCGTGATTGGCTGAGCCGGGGCCCGGCGCCACTGCGCGCCGACCCGCGAACGCCCACCGGCCTCCAGGCCGGCGGGCCGGAAGAACGAATTGAGAAACGAACATGCTCGATAAAGTCGTCATCGCCAACCGCGGCGAGATCGCGCTGCGGATCCTGCGCGCCTGCCACGCGATGGGCATCCGCACCGTCGCCGTGCACTCCACCGTGGACCGCAACCTCAAGCACGTGGCCATGGCCGACGAGTCGGTGTGCATTGGCCCGGCGCCGTCGGCGGACAGCTACCTCAACATGGCCTCGATCATCGCGGCGGCCGAGGTCACCGACGCACAGGCCATCCACCCGGGTTACGGTTTTCTCTCCGAGAACGCCGACTTCGCCGAGCGCGTCGAGCAGTCCGGCTTCATCTTCATCGGACCGAAGGCCGACACGATCCGCCTGATGGGCGACAAGGTCGAGGCGATCCGGGCGATGAAGGCCGCCGGCGTGCCGTGCGTGCCGGGCTCGGGCGGCCCGCTCGGCGAGGACATCGTCGAGAACACCAAGATCGCGCGCGAGATCGGCTACCCGGTGATCATCAAGGCCGCCGGCGGCGGCGGCGGTCGCGGCATGCGCGTGGTCCATGTCGAGGGCTCGCTGAAGACCTCGATCGAGACCACCAAGTCCGAAGCCAAGGCCGCGTTCGGCAACGGCGAGGTCTACATGGAGAAATTCCTGGAGAACCCGCGCCACGTGGAAATCCAGGTACTCGCCGACGGCCAGGGCAACGCGATCCACCTCGGCGAGCGCGACTGCTCGATGCAGCGCCGCCACCAGAAGGTGGTCGAAGAAGCGCCGGCGCCGGGTATCACGCCCGAGCAGCGCGCGCAGATCGGCAAGGTCTGCGTCGAGGCCTGCATCCGCATCGGCTACCGTGGCGCGGGCACGTTCGAGTTCCTGTACGAGGACGGGCGCTTCTACTTCATCGAGATGAACACCCGCATCCAGGTCGAACACCCGGTCACCGAACTGGTCACCGGCATCGACCTGGTCGCCGAGCAGCTGAAGATCGCTGCGGGCCAGAAGCTGTCGATCCGGCAGGAAGACGTGGTCCTGGAAGGCCACGCGATCGAATGCCGGATCAACGCCGAGGATCCGGAGACGTTCATTCCCAGCCCCGGCCTGATCCAGCACTTCCATGCCCCGGGCGGCCCGGGCGTGCGCGTGGACACCCACATCTACGAGGGTTATCGCGTGCCGCCGAACTACGACTCGATGGTCGGCAAGCTGATCGTGCACGGGCCGGACCGGGCGACCGCGATCGCGCGCATGCGCGTGGCGCTGAGCGAGATGGTAGTGGACGGGATCAAGACCAACATCCCGCTGCAGCAGCGGATCATGCGCGACCAGGGTTTCCAGGCCGGCGGCCAGAACATCCATTACCTGGAAAAGCGCCTGGCCGAGCGCAAGAACAAGTCGATCGCGCTGGGCTGAAGCCCGCCGACGGCCTCGCCCGCTGCGCCATGACGCGCGGAGCGGGCCGCGGGGCGGGCCGCGGGGCGGGCCGACCCGCCGCGCCGGCGGAGCGGACCATCGGGCGTGAGACAATCGGCGCCCGCCCCCGCACCACCACCGACATGCCCTACCTGGAACTGAGCCTGCGCAGCACCGAGGCCGAACAGCCGCGCTACGAGCGCGCGCTGGAAGACGTCGGTGCGCTGGCGGTCACCCTGCTCGACGCCGACGCCGACACGCCCAACGAGCGCGCCATCCTCGAGCCCGGGGTTGGCCAGACGCCGGTGTGGAAGTCGCTGGTGCTGACCGCGCTGTTCGACGCCGACACCGATGCGCTGGCCTTGCTGGCCGCGCTGGAAGCGTTCGATCCGGGCCTGGAGTGGAGCAGCGCGGCGTTCCGCAAGGTCGATGACGAGGACTGGGAGCGCGCCTGGCTGGACCAGTTCCAGCCGATGCGTTTCGGCGAGCGCACCTGGATCGTGCCCTGGAACCACGCACTGCCCGCCGAAGCGGACACCCCGGACGCGGCAGTGGTGCGGCTGGATCCGGGGCTGGCGTTCGGCTCGGGCACGCATCCGACCACCGCGCTGTGCCTGCGCTGGCTCGACACGCTGGCCAGCGATGGCCTGCTGCGCGGTGCGCGCGTGCTCGATTTCGGCTGCGGCTCGGGCATCCTCGCCCTGGCCGCGCTCAAGCTGGGCGCCGCGCAGGCGGTGGGCGTGGACAACGATCCGCAGGCGCTGCAGGCCAGCCTCGACAACACGCAGCGCAACGAGGTCGGCGAGCGCTTCGCGGTGTACCTGCCGGAGGACGAACCGACCGCGACCTATCCGGTGGTGGTGGCGAACATCCTTGCAGTCGCACTGGACGCCTTGGCCGATGTCCTCGCCGCGCGCGTCGCACCGGGCGGGCGCATCGCCCTGTCCGGCATTCTCCGCGGTCAGGAACCCGAGCTGCTGCAGCGCTACGCCGCCTGGTTCGACGACCTGCAGGTGACCACCGAAGAGGACTGGGTGCGGATCGACGGCGTGCGCCGCTGAGCCTTCGCCTGGACACCGTCGCCGGAAGCGTCGGCGTCATGCTTGAATAGGCCGCATGTTCGTTCCCTGCCCGCACTGCCAGTTCCTGGTCGCCCACCATCCGCAGCTGCGGCCGCTGCCGGACGGCTGTCCGCGCTGCGGCAAGCCGCTGCAGGAGGATGGCGAAGCCGTTCCGGTCACCGACGGGACCACGCTCGCTGTCGATGACGGACCGGGGCCTGCCGACGACACCGGGATGGCTGTCAGCGAGCTGCCGACGCCGGTCGAGACCGCATCCATCGCCACGCCACCCGTCCTCGCGCCACGACCTGGCCGCTGGTCGCGCTGGCGCTGGCCGCTGGTCGCCCTGCTCGGCCTGCTGCTCGCGCTGCAGATCCTGCTCGCCGATCGCGCGCACCTGGCCGCGGATCCGCGTTGGCGCCCGCTGCTGGAAACCGTGTGCGGGACGCTGCGCTGCAGCCTGCCGGCGTGGCACGAGCCGGCCGCGTTCACCATGCTCGACCGCAAGGTGCGGCCGGCCCCGCAGGCGCCCGGCGCATTGCGCATCGACGCCACGTTCCGCAACGACGCACGCTGGCCGCAACCGTGGCCGGCGCTGCAGCTGGCGCTGTCCGATGCCGATGGCCGGGTCCTCGGCAGCCGCGTGTTCCAGCCGGCCGACTACCTGGGCGCGGCACCGACCACGCTGCTGTCGCCGGGACAAAGCGCGCAGATCACCTTTGTGGTGCGAGAACCGGCGCCGGGCACGGTCGCGTTCTCGTTCGAGTTCCGCTGAACACGCGCCGCAGCCACCATGCCAATGGCAGCGACCGGGCACCCGCGCTAGACTCCCATGCCCACTTCGACGCGGCCCGCAAGCGCGCCGCATTCCATCCGGAACTCCCGTGCAGCAGAACGTCCCACCCCGCGCCGACGCCGGCCGCAGCGCTTCCCGTCCGCCGTTGCGCGAGCACGTGGCCCAGTCCGTGCGGCGCTATCTGCGTGACCTGGATGGCGTGGACGCCAACGACGTCTACGAGATCGTGCTGCGCGAGATGGAGATCCCGCTGTTCGTGGAAGTGCTCAACCATTGCGAAGGCAACCAGAGCCGGGCCGCTTCCCTGCTCGGCATCCACCGGGCCACGCTGCGCAAGAAGCTGAAGGACTACGGCTTGGCCTGACCGGCGCGCGTTCGTGCAGGGCGAGGAAGTACTCGAAGGCGTTGTCGCCGGCCGG
>JAGHZW010000217.1 GCA_017745195.1 Pseudoxanthomonas sp. | reverse complement strand
CGGGCGGGCGCCTGCTGGTATCGCGAGCCGGGCAGGCGTTCGATCCCGAAGGGCGGCTGCTCGATGAGCGAACCCGCCAACAGTTGGCGCAATTCCTCGCCGGCTACCGTGACTCGCTCGGAAGGTAACCGGTAGTCATTAATTTTTCGTAGAACCCGGCGACAGCGCTGACATTTCTCCCCTTTAAGAGCATCGGCGATGGCAATGGCGGGTCGTCCGAGATGTTTGGGTGCACCGGTGGCGTCAAACGCTGTGAAGGGGCATTCCAATTCCATATGGGTAACCGGCTACAGATTCCTGGAGCCATGGACCGTTTCCCGGGGAACGGGATTTCTGCTGCGCTGCACTGTGACAGCGCGGAACAGCGCGTGCTATCTCTGGCCGCACTCACAAATGTTAGCGCTATCAACTCGGGTGGCAGGTCCGGATGACCGGCCACCGCGGCATTGCAGGGCAAAACACGCGGCAAACGCCGTAGCAACAAGCTTTCGATTCGATCCCGCCGGGGGCTTTTGAGCGGCGGGAATGCGGGAAAAACGGACGTCGTCTGTCCGGTTTGTAGGGGTCGTCGACCGCGGCCCGAAAAGCCCTGTTGGGGCAATACATCCACAAGTCGAAGCAAGAGGGGAGGGTAGGAAAATGTGTTATTGCAGGTCGCAGTGTCTTGCGCTGTCAGGGGCCACGCCGGCGCATGTCGTGAAGTGGATCGAAGGTGACGCGCCGCAGGCCGTCAACAACCCGCGCAGCTGAGGACACTCCATATGAATTCCAAGTTCAAGCGTTTCAAGTCGAAGGCGATGTTCACCATTGTTGGTGGCGTCATCGTCATCAATCCCGCGTTCGCCCAGGACGCGACCCAGACCCAGGCGGCTCCGTCGCAGGAAACCGCCACCACGCTCGACACCGTCACCGTCACCGGCATGCGCAGCAGCCTTGACCAGGCGATGAACATCAAGCGTGACTCGAACGGTATCGTCGACGCGATCAGCGCCGAGGACATCGGCAAGTTCCCGGACACCAACCTGGCCGAGTCGCTGCAGCGCATCACCGGCATCTCGATCGAACGTCGTGACGGCGAAGGCGCGCAGGTCACCGCCCGCGGCTTCGGTCCCGGCTACAACATGGTCACCCTCAACGGTCGCCAGGTTCCGGGCGCCGACGGCTTCGGCAGCGGTGGCCTGGAGATCGGCGGCGTCGGCTCCGGTACCCGCGGCTTCAACTTCGCCCAGCTGGCTTCCGAGGCGATCAGCGGCGTGACCGTGTTCAAGACCGGCCGCGCGGCCAGCCCGAGCGGCGGCATCGGCGCCACCATCGACATCCTCACCGACCGGCCGTTCAACCATGCCGGCGGCGAGATCGTGGCCAGCGCGGGCGCCAAGATCGTGTCCGACCAGTCGCAGACGCTGGGCAGCGACATGACCCCGGAAGTGTCGGGCATCTTCAGCTACGCCAGCAAGGACAAGGTCTGGGGCATCGGCGTCAATGCCAGCTACCAGAAGCGCCATGGCGGTTCGACCCAGGCCACCGAGAACGGCTGGAACGTCTCCCGCTTCAACGGCACCCTGTCCAACCTGCGCCCGGGTGGCGTGATCGAAAACGCGCCGCAGATCGGCCAGCTCTACTCGATGCCGAACGACCTGCGCTACGCGTTCCAGGACTTCGAGCGTGAGCGCGTCAACGGCCAGGCGGTGCTGCAGTTCGCCCCGAACGACGCCTTCACCTTCACCCTGGACTACACCTACTCGACCAACGAGATCTCGCAGGTCCGTGGCGAGCAGACCATGTGGCTGCAGAACAGCTGGTCGCACGTGACGTTCGACGGCGACGACCAGGTCGCCACGCCGATCTACATCCGCGACATCGCCGGCGGCTCCAAGGACTTCGGCTTCGAACAGCAGCGTGACGAGCAGAAGTACAAGCTGGGTTCGCTGGGCCTGAACGCGCGCTGGGACGTCAACGACCGCTTCTCGCTGACCTTCGACGCGCACAACACCAAGGTCGAGAGCCTGCCGAACGACCCGGTCACCGGCGGCAGCTCCACCGCGTTCAGCCTGGCCGGCCTCGCGCCGAACCCGGCGACCCAGAACTGGACCCAGGAATACTGGTTCAACAGCGGTCTGCCGATCATGTCGAACACCCTGTTCCCGAGCACCGCCGATGCGGTGGCCAACACCAACGGGCAGGTCAATCCGGCATTCGCGCCGTCGCAGCTGGGCTCGCAGATCCTGCGCATCTGGTCCACCCGCCAGGAAAGCGAAGTCAAGCAGGGTCGCGTCGACGGCGAGCTGACCTTCGACAACGGCCGCTTCCTGTTCGGCGTCGATTCCTCCGAGGTGTCGATGCGTCGCCAGAACGTGGACGGCCACGCCCACCTGATGACGCTGGGCAACTGGGGTGTGGCTGACGTTGGCCAGGCTCCGGGCATGACCGACCTGCTCAAGCAGATCAGCATCACCAACCTGTTCAATGACTTCAACACCACCGGTGCCGCGTCCAGTGCCTGGTGGGGCGACGCCAGCGAGCTGGCGAAGTGGGCCGAAGCGGCCTGCGCCAACGGCACCGCGCCGGCGGCGTGGCCCGATTGCGACAGCATCAGCTCCCGCGCCCGCACCACCTACGACCAGGACAACCTGGTCGAAGAAAAGACCCGTTCGGTCTACGTGCAGTGGGAGCAGGACGGCATGATCGGCAGCCTGCCGACCTACACCGTCATCGGCCTGCGCTACGAGAAGACCGACGTGACGTCGACCTCGGCCATCCAGGTCCCGAGCGCGATCCGCTGGATGTCCAACAACGACTTCGGCATCGTGCAGTCGGCCGACGTGCAGCCGTTCAGCGAGAAGGGCAGCTACAGCTACATCCTGCCCAACCTGGACTTCAGCATCGACTTCACCGACGACATCAAGGGCCGCGCGTCGTTCAGCAAGACCATCGCCCGTCCGCCGTACGGCAACCTGTACGCCGGCCCGACGGTGGGTGGCCCGAGCGGTTCGGTGCTGTTCGGCGAGCAGTACCGCGCGACCGGCAGCGCCCAGGACCCGAACCTGAAGCCGCTCGAGTCGGACAACCTCGACCTGGGCGCCGAGTGGTACTTCGCTCCGTCCAGCTTCGTCGGCGTGACGTACTGGAACAAGCGCGTCAAGAACTTCATCGGCAACTCGGTGGTCCGCCAGAACCTGTACGGCATCACCGACCCGACCTCGGGTCCTGACGCGCAGTCGGCGCTGGCGTTCCTCAACAGCGGCGCGTGCGCAAGCCAGGTCACCGCGGCGGGCGTCGATCCGGGCGAGGGCTGCGCGGGCAACTACACCACGCTGTTCACCGCGCTGGCGATGCTGCGCAATGCGGCCACCACCGGCGGCCTGGCGGCGTACGACGGCACCAACGCCCAGCAGATCGCGATGGAGACGAACTACGACATCTTCGGCGAAGCCGACGATCCGTTGTACCAGTTCGACGTGAACCGTCCGGTCAACCAGCGCGCGGCGATGCTGCACGGCTGGGAGCTCGGTGGCCAGTACTTCTTCGGCGAAACCGGCTTCGGCGTCCTGGCGAACTACACCATCGTCAACGGCGACGTGGGCATCGACCGTGCGGCCGATCCGGGCGCGGACGTGTTCGCCCTGACCGGCCTGAGCGACACCGCCAACGCCGTGCTGATGTACGAGAAGTACGGCTGGTCGGCCCGTCTTGCCTACAACTGGCGCGACGAGTACCTGCTGGCGGCGAACCAGAACGGCAACAACCGCAACCCGTACTTCGTCGAGGCGTACCACCAGATCGACGCGAGCGTGGCGTATTCGTTCAACGACCACTTCACCGTGTCGCTCGAGACGATCAACCTGACTGGCGAGGACGTGCGCTGGCACGCCCGTTCGGCCAACCAGATGGTCCGTCTGGTCGACCAGGCTCCGCGCTACATGGTGGGCGTGCGCTACACGTTCTGATGCCCGGGTACATGCAGTTGCAATGAAGAACAGGGACCGTTGCCTCGGCAACGGTCCCTTTTTTACGCGCCGCGGCGACATCGCGGCAGCCGCTTGCCGCTGGTGCGGTATTGCCGATATGTTCGGATCCGCGGCAGCCGGATGGCCCGGGGCCGATGAAACCACTGGATCTGAAATGGCCCGATACGAACTTCTCAACAACATCGCGCACCAGGACCTGCGCGTGTCCACGCGCTTTGGCGCCGAATTCGGCGACAACGTGGGCATGGTCCAGGCGTTCCCGACGGAATTCGCCGAACTGCAGCGCGAGTACCCCATCTTCTTCCGCAAGGACGCCTCCTCCGGCGAATTCCATGCGGTGGCCCTGCTGGGCTTCGAGCACCACGAGAACCTGTTCCTGGGCAACGGTGGCTGGAACGCCTTCTACCTGCCCGGCGCGGTGGCCCGCGGGCCGTTCCTGATCGGCTTCCAGGAGCAGCAGGTCGACGGACAGCTCCGCAACGAACCGGTCATCCACGTCGACCTCGACCACCCGCGCGTCATTGGCGGGCAGGGCGAGCCGGTGTTCCTGGCCCACGGCGGCAACAGCCCGTACCTGGAGCACATCATCACCGTGCTGCGCGGCATCAACGACGGCGTGCAGGCCGGCAAGGAAATGTTCGCCGCGCTGCAGGCGCTCGAGCTGATCCAGCCGGTCACCCTGGACGTTCGCTTCGACGCCAGCCACGCCGTCAACCTGACCGGGCTGCATGGCATCGACCGCGAGCGCCTGGCCGCGCTGGATGCAGCCACGTTGCACGACCTGCACCGCGCCGGCTGGCTGGAAGGCATCTACCTGGTGCTGGCCTCGATGCACAACATGCGCCGGCTGATCGCCGAGAAGCAGCGCCGCCTGCGCGAGCAGGAAGGCCAGCAGGGGCAGGCGGCCTGACGATGTTCGACGGCGCCGCCAGCGTCCGGGTGATGGAGGGCTGCCGCCCGGACGCGTTGCCGCTCGACGCGCTGCTGGAGGACGGCCTGCCGACCGTGCTCAAGGGGCTGGCGCGCGAGTGGACGCTGGTCGGCGCGGGGCTGGAGTCGGCGCAGGCGGCGATGGACCTGCTGCGCGCGAACTACAACGGGCGCCCGGTGCAGTACAACTGGGGACCGCCGGAAACCGCGGGGCGTCCGTTCTACAACGACGATTTCACCGCACTCAACTGCGAGGTCCGCCGCGGCGGGCTGGACCAGGTGCTCGACGAGCTCGCCGGCTACCTGGACGATCCGCACCCGCCGACCTACTACGTGGCGTCGCTGCTGATCGACTACTGCCTGCCTGCGCTGCGCGCCGGCAACGACCTGGGCTTCGCCGCCCACGGCGTGCAGGCGCCGCCGGCGATCTGGATCGGCAACCGGGTCACCGCCTCCTGCCATTACGACGCACCGAACAACATCGCCTGCTGCGCGGTCGGTCGACGCCGCTTCACGTTGTTCCCGCCGGAACAGATCGCCAACCTGTACCCGGGGCCGCTGGAACCCACGCCCGGGGGGCAGGCGGTGACCGTGGTCGATTTCCGGAATCCGGATTTCGAGCGCCATCCGCGCTTCCGCGACGCGCTGGCGGCGGCGCAGTCGGTGGTGCTCGAGCCGGGCGACGCGATCTTCATCCCGAGCATGTGGTGGCACCACGTGCGGGGGCTCGATCCGTTCACGGTGCTGGTGAACTTCTGGTGGGGCAGCATGCCGGAATGGATCCCGACGCCGATGCATGCGCTCTACCATGCGCTGTGGGCGATCCGCGACCGGCCCGAGCGCGAGAAGCGGGCCTGGCGTGAAGTGTTCGAGTATTACGTGTTCGGTCCGGCGGAACAGGCCGGCGCGCACCTCCCCGAGGCCGCGCGCAACATCCTGGGTCCGTTCGACGAAATGGGGGCGCGCAAGATGCGCGCGATGCTGATCGGCAAGCTCAACCGCTGAGGCGGAGAGCGGGCCGGGGAATGAAGAGACGCCGGAAGCCAGGGGCTGGCGACCGGCACGGATCCGCTACGGCCGTGGCGCGATCGCACAGCCAGAGAGAGGGGAAGCGTTTTGGAGACCAACCGTATTCGCAAGGTCGTGATCGCCGGCGGCGGCACCGCCGGCTGGGTGACGGCCTGCGCACTGACCCACCAGTTCCGCGACCTGCTCGACATCACCCTGGTGGAGTCCGAGCAGGTGGGCACCGTCGGCGTGGGCGAGTCCACGATCCCGACTATCCGCACCTTCCACAAGCTGCTGCAGATCGACGAGCGCGAGTTCCTCAGCTCGGTCGCCGGCAGCTTCAAGCTGGCGATCTCGTTCGAGAACTGGATCCGCCCGGGTTCGCACTACTTCCATCCGTTCGGCACCACTGGCGTGAACACCTGGTCGTGCGACTTCCACCAGTTCTGGCTGGAAAGCCGCCGCCGCGGCATGCCGGGCGAACTGGGCGACTACTGCCTGGAAACCGTTGCCGCGCGCCAGGACCGCTTCGCCCTGTTCAATGCCGGCCAGAACGCCCAGCAGTGGTCGATGCGCTGGACCAAGGCGGCCACGGCGCTGGAGCGCAGCGATGTGAGCTATGCCTACCACTTCGACGCCGGGCTGTATGCCGCGTTCATGCGCGTCAAGTGCGAGGGCCGCGGACTCAGGCGCATCGAGGGCAAGATCGCCCAGGTACGCCAGGATCCGGACAGCGGCTACGTGCAGTCGCTGGTGCTGGAGGATGGGCAGGTCATCGAGGGCGACCTGTTCATCGACTGCACCGGCGCGCGCGCGGTGCTGAGCGAGCAGGCGCTGCACACCGGCTACGAGGACTGGAACCACTGGCTGCCAAGCAACCGCGCGGTGGCGCTGCAGACCGAAGCCGATGGACCGGCGGTGCCGTACACGCGCGCGATCGCGCACGAGGCCGGCTGGCACTGGAAGATCTCGCTCCAGCACCGGATCGGCTGCGGCATCGTGTTTTCCGATGCGCACATGTCCGACGACGAGGCGACCGCCAAACTGCTCACCGAGAACCCGTCCAAGCCGCTGCGCGACCCGTGGATCATCCCGTTCCGCACCGGACGCCGGCGCAAGGCCTGGAACAAGAACGTGATCGCGCTCGGACTGGCGAGCGGCTTCATCGAACCGCTGGAGTCCACCAGCATCCACCTGACCCTGAGCGCGGTCACCCGCCTGGTGCAGTTCTTCCCCTCCGAGGGCATCAGCCAGGCGGCGGTGGACCGCTTCAACCAGGTCAGCCGCGAGGAGCTGGAGCATGTCCGCGACTTCGTCGTGATGCATTACCACCTCAACCAGCGCGACGAGCCCCTGTGGCAGCAGTGCCGCGAAATGGAGCTGCCGCCGGGCCTGGCCGAACGCATCCAGGTGTTCCGTGAGACCGGCTACGCGTGGCAGGGGGAGGACGAGCTGTTCCGCCTCGACTCCTGGACCCACTGCATGCTCGGCCAGGGCGTGATGCCCCGCAGCCACCATCCGCTGACCCGCGCGTTGTCGGACACCGATCTCAAGCGCCTGCTCGAGAGCGTGCGCAAGCCGATCGATGCCGCCGTGGCAGCCATGCCCAGCCAGGAGCAGTTCATCGACAGCTACTGCAAGGCGCCGCCTTCGGCCTGGGAGCAGATGTACGCACGCGCCCGGCAGCATGAGCGGGTGACCGGCAAGGTCGCGGGCCTCGGCGGAGGCCTGACCCAGTGATGCGCAGATGCTGATCCAGACGCACCCCGGACTGCGCCTCCAGGTACGCCGGATCGGTGCGGAAGGGTCGCCACTGCTGGTGGTCGACCAGCTCGTGGCCGATCCGGACCGCCTGGTGCGGAAGGCGGCGCGCGCGCAGTTCACGCCCCAGGGCGCGATGTTCCCCGGCGTCCGCGTGCGCGCGCCGCTGTCGTACGAGGCGTTCCTGGAGGGCCTCGTGCGGCCGCTGCTCGCCGAGGTCTTCGACCTGCCGCCACAGGCGCGGCTGGCGTTCCCGATGTGCCACTACTCGCTGGTGACCCAGCCGCCGGAAAAGCTGGGTTTCCTGCAACGGATCCCGCACATCGATTCGTCCACCGGTCGCGGCCTGGCCTCGGTGCACTACCTGTTCCGCGGCGGCTGGGGCGGCACCGCGTTCTACCGCCATCGCAACACCGGCTTCGAGTACGTGGACGAAGGGCGCGAGCGCACCTACTTCGAGCAGCTCGAACAGGAGTCGCGCGGAGACGACGCGCCGCCGCCGGGCTATATCGGCGAGGACACGCCGCTGTTCGAGCGGATCGACAAGGTCGACGGCGTGTACAACCGGCTGGTGATGTACCGGCGCAATTCCCTGCATTCGGCCACCATCGACAACGCCAACGTGCCTCCCCCGGATCCGGAGACCGGTCGCCTGTCGATCAACAGCTTCATCGACGTTTTCCTGTGACTGCCATGGTCGTCGCGGCCGGCGGGCCCGCCCTGCGCGTACCAGGCCGGTCGCCGTGCCGGAGAATGGAAGGAGAGTCCGCTTGAACGCCACGCTGCTGTTGCTGGTCCAACTGGTAGTGATCCTGGTCACGGCGCGCCTGTGCGGCGCGGTGCTGCGCCATTTCGGCCAGCCGCCGGTGATTGGCGAAATGATGGGCGGCCTGCTGCTCGGCCCGATCGTGTTCGGCGCATGGTTTCCGGACCTGCACGCGACCCTGTTCGCCAAGGCCTCGCTGCCGGCGCTTTCCGGGCTTTCGACAATAGGCGTCGCGCTGTTCATGTTCATCGTCGGCGTCGAGCTGCGCGCACCGGAAGGCAACCGCGCGCAGCTGCGCGCAGCCGCGTCGATCGGCCTGCTCGGCGTGGCGCTGCCGCTGCTGCTCGGCCTGGCCGCCGCACCGCTGCTCTATCGCTCGTTCGCGCCTGCCGGCGTGGGGTACTGGCCGTTCGCGCTGTTCATCGCCGCGACCATGTCGGTGACCGCGTTTCCGGTGCTGGCGCGGATCCTCAAGGACCGCAACCTCACCCACAGCACGCCGGGCCGGCTTGCGCTGGGAGCCGCGGTGATCGACGACGGCTGCGTGTGGGTGTTCCTCGCCGTCGTCCTGGCCCTGGCCAGGGGCGGCTCGCCGGCGGGGGCGCTCACCTCGCTGGGCGGCGCGCTGGGCCTGGTGGCGGTGGTGTTCCTGGTGCTCAAGCCGCTGTATGCGCGGTTGCTGCGTCCGGCCATCGCCGGCGCCGAACCGAACGCCGCGGCGCTGGTCTGGGTGCTGGTCGGAGTGATGGCATGCGCGGCATTCGCCGAATGGATCGGCCTGCATGCGGTGTTCGGCGCGTTCCTGTTCGGCCTGTGCCTGCCGCGCGAGGAGCAGCTGCTGCACTTCATGGCGCGGCGCATCGAACCGGTCGCGATCCTACTGCTGATGCCGGTCGTGTTCGCCCTGGCCGGGCAGAACACCACGCCCGAGGCGTTCGCCGGCGCCGGCATCGGCGCGTTCGCCCTGATCCTGCTGGTCGCGGTGGTCGGCAAGGTGGTCGGTTGCGCCGCCGGCGCGCGCCTCGGCGGCTACGGCTGGCGCGACAGCCTGGCGGTCGGTTCGCTGATGAATGCGCGCGGCCTGATGGAGCTGATCGTGATCAAGATCGGCTTCGACGCGGGCCTGATCGGGCCGGAGCTGTTCACGATGCTGTTCGCGGTGACTCTGGTGACGACGGTGATGGCCTCGCCGATGCTGAGCCTGTTCTACCGGGGCAGCCGCGCGCGCGATTCGGTGGGCGGCGGATTGGGCAATCCGTCCTGATCCGCGGGCAATCCGATAGCGAAAAGCCCCTTCCACGAAGAAGGGGCTTTTCATTTTGCGAAGACCGGATCCCGACGGAATCAGTCCCCGGCTGCTGTGAAGCGCCTCGCCGGGGATGACGCACCGGCAGGGGCGCCCACGTCAGGCGCGCCGGATCGTCACTTCAACGCCTTGAAACGCAGCCGGTGCGGGCCGGCGTTGTCGCCGAGGCGGCGCTTCTTGTCTTCCTCGTACTCGAAGTAGGTGCGCTCGCG
>JAGHZW010000216.1 GCA_017745195.1 Pseudoxanthomonas sp. | reverse complement strand
AACCTGCTCGCGCATACCGACCTGTTCCGCGCCGGCGTCGCCTCCAGCGGCGGAACGGCGGATTGGTGTATTCGAGGATCGCCTGCGGCGGCACCTGCCAGTCGATGGCGGTCGCGGCGTCGGCCCAGAACGCCTCCGGCTGCTCGATGGAACGCCGGTACAGGTCTTCGTAGCGCATCGTGGTCCCTCCCACAGCCTTGAGCCTGACCGGAGGCTAGACCCTGGGCACGCGGGCCGCGCTAAGACCTTGGTCGAAACCAGGCGCTGGGACGGGAAACGCCGGGAAAAATCCCGGCGTCTGGCGGCGTGAAAGGTTGATCGGGTTCGTCAACGCGGTGGGATTGCCCCCTCCCCTGCGCGCTCGGCGCGCAAGGAAGGGAGGACAGCCGCCTCAGCGGGCGGCGACCTTGTGCGGCGGCGCGCCCTTCACGTAACGGTCGAACCAGGCCAGCATTTCCGCGACGAAATGCTCGTTCGATTCCTGCGCGGTGTACCAGTGCGGCTCGAACGGCAGCATCACCAGGCGGGCAGTGCCGCCGTTGCCGCGGATGGCCTGGAACAGGCGCGGCGACTGGGTCGATTCGGTGCCGGGATTGGCGTCGTCCGCGCCGTGCACGATCAGCAGTGGTTCGTTGATCGCGTCGGCGTGGAAGAACGCCGACGCCTGCGCATAGACATCCGGCGCGGCCCAGAACGAGCGACGCTCGTTCTGGAAGCCGAACGGGGTCAGGGTCTTGTTGTAGCCGCCGCTGGAGGCGACGCCGGCGCGGAACAGGTCGGTATGCGCGAGCAGGTTGGCGGTCATCAGCGCGCCGTGGCTGTGGCCGGTGACGCCGATCCGGTCGCGGTCGACCACGCCCAGTTCCACCGCCTTGTCCACCGCCGCCTGCGCATTGGCGACCAGTTGCTCCAGGTAGGTGTCGTAGGCGGTCTTCGGATCGCCGACGATCGGGAACGACGCGTTGTCGATGATCGCGTAGCCGGCGAGCAGCAGCAGGCGGTAGTTGGCCAGGCGGGTGAAGGTCTGCTCCGAACCGCTGACCTGGCCGGCCTTGGACGGATCGGCGTAGTCGGCCGGATACGCGTAGAGGATCGCCGGCACGCGCGTGCCTTCCTGGTAGCCCGGCGGCGTGTACAGGGTGAACGACAGGTCCACGCCGTCCTTGCGCTTGTAGGTCACCAGCCGCTTCTTGACTCCGCGCACCAGCGGCGTCGGATCGGGGAAGCGGGTGAGCGCGGCCGACGTCGATGCGCGCGCGGCCTCGCCCGCGGCCGGCGCGGCCACCGCGTCGCCGAGCGCGCGCAGGTGCAGGTTGGGCGGATCGAGCGGCGACTGGTGCCAGGTCAGCAGCTTGCCGGTGTCGCCGCCGGCGAAGCCGAGGAAGCTTTCGTAGGCATCGGCGGCGCTGCGGAACAGGCGGGTGGTGGCGCCACTGGCGACCTCGTAGCGGTCCAGGAACGGGCGGTCGCCCTGCGGTGAGGCGCCATCACCGGCCAGGAACAGCGCGCCCTGCTCTTCGCGCAGCACCGCAGCGCCGTTGGCCAGGCGCCGGTACTGCGCGCGGCCCGGGTCGGCGTAGAGCTCGTCGGTCGACAGGTCCCACAGCACGCGGCCCGGCTGGCCGGGGCGGTCCACGTCGGCCAGGGTGATCGTCTGCCAGTTGCGATTGGCGTCGTATTCGTAGGTCAGCGCGCGGCCGCCGTCGGCGAACCAGTCGATGCCGGCATAGCGCTGCTTCAGGCGCGCGACCTCGCGCGGTTTGGCGGTGAACGGCGCGGCCAGGCTCATCAGCCGGTCGCGGGCCGGCACTTCGACTTTCCAGTCGCCGCCATCCAGCGCCTCGGCCCAGACCAGGGTCGCTGGCTGGTTGGCGCGCCAGCTGTGGCTGCGCGGCCCGGTCGGCACGCCGCGCACCGGCACCCGGTCGGCGACCGGCAGCTGGGCCAGCACGCGCACCTTGCCGTCGGCCAGGTCCAGCACCGACAGGTCATGGGCGAAGCGGTTCCAGGTGGTGACGTACGAATATGGACGCTTGAGCGTCTGCACCAGCACGTGGCGGCCATCGGGTGCGGCATCCACCTCGCCGATCACCGCCGCCTGGCCGACCGTGGCGACCGCACCGCTGGCCACGTCCACGGTAACCAGCTGCGAACGCGCGTAGTGGTCGAACAGGGCTTCGTCTTCCGGGCCGGACAAGGTGTCGCGGGCCTCGTAGGTGCTGCTCTCGCCCTTGCCGGCGATCGCCTCCTTGATCTCCGGGCCGGGCGGCACCGCGGCGCGCTGCGGCGCCGGGCCCAGGTCCAGCGGCACGCGCTTGACCAGCAGCTTCTGCTGCGCGCCCAGCCACTGCACTTCGCTGCCGAGCATGGTGTTGAGCTGCACGCCATCGATACGCCGCACCGCACCGCTGCTGGCGTCGCCGACCCACAGCTCGACGCCGGCGTCGGTGGTGTTGTCGAAGGCGAAGCGCTGGCCGTCCGGCGACCACGACGGCATGCCGGGGCAGGCGCCGGCCGGCAGCGCCACCGGCGTGTTCGCGCCGCTGGCCAGGTCGAGCACGCTGAAGCCCTGCAGGCAGGTACGGATGCCGTAGCCGCTGGAGCGGTCATGACGGCTGTGGTTGCGCGGCTCGATGCGCACGCCGGCCAGCTTCAGGTAGGGCTCGGCGACGCGTTCGATCGGCGGATACAGCGACTGCTGGACCAGCAGCGCGCGGGTGCCGGTCGGATCGATCGCGGGCGTGGGGTTGAGCGGGGTGCGCATCACGCCGAGCAGCGGCTCCGGCGGCTGCAGGTAGCCGCCGTCGGCAGCCAGCGCCGGCAAGGCGAGCGCTCCGCCGAGCAACAGGACCATCGCCGAAGATTGCCGCATCACACGCATGACTGTCCCCATCGAATCAAGATCGAGGCAACGTATCATGTGAAAACAGCCCGTTTCCGCGCGATGGCGCTGCATGTGCCATCGGTCATGGAGGGTCTGCGCGGACAGGGAAAGGCGGGAAAAAGAAGGGCGGCCGAAGCCGCCCTTCCTGTCACGCATGCCTTGCAGTCGGGATCAGAGCAGGTGCGCCACGCCGGCGCGCTCTTCTTCCAGCTCGGCCAGGGTCTTGTCGATGGCCTTGCGGCTGAAGTCGTCGACCGGCAGGTCGCGGACCATCGTGTACTTGCCGTTCTCGGTGGTGACCGCGAAGCCGAAGATCACGCCTTCCGGGATGCCGTAGGAACCGTCGGACGGAATGCCCATCGTCACCCACTTGCCGTTGCTGCCCAGCACCCAGTCACGGACGTGATCGATGGCGGCGTTGGCGGCCGAGGCGGCCGAGGACAGGCCGCGGGCCTCGATGATCGCGGCGCCGCGCTTGCCGACCTTCGGGATGAACTCGTTGGCGTTCCAGTCGGCGTCGTTGATCTTGTCCTTCAGCGACGCGCCGCCGGCGGTGGCGAAGCGGTAGTCCGGGTACATGGTCGGGCTGTGGTTGCCCCACACGACCAGCTTCTCGATGTCGCCGACGGCCACGTTCGCCTTGGCGGCCAGCTGGCTCAGCGCGCGGTTGTGGTCCAGGCGCAGCATGGCGGTGAAGTTCTGCGGCTTCAGGTCCGGGGCCGACTTCATCGCGATGTAGGCGTTGGTGTTGGCCGGGTTGCCGACCACCAGCACCTTCACGTCGCGCGAGGCGACCTTGTTCAGGGCGGCGCCCTGGGCGGTGAAGATCTTGGCGTTCTCCAGCAGCAGGTCCTTGCGCTCCATGCCCGGGCCGCGCGGACGCGCGCCGACCAGCAGGGCCACGTCGGCGTCCTTGAACGCCACTTCCGGGTCGTCGGTACCGACCACGCCGGCCAGCAGCGGGAACGCGCAGTCTTCCAGCTCCATGATCACGCCCTTCAGCGCGGCCTGGGCCTTCTCCATCGGCAGCTCCAGCAGCTGCAGGATGACGGGCTGGTCCTTGCCGAGCATCTCGCCGGAGGCGATGCGGAACAGCAGGGCGTAGCCGATCTGGCCGGCGGCGCCGGTGACGGCAACTCGAACGGGGGTCTTCATGGAGCGGGTCCTTCGGTAAGTGCGGTGTGTCGCGTGGAGAGAAGCGGGCCGCGCGGGCGGCGCCGCGCAGGTTAATAGACGTCGTAGCCGAGCGGCGTCAGCCTTTGGTCGAGGGCGCCGGTGTCGTAGCCGCGGACCACGGACTGGCCGATCACGGTCACCGGCACGCCGCGCGCGCCGAGCGCGCGCATGGCACGGTCACCGGCTTCGGTGTCGATGTCGATCACGCGGTAACGGACTTCGGCGCGCTCGAAGTCGCGCTTCTGCTTCTGGCAGTAGCCGCACCAGTCGGCGGCCAGCATGACGATGCCGGCTTCGCCGGTGGCCACGCGTGGGTCGTCGGGAAGCAGTTCGGGCTGGCGGTCCTTCGACCACCAGGAGTACAGCCCGCCGGCAATGCCGACGATCAGCAGGAGACCGAGGATGCGCATGGGACCTTCAGGTCGGAGCAGGCCGGGTCAGGGACCCGTCGGCTCAGGAGCAGGCCGGGTCCGGGGGCGGCGATTTTATCACGCGCCCCCAGGGCGACCGGCCGGCGGCGCGCCCATGTCGGGGGTCCGCCAGACACGGCCAGGGCACCGTCAGGCGCTCAGGTCATGCACTCAGGTGCCGGTTCCACTCGGCGACGCGGTCGGCCTTGGCCGCCAGCACCGCCGCGGCATCGCCCTCGATCTTCACCGAGTTGATCTTGTCGCCCTGGGCGACCGCGTCGACCACGTCCAGGCCCTCGACCACCTTGCCGAACACGGTGTGGCGGCCGTCCAGCCACGGGGTGGCGACGTGGGTGATGAAGAACTGGCTGCCATTGGTGTTCGGGCCGGCATTGGCCATGGACAGGACGCCGCGCTCGTGGGCGACGCCATTGCTGGTCTCGTCCTCGAAGCGGTAGCCCGGGCCGCCGCGGCCGGAGCCCTCCGGGCAGCCGCCCTGGATCATGAAGTCGGCGATGACCCGGTGGAAGTTCAGGCCGTCATAGAAGCCGCGCTGGGCCAGGTTGACGAAGTTGGCCACGGTCAGCGGCGCCTTTTCGGGCAGCAGGTCGACCTTGATGACGCCCTTGGCGGTGTCGAAGGTGGCGGTCAGGCTCATGTATTCAGCTCCAGATGCCCGGTGGGGGCGGTTGACCGGTTATAATAGCGCGCTTCCTTTTCGACCCCTCTCTCGCGCCTTGCCCCTTCGAAGGGGGTACCTGGGTGCGCGTTTCTGATCCCAAGCGCCACGATCCCAGAATCCATGTCCATCGAAAACCTGCGCAATATCGCCATCGTCGCCCACGTCGACCATGGCAAGACCACCCTCGTCGACCAGCTCCTGAAGCAGTCCGGCACCCTGTCCGAACGCACCGTGCTGGCCGAGCGCGTGATGGACAGCAACGACCAGGAAAAGGAACGCGGCATCACCATCCTGGCCAAGAACACCGCCATCACCTGGCAGGGCAACCGGATCAACATCGTCGACACCCCCGGCCACGCCGACTTCGGCGGCGAGGTCGAGCGCGTGCTGTCGATGGTAGACACCGTGCTGATCCTCGTCGACGCGATGGACGGCCCGATGCCGCAGACGCGCTTCGTGACCCAGAAGGCGTTCGCGATGGGCTTCAAGCCGATCGTGGTGATCAACAAGGTCGACCGCCCCGGTTCGCGCCCCGAGTGGGTCGTCGAGCAGGTGTGGGACCTGTTCGACCGCCTGGGCGCAACCCCCGAGCAGATGGACTTCCCGATCGTCTACGCCTCGGCGCTGAACGGCTACGCGGGCCTGGAAGACTCGGTGCGCTCCGGCGACATGACCCCGCTGTACGAAGCGATCATGCAGCATGCGCCGAAGCCGGAAGTCGATCCGGAAGGCCCCTTCCAGATGCGCATCAGCCAGCTGGACTACAACAGCTTCGTCGGCGTCATCGGCATCGGCCGCATCCAGCGCGGCACGCTGAAGAAGAACATGCCGGTGTCGGTCATCGACCGCGAAGGCAAGAAGCGCCAGGGCAAGGTGCTGCAGGTGCTCGGCTTCCTCGGCCTCGAGCGCATCGACCAGGAGAGCGCGGAAGCCGGCGACATCGTCGCCATCTCCGGCATCTCCGAGCTGACCATCTCCGACACCGTCTGCGCGCTGGATACGCCGGAAGCGCTGCCGGCGCTGACCGTCGACGAGCCGACCATCTCGATGACCTTCCAGGTCAACAACTCGCCGTTCGCCGGCAACAAGGACCTGTCCGGCGGCAAGTTCCTGACCAGCCGCCAGCTCAAGGACCGGCTGGACCGCGAGAAGGTGCACAACGTCGCGCTGAAGGTCGAGCAGCTGGAGGACGCCGACAAGTTCCTGGTCTCCGGCCGCGGCGAGCTGCACCTGTCGGTGCTGATCGAGAACATGCGCCGCGAGGGCTACGAACTGGCCGTGTCGCGCCCGGAAGTGATCATCAAGGAAATCGATGGCCAGCTGATGGAGCCGATCGAGCAGCTCGTCGTCGACGTGGAGGAAATCCACCAGGGCGGCGTGATGGAGAAGCTGGGCACGCGCAAGGCCCAGCTGAAGAACATGGAATCGGACGGCAAGGGCCGCGTGCGCCTGGACTATGAAATCCCGGCGCGTGGCCTGATCGGCTTCCAGAACGAGTTCAAGACCCTGACCCAGGGCTCGGGCCTGCTGTTCCATGTGTTCGACCATTACGGTCCGAAGGAGCAGGGCGCGATCGCCAAGCGCATCAATGGCGTGATGATCGCCAATGCGCCGGGTGCGACTCCGGCCTACGCGCTGGGTCCGCTGGAAGAGCGCGGCCGCCTGTTCGCCGCCGAAGGCGACCAGGTATACGAAGGCCAGCTGGTCGGCATCCATGCCAAGGACAACGACCTGACCGTCAACGCGATCAAGACCAAGCCGCTGACCAACATGCGTGCTTCGGGCAAGGACGACGCAATCAAGCTGACCCCGGCGATCAAGTTCTCGCTGGAGCAGGCGCTGGATTTCATCGAGGACGACGAGCTGGTCGAGGTCACCCCGAAGGAGATCCGCCTGCGCAAGAAGCTGCTGACCGAAAGCGACCGCAAGCGCGCCTCGCGCGCCGCCTGATGTCGCGACCGTCCCCGGCCGCACTGGCGCCGTTTGCCAGTCGCGGCCGGCGGGCGTAGCCTCGGCCCCGTCGCCGAGGGGAAAAGCACATGCGCCGGGTCGCGCTGCTGTCGGCGGCGCTCCTGTGCGCTGGTGCAGCGGGTTGCCGTCGCGAACAACCTCCAGTGCCCGCGCCATCGGCGCCGGCGCAGGCTGCTGCGCCCGCCAGCGCCTTTCCCTATGCCGAAGCCAGCATCGCCGAGCTGCAGGCGGCGATGGCCCGCGGCGAAACCAGCAGCCACGCGCTGGTGCAAGCCTACCTGGCGCGGATCATTGCCCTGGACCACAACGGGCCACGGCTTCACGCCATCGTCGAACTCAATCCGCTGGCGCGCAGCGAGGCGGCCGCGCTGGACGCCGAGCGTGCGGCCGGCCACGTGCGTGGTCCGCTGCATGGCATCCCGGTCCTGCTCAAGGACAACATCGACGCCACGCCGATGGCGACCACCGCCGGCTCGCTGGCGCTGGCCGGATTCCATCCCGGCGACGACGCGTTCCTGGTCGCGCGCCTGCGCCAGGCCGGCGCCGTCATCCTCGGCAAGGCCAACCTCAGTGAGTGGGCGAATTTCCGCTCGAGCCGCTCGACTTCGGGCTGGAGCTCGGTCGGCGGGCAGACGCGCAACCCGTATGCACTGGACCGCTCGCCGTGCGGCTCCAGTTCCGGCACCGCGGTGGCGGTCGCGGCCAACCTCGCCGCGGTTGGGATCGGCACCGAGACCGACGGCAGCATTCTCTGCCCGGCTGCGGTCAACGGACTGGTCGGCCTGAAGCCGACGGTCGGGCTGGTCAGCCGCGACGGCATCGTGCCCATCTCGCCCAGCCAGGACACCGCCGGCCCGATGGCCCGCAATGTCGAGGACGCGGCCTTGCTGCTGGCCGCGATCGCCGGCCGCGATCCATCCGATCCGGCCACCTCCGAATCCCGCGCCCTGCACGCCTTCGACTTCGCCGAGCGCCTGCACGGCAGCAGCCTGCGCGGCGTGCGGATCGGGCTGCTGCGCGACCGGCTGGCGATATCGCCGGAAGTGGCCGCGGCGACCGAACATGCCGTCGCCGCGATGCGCGAAGCCGGCGCAATCGTGGTCGATGCGCGCATTCCCACCCAGGGGCGATGGGATGCCGACGAGTTCGAGGTGCTGCTGACCGAGTTCAAACCAGCCCTGGAGCGTTACCTGCAGCAGGGCCAGGCCCCCGTTCACACGCTCGATGCGCTGATCGAATACAACCGCCGTCACGCGACGCAGGTGATGTCGCTGTTCGGCCAGGAACTGTTCGAACAGGCCGCACGACACGGCGGCCTCGCCTCACCGGACTACATCGCCGCACGCATGCGCGCGCGCCGCCTGGCCGGCCCCGAAGGCATCGACGCGGCACTGCGTGCGGCCCAGGTGGACGTACTGGTCGCGCCCACGACCGGCGTGGCCTGGCCGATCGATCCGGCCCACGGCGACCGCTTTCCCGGCGAGGGCTACGGCGCGGCCGCGGTGGCCGGTTACCCGGCGCTCACCGTGCCGATGGGCCACAGCAACGGCCTGCCATTGGGCGTGGTGTTCATCGGCCCGGCTTGGAGCGATGCGCGCTTGCTGGAGATCGGCTACGCCTACGAGCAGCTCACCCGCGCGCGCCAACCACCGGCGTTCCGGGCCAGCGTCGACGTCCGCGGCGCCCGCCGCAACTCAGCCGACTGAGCGCGGCGGCAAGCGCCGCGCGGTCCGTTTCAGACCCGCCCGTCCGCCTGGCGCTGGCCCTGCTTGCGCACGATCGCCATCGCGATCTCCAGCGACTGTTCGTAGTTGAGCCGCGGATCGACGGTGGAACGGTAGGCGCGCTCCAGATCCACTTCGGTCAGTTCGCGCGCACCGCCG
>JAGHZW010000215.1:11088-19365 GCA_017745195.1 Pseudoxanthomonas sp. | reverse complement strand
TTTCCGTCGAGGTGAGCCGCACATTCTGGCAGCCCGTTTTGGAAGTGTCAATACCGCGTCGCGGGATCTTCATCTTCCCCTCAACTTCGGCAGCGAGCTGCTTTCGTTGAGGTGAGCCGCCCATTATAGGGGGCCTTCGGAGAACTGCAACACCTTGTCACCAAGAGTCCGTCGCCCGACCCGCTCCGGCTCCAGGAAGAAACCTGCTGCCTCGGCGGGGCGCGCATTGTGCACGGCACGATGCCTTTTGGGAACACCCGTGTGCCCCCATGGGCCTAATCGACCGCCGGCACCTCGCGGCACGTGATCCCCGCCTCCGCACAGGCGTGCTGCAGCCAGGCACTTGCCTCCCGGGACTGCGTGCGCCCGTGGACGAGGACGACATGCGCACCTGCTCGGGCTGCTTCCAGCGCGCGCGCATACGTCGCTTCGGTCCCAGCGGCCCGGATCCGCGTCGCATCGCGGCGCGCAGGCTCCAGCACGGAATCCGGGACGCCATCCGCCAGCACGATCGCATCGGCCTCGTTAAGCGCGCGCAGGGCGCGCAGCGTATACAGGTCGGGACTGGCGCTGGCGGTCACGATCGTCAACGCGCCTGGACAGGCCGCGGACGTCCCCGCGCGCTCCAGCTCCTCAAGGAACGCCTCCTCGGCCCGCACGGCGCCGGCGCCCACCGGCTGCTCCAGCCGTCCATCCAGCATCCGCTCGAACCAGCGCCGCCGGGCGGGGAGTTCGGGCAGCCGTTCGCGGATGCGTTCGCGGTAACGTCCGAACAACCCGGCGATCACCCCGAGCGAAGGATCCAGCAACGTTTCCAGCTTCTCCCGCACGCGACGGGCAAGCATCGGCGCCGCGCCACCCGACGAAATCGCCACGATCAGCGGAGCGCGGTCGACCACGGCCGGCACCTGGAAGGTGGACAGCACCGCATCGTCGACCACGTTGCACAACCGGCGGCGACGGCCCGCCTCTGCGGCCAGTCCCGCGTTGAATGCGGGGTCATCGGTAGCGGCAACGGCAAGCCAGACCGTGTCCAGCCAGGCCGGGTCGAAATCCCCGCCGAGGCGGGCGATGCGACCATCCGACAGCGCGGCGGCGAGGTCAGGGTGGAGCACGGCGTGTGCGTGTAGGCGCACCAGTGCACCGGCTTTGAGCAACGCGGCGACCTTTCGCGCGGCGACTTCACCGCCTCCCACCACCAGCACCTCGCGCCCGTCCAGGTCGGCGAACAGCGGATACAGCGCCATGCCACGATGCCCCTTCACCAATACGACGTAGGCGCATCGTCCCCGCTGTGGCGGGGAATGTCGATGGCGGTTGCGGTACTAGTCCCGGAGGAGGTCGAGCAGCAGTTCGGCCACCCTGGCCGGCTGATCCATGTGCAGATGGTGTCCGCCGGGCACGACCGCCACGGCGGCCTGCGGAACGGCCGCCAACCGCGCGGTGCGGACCGGATCGGGGAAGTACGCTTGGGCAGGCTCGGCGTACACCAGCCCGACCGGGCACGCGATCGATGCCAGCAGCGCCATTGCCTGCGCCTCGGTCAGGCGGGTAGCCGCGGGCCGGGTCAGGCGCGGGTCGCTGGACCACGCGTAGCCGCCGGCGACCTGCCGGGTGCCGCGCTCGACCAGCAGCCGGGCGCAGGCTTCGTCGAGCTGGCTGGCCTGCATCCGGGCACGCACGGCGACGGCGGGATCGGGGAACACGCGCAGTGTCTTGCCCGGCGGCGCCCGCGACGCAGCCACCGCCTGCTGCAAGCGGGTGGCCGTGTTCTCCACGTCTTCGGCCAGCGGGCCGAGGGTTTCGACCAGCGCCAGGCCGCGGACGCGTCCCGGCACCGCCGCAGCGACCAGCGCAGCGATCGCCGCGCCCATCGAATGACCGAGCAGGGTAAGGCGCTCCCAGCCGAGCGCGTCCGCTGCGTCGAGCACCGCGTGCAAGTGGGTGGTCAGGCCGTACTCCGCCCCGGCCGGGAGGTGCGCGCTGCGGCCGTGACCCGGCAGGTCGAGCAGCAGCAGGTCCAGCTCGGGCAGGTGCGGCAGCAGCGGCAGGAAGCTGGCGGCGTTGTCGAGCCAGCCATGCAGGGCGATCACCCGTGGCCGGCCGGGTCGCTCCAGCCGCAAGCCGGCGAGCTCACCCCAGGCAACCGGGATGGCAACCTCGCGCAGGCTCATTCCTTGCGGCCGGCGGCGCAGCGCGCCAGCCGCGCCAAGGCATCCGCGTGCGCGGGTGACGCGTTGAGGCAGGGGATGTAGGCCAGGCGCCCGCCCTTCGACTGGAAGTGCTCGGCCAGGCCCAGCGCCACTTCCTCAAGGGTCTCGATGCAGTCGACCGCAAATCCGGGGCAGACGACATCCACCTTGCGGACGCCGGACTCGGCCAACTGGTCCAGCTCGCGGACCGTCGACGGCTCCAGCCAGCGCTCGCGGCCGAAACGGGACTGGTAGGACAGCGACCACTGCGAGGGTTCCAGGCCCAATGCCGCCGCGACCGCCGCGGCACTGTCCTCGCACCGCCGCGGATACGGGTCACCGGCATCGGCCACGCGCTGCGGCAGTCCGTGGAAGGAGAACAGCAGATGCGCACCGGAGCCGTGCTGCTGGCGGTAGCGCCGGATCGACCCGGCCACGGCCTCGACCCACCCGGCGTCGGTGGAGTAGTCCTCGATCAACGTGACATCCATGCCCTGGGTTTCCTCGGCGACCACGTCGGCGACCGAGGCGGTCGTGGTGGTCGAATACTGCGGATACAGCGGCAGCACCACCAGCCGGCGCACCCCGTCCGCACGCAGTTCACGCAGGGCCGCGCGCAGGGACGGGCTGCCGTAGCGCATGGCCGGCAGCACCCGCCACTGCGGCAGGCGTTCCTGCAGTGCAGCCGCCAGCCGCACCGTATGGACAAGCAGCGGCGAGCCCTCGTCCATCCACACCTTGGCGTAGTTGGCTGCCGAACGCGGACCACGCAGCGGCAGGATCAACCCGTACAGCAGCGGCTTCCACAGCAGCGGCGGGATCGAGACCACCCGCGGATCGCTGAGGAACTCGCCCAGGTAGCGGCGCACGGCTGACGCGGTGGGCGCTTCAGGGGTACCCAGATTGACCGCGACCAACGCGGTATCGGTTGCATTGGACATGGCCTCATTTTGACAGACGCGGCCCAGGCTCGGCGGCACCACGGCCGCGACCCGGCTGGCCTCAGGCACGATTCATTGCCCCATCATTAAGTTCGACCCGTCCGCGGCTCTGGCCGCCATCCGCCCATGGAGCCTCACGCATGTCGCGCCTGCCGAAAATCCTGCTGTCGCTGGCCATCTTCCTGCCCATCGCCGGCCAGGCGGTCGCCGCGCCCACCGAAGAAGAGCGTGCGCGCGATGCGGTGCGCGTGCTGTCGGAGATCCAGCAGATCCCCGAACAGTCGATCCCCGACAAGCTGCTGGACGAGGCCCGCGGGATCGTGGTGATTCCGGACACGATCAAGGCCGGCCTGGTACTCGGCGGTCGCCGGGGCCATGGCCTGATGTCGGTCAAGAGCGCCGACGGCACCTGGTCCAACCCGGTGTTCGTGACCCTGACCGGCGGCAGCATCGGCTTCCAGGCCGGCGTGCAGTCGGCGGACATCGTGCTGGTGTTCCGCAACGACCGCAGCCTGGACGACATCGTCAACGGCAAGTTCACCCTGGGCGCCGACGCCGGCGTCGCCGCCGGGCCGGTCGGGCGCAACGCCGCCGCCGCCACCGACGGCCAGCTGAAGGCCGAGATCTGGTCGTGGTCGCGCGCCCGCGGCCTGTTCGCCGGGGTTTCGCTGGACGGCGCGGTGCTGCAGATCGACCGCGACTCGCAGGCGACGATCTATGGCGCCACCACGACTCCACGCATGGTCTTCGAGGGCCGCTCGCAGGTCAGCCCACCCAGCGCCATCATCGCGTTCCGCGACCAGCTGGAAGAGGCCACGCACAGCGCGCGCGTGGCCCGCGCCGGCGACGGCACCGCGCCGGCGCCGGCTGTCGCGCCACAGGCGCAGAGCCAGGGCGCCAGGCCGGTCGCCGCGCCCGCCTCGACCCAGGGCGCGACCGCGAGCGGCGGTCCCGCGCCCAGCCAGGGCTTCGAGCCGGTGGAAGACTCCGGCACCAAGACCGAACCGCTGCCCTGATTGCGCTATCCTGTGGACCTGTCTTCGTGATCGTGTGAGCTTGTCATGGGCGCTTGGGGCATTGGGCATTGGATCGTGGTGCTGCTGATCGTGCTGGTGGTGTTCGGCACCAAGCGGCTGCGCAACGCCGGCAAGGACCTGGGCGAGGCGGTCAAGGGTTTCAAGGAAGGCATGCGTGACCCGGACGAAAAGCCGGCCGGCCAGCTCGGCAACGAGCGCAAGGCCGAGTCGCAAGAACAGTCCGAGCGCGATCGCGCCCAGCACTGATCCCGCGTCGGCCGTACGCGGATGTTCGATATCGGCTTCGGCGAACTGCTGCTGATCGCGGTGGTCGCCCTCGTGGTCCTCGGTCCGGAGCGGCTGCCCAAGGCGGCGCGCTTCGCCGGACTGTGGGTGCGGCGCGCGCGCGCGCAGTGGTATTCGGTCAAATCCGAACTGGAGCGCGAGCTGGAGGCCGAGGAGCTCAAGCGCGGCATGCAGCAGACCCAGGCCGCGCTCAAGCAGGCGCAGGCGCGCCTGCAGGACGAACTGGGACAGGCCCAGGCGCAGGTGCAGAAGGAGGTCGGCGCCGCCGGCCAGCAGCTGGACGAGGTCCGGCGCCAGGTCGAAGACCGGCCGACGCCCGCCCGCGAGGACCAGGGCGTAGTCGCCAGCCCGCCGGCGGAAGGAAACGATGAACAACGCCGGCCCTGAATCCGACGCCGAAAGCAGCCTGCTCGAACACCTCCTGGAACTGCGCACGCGGTTGATGCGGGCGCTGGTCGGACTGGTGCTGGTGCTGCTGGTGCTGCTGCCGTTCGCCAACGAGCTCTATGGCTGGCTGGCCGCACCGTTGCTCGACAAGCTGCCTGCCGGCAGCCAGCTGGTCGCGGTGCAGGTCGCGTCGCCGTTCTTCACCCCGATGAAGCTGGCGTTCTTCGCCGCGCTGCTGGTTTCGGCGCCGTGGCTGCTCTACCAGGCATGGGCGTTCGTGGCGCCCGGCCTGTACCAGCGCGAAAAGCGCCTGGCGCTGCCGCTGCTGGCTTCAGCCGTCGTGCTGTTCTACGCCGGCTGCGCGTTCGCCTACTTCATCGTGCTGCCGTCGGTGTTCCGCTTCCTCGCGGCGATCAAGCCCGCCGAAGTGGCGATGATGACCGACATCAACGCCTACCTCGATTTCGTCCTGGTGATCTTCCTGGCGTTCGGCGCCAGCTTCCAGTTGCCGGTGGCGCTGGTGATCCTGGTCCTGCTCGGCTGGGTGACCCCGGAACAGCTGCGCGCCGGCCGCGGCTACGCGATCGTCGGCATCTTCATCCTGGCCGCGGTGATCACTCCGCCGGACGTGGTCTCGCAGCTGCTGCTGGCCATCCCGATGTGCCTGCTGTACGAAGCGGGCATCCTCGCCGCGCGGATGGTGGCGCCGCGCTCCGGCGACGCCGTGCCTCCTTCGCCCTGAGCCCCCGCTCAGGCTTCCAGCTGGCCGCTGGCCGGCGTACCGGCCAGGCCTTCTCCGCCGAACATGCGGATCCAGGCGGTGTAGACCGCCCCGGCAAGCAGCGGCATCAGCACCGCCATCAACAGCAGCTGCGCCACCCACAGCGCCGCCAGCGGGCCGGCGACCAGCTGCAGCACCACCGTCAGCAGCAGCACGCCGAAGTAGATCGCGAACATCGCGACCACCGTCAGCAGCAGGAACACCACCAGCGCCGGCAGGTTGTGCAGGCAGGCGCGCAGGCTGTCGCCCATCGCCGGCAGGCCTTCGCGACGGTCGAACAGGATCCGCGGCACCGACACGAACACGGTCATCGCCACGCCCACCGCGGCGACCACGCCCAGCAGCAGCCACAGCAGGATGCGGCCGGCCGGCAGGTCGGCGATCAGCGCCTCGACCTGTTCGGGGGTCGCCTGCTGGCCGGACTGGGCCAGCGCGTTGAGCTCCTGGCTCACCTCGGCCAGGTGCTGCAGCTGCTGCGAACCGACCAGCACCAGCAGCAGGATGCCGAGCAGCACGCCAGCGGCCGCCTGCGGCAGCAGGGTCGTGAGCAGCGCCGGCATCCGGCCCTCGTGCACGCCCTGCAGCAGGTGCGCCGGCAGCACGGGACGACCGTGCGCGACTTCGCGCACCGCCCACAGCAGGCCGGCGAACAGCACCGGCCCGGCCAGGGCCACCAGCAGCTGCAGGACCGTCGCCAGCGCCGGCACCGCCAGCCCGACGGTCACCACCAGCGAGGCCAGCAGGCCCCACAGCGCGCCGAGCGCACCGAGCGCCAGCGGCGCCCGTCGCAGCAGGGCGAAGCCGCCCAGCAACCATTCCGCGCCGTCCGAAGCCGGCAGCTTGCGTATCGTGTCCATCCTGCTCCTGTTGAGTGCGCCCTGCCGAACGTGCCCCATTGGGCGTACCCCTTCGGGCGCGCTGCGTTCTCGTGTCGATTCGCGGGGAATCGCGCCGATTATGGGCGATGCGCACGCGCCGCAGCAGTGCCGCGGTTGCGCGGTTCAGCCGCGGTCGGCATGTCCGGAGCCGCCACGCGCGTGCTGGACGAAGCGGCGCAGCAGCTGGCGCGCCTGTGGCGCCGCGCTGACCTCGCGGGCGACCGTCCGCGGGCACCGCCCATGCCGGCGCAGGCAGTCGGCACGGGCATGCACGTAACCGCGCATGTGGTGGGTGGCGAATTCCGGATGGAACTGCACGCCCCAGGCCCGATCGCCCCAGCGGAAGGCGTGGCAGCCGTCCTGTTCGGAACGGGCCAGCACGGTCGCACCTTCCGGCGGCCGCAGCACCGTCTGCAGGTGGGTGGCGTGGGCGGCGAAGCGCGCCGGCATCGCCGCGAACAGCGGATCCTCGAATGCCGGCGGGTGCAGGTCGATGAACACCGTGCCCGATTCGCGCCCGGCCGGGTTGTAGTCGACCTGGCCGCCCAGTGCGTGGGCCAGCAGCTGGTGGCCATAGCAGATGCCCAGCAGCGGCGTGCCCGCCTGGACCGCCTGGCGCATCCAGCCGGCGGTGCGCTCGCTCCACTCGGCGCGGTCGGTGACGAACGCGGCCGAACCACTGACGATCACCCCGGCCAGGTCGCCGGAGGCGGGCAGGGCATCGCCACGCTCGGGATTGGCCTCGACCACCTCGTGCGCGGCCAGCCCGGCGGCGACCCGGATCCAGTGCGGGAAGCGGCCATAGCGCTTGAGGCTATCCACCGGCTGGCCGGTTTCTACAATCAGGAAGGGCGCGCGACGGGCGGCATTCACGGGCAGGTGGACCGGCAGGAAAAGTGGCGGTTGAAACGGCGGAAACCCGCATGGGGCGGGGCCCGGCCCTATACTAGCCCGCTTTTCCGCAGCGCAATAAATGCCGATGACAGGTCCGACCTTCCAGGGATTGATCCAGGCACTGAACGCCTACTGGGCCGAACAGGGCTGCGTGCTGATCCAGCCGCTCGACCTGGAGGTCGGCGCCGGCACCTTCCACCCGGCCACCTTCCTGCGCGCGCTCGGCCCGGAGCCGTGGAACGCCGCCTACGTGCAGCCGTCGCGCCGTCCCACCGACGGCCGCTACGGCGAGAACCCGAACCGGCTGCAGCGCTACTACCAGTACCAGGTGGTGATGAAGCCCAACCCGGACAACATCCAGGAGCTGTACCTGGGTTCGCTGAAGGCGCTGGGCATCGATCCGCGCGTGCACGACCTGCGCTTCGTCGAGGACAACTGGGAATCGCCGACCCTCGGCGCCTGGGGCCTGGGCTGGGAGGTGTGGCTCAACGGCATGGAGGTGACCCAGTTCACCTACTTCCAGCAGGCCGGCGGCCTGGAGTGCAAGCCGGTCCTGGGCGAGATCACCTACGGCCTCGAACGCCTGTGCATGTACCTGCAGAACGTGGACAACGTCTACGACCTGGTCTGGACGGTCGGCCCGCAGGGCGTGGTCACCTACGGCGACGTCTACCACCAGAACGAAGTCGAGCAGAGCACCTACAACTTCGAATACGCCAATGTCGAAGAGATGTTCCATCGCTTCGATGCCTGCGAGACCGAGGCGCTGAAGCTGGTCGAGGCCGGCCTGCCGCTGCCTGCGTACGAGCAGGTGTGCAAGGCCAGCCACAGCTTCAACCTGCTCGATGCGCGCCGCGCGACATCGGCATGTGCTTGCTCTGG
>JAGHZW010000215.1:0-11049 GCA_017745195.1 Pseudoxanthomonas sp. | reverse complement strand
GCTGGCCCAGGCCGTGGCCGAGGCCTACCACGCGCAGCGCGAGAAGCTCGGCTTCCCGGGCCTGAAGCGCGGGGACGCGAGCGCATGATCCTGATCGGGATGTATGACTCGCCGTTCACCCGGCGCGTGGCGATCGCGCTGGCGCTGCTCGGCCGTCCATTCGAGCATCGCGACTGGTCGGTCGGCGCGGATTTCGACCGCATCCGGGAATACAGCCCGCTCGGTCGCGTGCCGGTGCTGGTGCTGGACGATGGCGAAGTGCTGACCGAATCGGCCGCGATCCTCGACTGGCTGGAGCACGAACCCGGCGGTGCCGCGCTGCTGCCGGCCGGCGGTGGCGAACGGCGCGAGGCGATGCGCCTGATTGGCCTCGCCAGCGGCGCCGCCGACCGTTGCGTCGCCAGCGTGCTCGAACGCATCTTCCATCCGCAGCAGCACTGTTCCGTGGCGTTGCTGGCTCGCAGCCGCACCCAGGTCGAGGGGGCCCTTGCCGCGCTCGACGCCGCCTGCGCGGCGCGCGGTGATCGCTGGCTCGCCAGCGAGGCGATGACCCTCGCCGACATCACCGTGGCCTGTCATGCCACGTACGCGGGGGAATCGCTGCCGACGGATCTGTCGCGCTGGCCGTCGCTGGCCGCCCATGTAGCCCGCTGCGAAGCGCTCGACGTGTTCCGCGCCCATTACGCGCCGTTCTTCACCCCGCAGCCCAAGGGCGCCAAGGAATCCAACGCATGAAGCCACTGCTGATCGAACTTGGCACCGAGGAACTGCCGGTCAAGGCGCTGCCGGGCCTGGCCCAGGCCTTCTTCGACGGCGTGGTCGCGGCGTTGGGCAAGCGTGGCGTCGGCCTGGAAGTCGGCGATGCGCGCCCGCTGTACACGCCGCGGCGCCTGGCCGTGCTGCTGCCGGCGGTGTCGGTGGAGCAGCCGGAGCAGGCCTCCGAAATCCTCGGTCCTTACCTCAACATCGCACTGGACGCCGAAGGCCGGCCGACCAAGGCACTGGAAGGCTTCGCCGCCAAGGCCGGCGTGGCCTGGGATGCGCTGGAGCGCACCACCGACGCCAAGGGCGAGCGCTTCGTCCACCGTTCGATCAAGGCCGGCGCGAAGACTGCCGACCTGCTGCCGGAGGTGATCACCGAGGCGATCGCCGGCATGCCGATCCCCAAGCCGATGCGCTGGGGCGACCATGACTACGCCTTCGCCCGCCCGGTGCACTGGCTGGTCGTGCTGCTCGGCGGCGACGTGGTCCCGGCGCAGGTGCTCGGCGTTACGTCGGACCGGATGAGCCGCGGCCACCGCTTCGAACACGACAAGCCGGTGTGGATCGGCCAGCCGGGCGAGTACGTCGACGCATTGCGCGCCGCGCACGTGCTGGTCGACCCGCTCGAACGCCGCGAACGGATCGTGGCCGAGGTCGGCAAGGCCGCTGCGCAGGCCGGCGGCAGCGCGCGCGTCACCGACGACAACCTCGAGCAGGTGGTGTGCCTGACCGAGTGGCCGGCGGCGGTGCTGTGCGGCTTCGAGCGCGAGTTCCTGGCGGTGCCGCAGGAAGCGCTGATCGAGACGATGGAGATCAACCAGAAGTTCTTCCCGGTGCTCAGCGACGGCGGCAAGCTGACCGAGCACTTCATCGGCATCGCCAACATCGAGTCGCGCGACGTGGCCGAAGTGCGCAAGGGCTACGAGCGGGTGATCCGGCCGCGCTTCGCCGATGCCAAGTTCTTCTTCGACGAGGACCTCAAGCAGGGCCTGGTGTCGATGGGCGACGGCCTGAAGACAGTGACCTACCAGGCGAAGCTGGGCAGCGTGGCCGACAAGGTCGCGCGCGTGGCGGCGCTGGCCGGGGCCATCGCCGCGCAGGTCGGTGCCGATCCGGCGCAGGCGCGCCGTGCCGCGCAGCTGGCCAAGAACGACCTGCAGTCGCGCATGGTCAACGAGTTCCCGGAGCTGCAGGGCATTGCCGGCCGCCACTATGCGCTGGCCGCGGGTGAACCGAAGGAGATCGCGCTGGCGATCGACGAGGCCTACCAGCCGCGCTTCGCCGGCGACGACATCGCCCTGTCGCCGCTGGGCAAGGTGCTCGCGGTTGCCGAACGCCTGGACACGTTGGCCGGCGGTTTCGCCGCGGGCCTGAAGCCGACCGGCAACAAGGATCCGTTCGCCCTGCGCCGCAATGCGCTGGGCCTGGCGCGCACGCTGATCGAAAGCGGCTTCAATGTGTCGCTCAAGGAGCTGGTCGCCAGCGCCATCGCCGGCATCGGCCCGCTGCCGACGGGCAAGGACGGCGCGACCGCCACGGCCGACGCCGGCGAGCTGTACGACTTCATCCTCGACCGCCTGCGTGGCTACTACGCCGACAAGGGCGTGCCGGCCGCGCACTTCAATGCGGTCGCCGAACTCAAGCCGGCCTCGCTGTACGACTTCGACACCCGCATCGACGCGATCGGCACGTTCGCCACGCTGCCGGAGGCCGAGGCGCTGGCCGCGGCCAACAAGCGCATCGGCAACATCCTGAAGAAGGCCGACATCGCCATCCCGGCGATGGAGGACCCGACGCTGTTCACCGAAGCGGCCGAGCGCGCGCTCGGCGAAGCGGTGGAGGCCGCGCTCGACGACACCACCGCCGCGCTGCACCAGCATGACTACGTGCGCGTGCTCAACCGGCTGGCGCTGGTCCGGCCGCAGGTCGATGCGTTCTTCGACCAGGTGATGGTCAACGCCGACGACGCCGCGATCCGCGGCAACCGCCTGGCCCTGCTCAAGCGCCTGGCCGACCGCTTCGGTGCGGTGGCCGCGATCGGGCACCTGTCGGCCTGACGCCGGTCGCGTGAGGACGGGCTAACGGGGCCGGTGCCGGCCCCGTTATCCTGAGCCCATGCGACTCCGCCTGCTCCTCGCGCTGCTCCTGGCCACGGTGGCCGTGCCCGGCTGGGCCCGCGGCACGATCGACCGGGTCGAGATCCGCGGCCTCGAGGATGACGCGGCGATCGAGAACAACGTGCGCCTGGCCCTGTCGGTGAACGACGAAGTCGGCAAGGCGCAGGGCGAATCGCGGCTGGAATTCCTCCTGCTCAACGCCGAGCGCGAGGCGCGCCGTGCGCTGGAGCCGTTCGGCTACTACTCGCCGACCATCACCGTCGATTCGCCGCGCGATGCGCAGGACCGCATCGTGGTCACGATCACCATCGACAAGGGCGAGCCGGTGCGCGTGCGCGACTCGAACGTGTCGATCCTCGGCCCCGGCGGCGAGGACCGGTACCTGGCCAACGACCTGGCCGCGTTCCGGCCGCGGGTGGGCGAACCACTCGACCATGCCGTCTACGAGGCCAGTCGCGACGGCATCACCCGGCGCCTGGCCGAACGCGGCTATTTCGATGCGGACTTCATGAAGCGCGAGGTGCGGGTGACCCGCGCCGACTTCGCCGCCGACATCGACCTGGTCTGGGACAGCGGCTTCCGCTACGACATGGGCCCGACCACGTTCCACCAGGACTTCTTCCGGCCGGGCCTGCTGGAACAGCTGCTGACCTGGGAGGAGGGCAGCTACTTCCACCAGGGCAAGCTCGATCGCCTGCGCCAGTCGCTGGTCAAGCTCGACTATTTCAGCGCCATCGACATCCGCCCGCTGCCCGACCAGGCCGGTGACGACCTGCGCGTGCCGATCGACGTCACCCTGGCCCTGGCCAAGCAGTCCGTCTACACCGCGGGCCTGAGCTACGGCAGCGAGAGCGGCATGGGCGTGCGCTTCGGCATGGAGCGCCGCTATGTCAACGACCGCGGCCACAAGCTGGTCACCGACCTGGACTACGCGCAGAACCGCAAGAACCTGCTGGTCCAGTACCGCATCCCCGCCTTCGCCTGGCTGGACGGCTGGTATACCGCCGCGTTCAGCGCCTACGACGAACAGACCGACTACATCGACTTCCGCAACGTGCGCCTGATCGGCAGCCGCAGCGGCGAACTGACCGAACGCTGGACCGCCACCGCCTCCATCATCGCCCTGCGCGAGCGCTGGAGCTACGACATGGATACCGACACCGGCCAGCGCCTGTACACGTATTCGACGCTGCTGTACCCGGAACTGCTCGGCACCTACATCGGCGTGGACAACCGCCTGTTCCCGCGCCATGGCCTGGCCATGAACCTGTCGCTGCGCAGCGGTGCCGAGGGCGCGGGTTCGGACACCAACTTCGTGCAGGGCTGGGCGCAGGCCACCTGGTTCCAGGGCGTGGGCCCGGCTGACCGGCTGATCCTGCGCGGCGAGGCCGGTGCCACCTGGACCAGCGACCTGGTCTCGATGCCGCCGAGCCTGCGCTTCTTCGCCGGCGGCGACCGCAGCATCCGCGGCTACGCCTGGCGCGAGGTCGGCCCGCGCACGCCGCCGCCGGACAACTTCGCCATGGGTGCCCGCTACGTGCTCACCGGTTCGGCGGAGTACGAGCACTACTTCAACGCCGGGCCGTGGGGCATGGCCGGGTTCGTCGATGCCGGCGACGCCTTCGACGACGAATTCGATCCGCACGTGGGCATCGGTGTCGGCGCACGCTGGCGCTCGCCGATCGGCGGCGTGCGTATCGACATCGCGCATGGCCTCAACGATCCCGATTCGAACTTCCAGATCTACCTGAGCCTGGGAGCGAACCTGTGAGCACGCCGCTGCCGCCGGACGCACCCGCCGCGCCCGTACCGCGGCGGCCGCGCTTCTATCGCCGGCGCCGCTTCTGGGCCTGGTCGGGCCTGTTCTCGCTGGCCACTGCGCTGGCGCTGATGGTGGCGCTGTACTGGCTGCTGCAGACCGTCGCCGGACGCGACGTGCTGCTGGCGCAGATCATCGCGCGGCTGCCGGCCGGCGCGACCCTGACCTGGGAGAAGGTCGAAGGCCCGATCGTCGGGCCGCTGACGATCCACGGTCTGGACTTCCGCTACCAGGACTACCGCTTCACTGCGCGTCGCGCGTACCTGGACCCGGACATCCGCCCGCTGCTCGGCCGGCGCCTGCGCCTGGACGCGTTCGAGATCGAGGGCGCCACGCTCAACCTGATGCGCAGCGACGAGCCGTTCGAGCTGCCGCGCTGGCCCGAATCGCTGCCGCCGATCGAGATGCCGCTGGCGATCCAGGCCGACCGCATCGTCATTGACGGGCTGAACATCAGCTCCGGCGGCGAACACGTGATCGACATCCGCTCGCTGCGCGGCGGCATCGACATCGCCAGCGGTTCGCTGCGCGCCGAACAGCTGAAGATCGACAGCGACCGGGGCCTGTTCGGCGTGCACGGCACGTACGAGCCGATGCACGATTACCGCAGCGACATCCTGGTGACCGCGGTGCTGCCGGCGGCGCACGGCCACAGCCCCGCGCGGCTGGGCCTGGTCGCGCGCGGCGACCTGTCGAAGATGGAAGTCGGCATCGGCGGACGGGCGCCCGATCCGTTGCGCGCCACGCTCACGCTGGGCGGCGACAAGGACGCCCCGGCATGGCGGCTGGAGGCGCGCAGCGAGGGCCTGCAGCCGGCGCTGCTCACCGGCGGCGAACCCGGACCCGATCCGATCTCCTTCGACGTCCTGGCCGAGGGCAGCGGCGGCATCGCCAACCTGTCCGGCAAGGCCGCCCTGGGCACGCGGCAGGTGACCATCGCGCCTTCGCAGCTGCGCCTGCACGAGCAGGTACTCACCGTGGCGCCACTGGCGCTGGAACTGCAGGGCGGCCAGCTCGTGCTCAAGGGCCGCGCCGATTTCACCAAGCCGGAGGACGGGCGCTTCCGCTTCACCGCGGTGGCGCGCGACCTGGTGTTCGAAGCCGACGATCCGGCCACGCCCGCCATCGGCATCGATGCCGCGCTGGGCCTGGCGGGCACCATCAACCGCTGGGCCGCGTACGGCGATGCGACGCTGCGCCGTGGCGACCAGCACGCCGACCTGGTGCTGGACCTGCGCGGCGACCGCGCGCGGGCGACGATCCATTCGCTGCAGGCGACCATGCCCGGCGGCCGCTTGCAGGCCACCGGCGAGGCAGGCTGGGACCCGGCGCTGGACTGGGACCTGGCCCTGGTCCTCGAAGGCTTCGACCCGGGCTATTTCGCCCCCGGCTGGGACGGCAACCTCAACGGCCGCATCGCCACCACCGGCCGCGCCCGCGACGGCGGCGGCTTCGACGCGCAGGCCGACGTGCAGTCGCTGGGCGGGCGCCTGCGCGGCCGGCCGCTGTCGGGCAACGGCCGTTTCGTGCTGCGCGGCAACCAGGGCGAAGGCAACCTGGCATTGAGCATCGGCAACAGCCGCGTGCGCGCCAGCGGCCGCGTCGGCGACCGCATCGACATCAGCGCGCAGCTGCAGCCGCTGCAGCTGGACGACCTGCTGCCCGACCTGGCCGGCACGGTGCAGGGCGACCTGCGCCTGACCGGCACGCTGCAGGCGCCGGACGTCCAGGCCGACCTGCAGGGCCGCGGCCTGCGCTGGGACGAGTGGCGCGCCGACACGCTCGAGCTGCGCGGCCGGCTGCCGTGGCGCGGACGCGATGGCGACCTGGTCGCGCAGGCGACCTCGCTGCAGGTCGGCATCCCGCTCGAGCGGGTGCAGGTGCACGCGCAGGGGGCGATCGAGAACCTGCGCATGCAGGTGCAGGCCGACAGCATCCAGGCCGTCGGCATGAACCTGGCCGGGCAGGTGCAGCGACGCGGAGCATCCTGGGTCGGCTCGCTGGACCAGCTGCGGCTGGAGCCGGCGCGCGGCAACGCCTGGGCGTTGCAGGCGCCGGCCGCGTTCACCGTGGCCGGCCCGCGCTTCCAGCTGCAGCGCGCCTGCCTGGCCACCACCGGCGATACCGGCGAGGCGGCGCTGTGCGCGCAGGCCGACTGGCCGCGCGAAGGCCTGTCCGTCACCAGCGACAGCCTGCCGCTGACCTTGCTGCAGCCGTGGCTGCCAAAGACCGACGGCCGCGCGCTGGTGCTGCGCGGCGAGGTGACCCTGGATGCGCAGATCCGCCCGCAGGCCAACCGCTGGGTCGGCGGCGTCCACCTGGCCTCGGCCGAAGGCGGCCTGCGCCTGGGCAACAACGCCCGCCGCGAGATCTTCCGCTACGACCACTTCAGCCTCGATGTCAGCTTCGACCCACAGAAGATCCAGGGCCGGCTCGGCACCGGCTTCCAGGGCAACGGCTATGTCGACGCGACGTTCAACACCGGCTGGGATCCGTATTCGCCGCTGACCGGCGAGCTCTACACCCACATCTCGCAGCTGTTCTGGCTGGAGCTGTTCTCGCCCGACCTGGTGCGCCCGCGCGGCATCGTCCGCGGCCACATGAGCGTGCGCGGCACCCGCAGCGAGCCTCTGATGGCCGGCCAGCTGTTGCTGGAGGACTTCCAGGGCGAACTGCCGGCGCTGGGCCTGAGCCTGACCGAAGGCGCCGGCAGCCTGGACGCGCAGCCGGACGGCTCGGCGCGGCTGGCGGTCACGGTGAACACCGGGCGCAGTCCGCTGCAGGTGGACGGCAGCCTGTCCTGGTTCGGCCAGGCCACGCCGCTGCAGCTGCACATCCACGGCAACGACGTGCTCATCGCCGATACGCCGATGCTGCACGCCATCGCCAATCCCGACCTGCAGTTCGGCATGCAGGGCACGACCATGGTCCTGCGCGGCCAGGTCGAGGTGCCGACCGCGCAGGTGAACCTGGAACGGCTGGAGCAGGGCGCCACCGTCTCCACCGACGTGGTCGTGCTCGATCCGTACGATCCGGAGGAAACACCCAGCTCGCCGCTGGACATGGACCTGGCGCTGGTCCTTGGCGACAACGTCACCATCACCGGCTACGGCCTGCAGGGCACGATGGGTGGGCACCTGCAGGTGCGCGCGCGGCCGGGTTACCAGATGGTGGCCACCGGCGCGCTGGAAGTCGGCGGCCGCTACAAGGCCTATGGCCAGGACCTGACCATCACCCGCGGCCAGCTGACCTGGAGCAACAACCTCATCGCCGACCCGCGCATCAACGTGCGCGCCGAGCGCCGCGTCGGCGACGTCACCGCCGGCATCGACGTCACCGGTCATGCGGCAGCGCCGCAACTCAACGTCTGGTCCAGCCCGACGATGCCGCAGTCCGAGGCGCTGGCCTACCTGATGCTGGGCCGCAGCCTGGAAGGCGCGACCCGCGACCAGGCCCAGCAGGTCACCGCGACCTCGGCGGCGATGTCGGCGGGTACCGGGTTGCTGGCCGCGCAGCTGGGCAGCCGGCTGGGCTTCGACGACGCCGGCGTGATGCAGTCGCGCGCGCTCGGCGGTTCGGTGGTGGGCGTCGGCAAGTACCTGTCGCCGCGGCTGTATGTCGGCTACGGCGTGTCGATGGTCGGTGCCGGCCAGGTGGTGATCCTGAAATACCTGCTGCGCAGGGGCTTCGACATCGAGCTGGAATCGAGCACCGAGGAAACGCGCAGCTCGATCAACTGGCGCACCGAACGCTGAGCCGCGGCGCGTGACCTGCGGCGGTTGTCCGCGCCGCGGCCCGCCGCTAACGTCACCGGTCCGCTTCCGACGACGGATCCCTCGATGACGAAGAACACGCCGGCCTCCTCCCGGCCGCGCCGCCTGGCCCGCATTGCGGCGGCCTGCCTGGCCGGCCTCGCCGCCCAGGCCCAGGCCGACGAAGGCATGTGGATGCCCTCGCAGCTGCCGCAGATCGCTGCCCAGCTGCGTGCGGCCGGCTTCACCGGCGACCCGGCCGCGCTGGCCGACCTCACCGCCGCCCCGCTCAACGCGGTCGTCCGCGCTGGCGGCGGCACCGGCGCGTTCGTCTCCGCCGACGGCCTGGTGCTGACCAACCACCACGTCGCCTTCGGCGTGATCCAGTACAACAGCACGCCCGAGCGCAACCTGATCGACAACGGCTTCATCGCCGCCGACCGTGCCGCCGAATTGCCCGCCAACCCGGATTTCCGCGTGCTGGTGACGGTCGGCTTCGACCGGGTCACCGACCAGGTACTCGGTACGGCGCGCGGGAAGAAGGGCCGCGCGTACTACGACGCCGTGGACGCGGCCAGCAAGCGCATCGTCGCCGAATGCGAGCGCGAGGCCGGCGTCCGCTGCAGCGTGGCCAACATGTACGCAGGCACCGATTTCTACCGGATCCGCCAGCTGGAACTGCGCGACCTGCGCCTGGTGTATGCGCCGCCGCGCGCGATCGGCAACTTCGGCGACGAGATCGACAACTTCATGTGGCCGCGCCACAGCGGCGATTTCACCGTGCTGCGCGCCTATGTCGGCCAGGACGGCAAACCGTCCGGCTATTCGCCGGACAACGTCCCCTACCAGCCGCCGTCGCACCTGCAGCTGGCCACGGACGGGCCGCGCGAAGGCGATTTCGCCATGCTCGCCGGCTATCCCGGCACCACCTACCGGCACCGCACCGCGGCCGAGTTCGCCGAGCAGGTGGAATGGACGCTGCCGGCGCGGGTGGCCGCGTACGACGCGCTGATCGGCGTGATCGAGCAGGCCGGCCGCGACAGCGCGCAGGCGAAAACCCTCTACGCCTCGCAACTGCAGTCGCTGAAGAACAACCGCAAGCGCGCCGCCGGCGAACTCGAAGGACTGCGCCGCAGCGACGCGGTACACCATCGCAGCGCCGACGAGCAGGACATGCTGCAACACACCGCCAGCGGCGACCGGCGCGACCTGGAAGCCCTCGACCGGATACTGGCACGGGCCTCGGCCGTGCGTGAGCGCGACCTGCTGCTCGGCCTGGTCGCCACCCAGACCCAGCTGCTGCGCTCGGCATTGCAGCTGGAACGGCTGCGGATCGAAGCGGCCAGGCCGGATGCGCAACGCGAGAGTGGCTACCAGGCGCGCGACCTGGCCCTGATCGAGGGCACGCTCAAGCAGGTGCAGCGCCGCTACGACCCGCAGGTCGAGAAGGCGCTGCTGCGCACCCTGCTGGGCCGCTACCTGGCGCTGCCCGCCGCGCAGCGCGTGGCCGAATTCGACGCCGCGTTCGGCGGCACGCCGGCGCAACTGGAGAAGACGCTCGACGCGCTGTACGCGGCCACCACGCTCGGCGACGAACAGGTGCGCCTGGCGCGTTTCGCCGAGGCCCGCGACGGGCATCCGCTGCAGGCGGACCCACTGCTGGCGCTGGCCGCCAGGCTGGTGCCCGCGCAGATCCGTCTGGACGACGAACGCAAGGCGCGCGACGGCGAACTGCTGCGCCTGCGCCCGGCGTACATGGCCGTGCTCGCGTCCTGGCGCGCGCACCAGGGCCGCCCGCTGTATCCGGACGCCAACGGCACCCTGCGGGTCAGCTACGGCCGCCTCGAGGGCCTGCAGCCGCGCGACGCGGTCAGCTACGCGCCGGTGACCACGGTGGCCGGCATCGTGCAGAAGGACACCGGCGAGGTGCCGTTCGATGCGCCGCAGCCGTTGCTCGACGCGATCGCGAAGGGCGACTTCGGCGGCACCGCCGATCCGGCGCTGGGCACGCAGACGGTGAACTTCCTCACCAACCTGGACACCACCGGCGGCAATTCGGGCTCGCCGGTGCTCAACGCGCGTGGCGAACTGATCGGCCTGAACTTCGACAGCAACTGGGAGGCGGTCAGCGCCAGCTGGTGGTTCGACCCGCGCTACAAGCGCGCCATCCATGTCGACATGCGCTACATGCGCTGGCTGATGGAGAAGGTCTACCCGGCGCCGCACCTGCTGCGGGAGATGGGGCTGGGCGATTGAACCTTCCTGACGGAGCCGGCATGCCCGGCTCCATCGGCAGGGCCATCGGTGGCGTGCTTGTCAACGGGTTACATCGCCGCGTCGCGGTTGCCACAATCGGCCTCCGTTCCGCCACGCAGAACCCGCTGTCCATGACCGAAATCTCCGCCGCGCTTGCGCGCAAGATCGCCCAGACCATCGCCGAAGAGATCGGCGCGCAGACCGCGCAGGTCGTCTCCGCCGTCGGCCTGCTCGACGAGGGCGCGACCGTGCCGTTCATCGCCCGCTACCGCAAGGAAGTCACCGGCGGCCTGGACGAACTGCCGCCGCTGTCGGAACTGAAGGACATCGGCGAACTGGAACC
>JAGHZW010000214.1:25945-26644 GCA_017745195.1 Pseudoxanthomonas sp. | reverse complement strand
TTCTAAGCGAGGAGTTCGGCCGGCTGGGCAAGGACCAGGTCGCCGACTACGCGCGGCGCAAGGGCGTGGACCTGGCCCAGGCCGAGCGCTGGCTGGCCTCCAACCTGGACTACGACCCCGAGTAGGGCCGGGCGCGCCTCGCCCACGAGGATCCGGCCACTGCGCGGCGGCTACCGCGGGGCGACCGCTGCGGGGGCCGCGGCCGGCTCCCCTACAATAGGCGCCATTCCCCTTCCCGGAGCCTGCGCATGCAGCCCGACACCATCCGCGCCGTCATCACTGGCGGCGTTTCCGGCCTCGGCTTCGCCGTGGCCCGTCGCCTGATCGCAGACGGCGGCAAGGTCGCCCTGCTCGACGTCAACGACGACAAGGGCGTCGAAGCGGTCGCCACGCTGGGCGAAGGCAATGCCCGCTACTTCCGCACCGACGTGACCGACGAGGCCGGCGTCGCCGCGACCGTCGAGGCGGCGCGCGACTTCCTCGGCGGCCTCAACACCGCGGTGAACTGCGCCGGCATCCTCGGTTCCGGCCGCGTCCTGGGCAAGGACGGCCCGATGCCGCTGGACGGCTTCGCCCGCACGGTCATGGTCAACCTAGTCGGCAGCTTCAACGTGGCCAAGGCCGCGGCGGCGCTGATCCAGCACAACCAGCCGGGCGAGGACGGCGAGCGCGAGGTGCTGGATGGACGGGTGCGTGCCG
>JAGHZW010000214.1:10468-25910 GCA_017745195.1 Pseudoxanthomonas sp. | reverse complement strand
CCCGCCTTGCGCCGGGCCGGATTGAAGAGCGCGGCGGCAACGTCCGCTTCCGCTTCATCATGTACAGCGTGCCAGGCGGCGCCAAGCTGGACGCCAGCTTCGATGCCGACGACAACCTGGTCGAAGTCGAGCTGCTGCGCCGCCAGGCCACGTTCTCGTACAAGGACGGCGACGCGTTCGTGTTCATGGACGACGAGGACTACACCCCGTACACGCTGGATCCGGATGCGATCGGCGATGCCGCCGGCTACATCACCGACGGCCTGTCCGGCATCTACGTGCAGGTGATCGACGAGCAGCCGGTGGCGATCCAGCTGCCGCAGCATGTGACCCTGGAAGTGGTCGAGACCCCGCCGGAACTGAAGGGCGGCACCGCGACCAAGCGTCCGAAGCCGGCCACGCTCAACACCGGCATCGAGATCATGGTCCCGGAGTACATCACCACCGGCGAGAAGATCCTGGTCAACACCACGACCGGCGAGTTCGGCGGCCGCGCAGACTGATCCCGCGCATCCCGCAGGGCGAGGTTACGACCCGCCCTGCGGACCTGCGGCCGCGAGCGTGCGCACGCGCTCGCCGATCAGCGCGACATTGGCGTCGGTACCTTCCAGTGCCGTACGCCGCGCCGGCGAAAGCAGCTTGCGCACTTCCGCTTCCAGCGCCACGGCCTGTGCCTGGCGCGAGCCGGCATCGGCACGCACCCGTCCATCCAGCACCTCGCGCTCGCCGGCCTGCGGCAGCCCGTAACCGGGCACGTCCTGCAGCCACGAGGCCGGGCGGCTGAACGCACCGCCCAGGCGCAGGAATTCCTGCAGCGGCCCGGCGATGTCCGCGGACGACCGCAGCGATCGCGCATCGCGCAGCCATCGCCGCTTGAGCTCGTCGCGGGCCAGCGTCTCCTGCCGGCGTAGCGCCGCCGATTCCAGCACCAGCAGCGCCGCCGCGCTCTTCAATCCGGCCCGGCGCAAGGCGGGCTCACGCTCTGTCGGTGCCAGCGCCAGCCACGCGCCCGCATCGGCTGCCCGCAGACCGAGTTCGTCGCGCGCGATCGCATACATCTGCGCGTAATGGGCGCTGGCCGCCTCGAACCGGTAGCCCAGCCGCGCCTGTTCGCCGGCATCACCCGGAACCTGCGCTTCGGCGGTCGCGCCGGCTTCGCGCAGTCGTTCCAGCAGGCCGTTGGGCCGGATGCTCGACAGCGGCAGCGCACCCAGCCGCGGCACCGCGTCGTGCAACAGCTTCCAGGTCTCCACCGCGCAGTTGTTGGAGACGAAGTAGTAGTGCCCGTCGTAGCTCCAGTGCAGTTGCGCCGCGCGCGTGGCGAGCGCCGCGATCTCCTCGCGCGACAGCGCCAGCGGCACCGAACGCAGGCCACGCAGCTCGACCCTGGTGTACTCGTCGACCACCTGCCCCAGCGGCAGTGCGAACAGCCGCGACGGATAGGAACCGGTCAGGCCGCGCCAGCTGGAGACCTGCACGTCGCCGACGAAGGCGCGGAATGACAGCACCAGGTGGTGCTGCAGGTCCAGCCGGCAATCCGGGCCGCGCGGCCGTCCGGGCGCGCACACCACCAGCCGCAGCATGCTGTGGCCCCAGTGGCTCATAGGCTGGTCGTTGCCCTCGGCCAGCAGGTAATCGACTTCGTAGATGCGTTCGGGATCGAGCAGGCGTTGCGGATCGTCCGAGCGCAGCTCGTCGCCGACGAACAGCAGGCCTTCCGCGCAGGACCGGCGTGTCGGCGGCGTCCAGCCGAAATGCGCGTCCAGATGCGCGGCCAGCGCCGGGCGACGGCAGGCGTAGTCCGCATCGAGCAGGTAATGCTCGAGGTTGACCGCCACGTACTCCTTCGGCGACTCCAGTTCGTAGACGTCCGGCGAGCGGTCACGGAAATCGTTGCGTGACTGCCGTCCGGGCCCGAGCGCCGCGACCTGCCAGCCGGCCAGGTCGAGCAGGCGCGGATCGCGCGACAGGCCACCGCCGGGCGTACGGTCGTACAGGTGCGCCAGTTCGTGCAGCAGCGCGGCCAGCGCAGCGCGCGTGGCCGGATCGTCGTCACCGGCGCCGGGTGGGCGCGCCATCCACGCAGTAAGCAGCCGCCGGTCCAGCGCAATGGAACCGCGCTTCGCGGTACCGTGCACGTCCCGCGGTAGGTCGTCGCGCCAGGCAAACACGATCGGCCGGTCCAGCGCGTCCGCCCAGGCCGGCGGAAGTTTCGCCAGTCCCAGCGCCAGCAACGCGCCGGTGGCGGCGCGCTCGGCGACGGAAAGTTCGCCGCCGGGCCGGATCTCAGGTACGCGCGCCATGGCCGGCCCGCAGGCCAGCCAGAGGACGACGGCCGCGACTGCGGCAAGGAAGCGCGACATGGTTGCCGGCCGCGGAATCCGCGGGACTACGCGATCACTCGCTGGCGAGGATCGCCTGCGCCAGTGCCAGATCGCTGGCCTCGCGCGCGGACGGATCGCGCTCGCGCATCAGCCGCAGCGCCGCTTCCAGGCGCGCACTGCGGACCTGGCCATTGCTGGCGACGAAACCCGCGGCGTCTTCGCGCGCTTCGCGCACGACCTTCTTGTCGCCGCCGGAGCTGCTGTGGGAGGACGCCGAACTGCCGGCCGAAGACGCACCGGCCGAACTGCCGGCGGAGGTACCGGCGAAGCTGCCGGCCAGGGCGGCCGGGGCGAACGCGCACAGCAGGAGCAGCGAAGCGGAAATGGCGAAGGCTTTCATCGGCGATATCGGTCGGTGGCTGCCGCGCGTGCGGCGATGGGCGAAGACTAACCCGGCCGGTGCCCGTCGCGCCGGCACTGCATCCCGGATCAGGCGTCGAACAGCTTGCCCGGGTTCAGGATCCCGTTCGGGTCGAATACCTGCCTGACCCCTCGCATCAGGGCGATTTCGGCCGCGTTGCGGGTGCTTTCCAGATACGGTTTCTTGACCAGGCCGATGCCGTGCTCGGCCGAGATGCTGCCGCCGTGCGCCTGCAGCGCCTGCGCCAGCAGCTTGGTCACCTGCTCGCACTGGGTGACGAAATCCGCATCGGAGGTGTCGTCCGGCTTGAGCACGTTGATGTGCAGGTTGCCGTCACCGATGTGGCCGAACCAGACCACCTCGAAATGCGGATAGGCCTCGCCGAGCAGGGCCTGGGTCTGCGCCAGGAATGCCGGCATCGCCGAGATCCGCACCGAGACGTCGTTCTTGTACGGCTTGTACTTCGCCACCGCCTCGGTGATGCCCTCGCGCAGGCGCCAGATCTGCTGTGCCTGGGCTTCGCTGGCACTGATCACGCCGTCGGCGACCCAGCCCTGTTCCATGCAGTGTTCGAACGCGGCCATCGCCGCCGCCTCGGTGGCCTCGTCATCGCTGGCGAACTCGGTGACCACGTAGTACGGGTACTCGTCCTCGAGCGGCTTCTGCGCGCCGTGCGCCAGCACGTGGCGCAGCGCGCAGTCGGTGAAGAACTCGAACGCCTCCAGGCGCAGGCGGCCGCGGAACTCGGCGAACACCTGCATCAGCACCTCGAACGAGGGCAGCGCCAGCAGCATCACGTTGGTCGGCGGCGGCGGATCGGTCAGGCGCAGGATCGCCTCCACCACGATGCCGAGGGTGCCTTCCGAGCCGATCAGCAGCTGGCGGAAGTCGTAGCCGCTGGAATTCTTGACCAGCGCGCGGTTGAGCTCGAGCACCTCGCCGCTGCCGGTGACCACGGTCAGGCCGGCGATCCATTCGCGGGTGTTGCCGTAGCGGATCACGCGGATGCCACCGGCATTGGTGGCGATGTTGCCGCCGATCGAGCACGAGCCGCGGGCGCCGAAATCCACCGGATAGACCAGGCCGTGTTCGCGCGCGGCGTTGTGCACGGCTTCGAGAACCATGCCGGCCTGCACGGTCAGGGTGCGATCGACGGCGTTGAAGTCGAGCACCCTGTTCATCCGCTCCAGGCTCAGCACCAGCTCGCCGTTGGCCGCCACCGCGCCGCCGGACAGGCCGGTGCGGCCGCCGGACGGCACCACCGCGACCTGGTGAAGGTTGGCCCAGCGCACCACCGCCTGCACTTCCTCGACCGTCGCCGGCAGGGCGATCGCCAGCGGCGCCGGGGTCCAGCGCCGGGTCCAGTCGCGGCCGTAGTGCTCCAGGTCGGCGGCGTCGGTCTTCAGGCGCAGGTCGGGGGCCGACTGCAGCAGTTCGGCGAGGCGGGGATCGGTCATGGGACGGGGGCCGGGATCGTGCTTGCGGGAGGGTTCTTGCAGAAGCCGGCAAGCGTGCCAGCGAAGGGGCTGTGCGTCCAGCGCGCCCCACCCGTCGGAACCCCGGCGAAAGCCCTGTTTCAAGGGCAACTTTCTGCGCACGACGATTGGCCTGGATCGCCGCACACGGTGTTCCGCGCAACTGTCGAAAACACCATGCCGCAGTGCGGAAAACCGGGCCCGCATCTGGCATAGTTTGCGGCTCCCCGCCACGATCGCCGGAAGCCGCCGCGCATGTCTCCGAAGAAGACCTCCTACCCGAAACAGGACATCCGCGTGCTGCTGCTGGAGGGCGTCAGCCAGACCGCGGTGGAGACCTTCCGCGCGGCCGGCTACTCGCAGATCGAATTCCACGAGAAGTCGCTGCCGGAGGACGAGCTCAAGAAGCGTATTGCCGAGGCCCACATCGTCGGCATCCGCTCGCGCACCCACCTGACCGCCGACGTGCTGGCCGAGGCCAAGCGCCTGATCGCGGTCGGCTGCTTCTGCATCGGCACCAACCAGGTCGACCTGGAAGCGGCCGAACTGGCCGGCATCCCGGTGTTCAACGCGCCCTACTCCAACACCCGCTCGGTGGCCGAACTGGTGGTCGCGCAGGCCGTCCTGCTGATGCGCGGCATCCCGCAGAAGAACGCCGAATGCCACCGCGGCGGCTGGTCCAAGTCCGCCACCGGCAGCCATGAAGTGCGCGGCAAGACCCTCGGCATCATCGGCTACGGCCACATCGGAACGCAGGTCGGCGTGCTGGCCGAATCGCTGGGCATGAACGTGATCTTCCACGACATCGAGACCAAGCTCTCGCTGGGCAACGCGCGTCCGGCGCTGGGCCTGGAGGACCTGCTGGCGCGCTCGGACGTGGTCACCCTGCACGTGCCGGAGACGCCGTCGACCAAGAACATGTTCGCCGCCGCGCAGATCGCCGGCATGAAGCGCGGCGCGCACCTGATCAACGCCTCGCGCGGCACCGTGGTCGACATCGACGCGCTGGCCGCGGCGCTGCGCTCGGGCCACGTCGGCGGCGCCGCGGTGGACGTGTTCCCGGTCGAGCCGAAGGGCAATGCGGACGCCTTCGTCTCGCCGCTGATCGGCCTCGACAACGTGATCCTGACCCCGCACATCGGCGGTTCCACCCTGGAGGCGCAGGAAAACATCGGCATCGAGGTCGCGGCCAAGCTGGTCCGCTACAGCGACAACGGCAGCACCCTGTCGGCGGTGAACTTCCCCGAGGTCACCCTGCCCGAGCACGAGGGCAGCCTGCGCCTGCTGCACATCCACCGCAACGTGCCGGGCGTGCTGTCGAAGATCAACGAGATCTTCAGCCGCCACGCGCTCAACATCGACGGCCAGTTCCTGCGCACCGACCCGAAGGTCGGCTACGTGGTGATCGACGTGGCCGCCGACGAGGCCCAGGGCGCGGCGCTGAAGGACGAGCTGTCGGCGATCCCGGGCACGCTGCGTACCCGCGTCCTGTACTGACCGCGCAGCGCCGGCCGGCACCGGCAAGCTGGAACGAAGAAAGCCGGGCCCGCGCCCGGCTTTCTTCGTTTGCACCCGCCGGCCCGCCCGCGTCGCGCAGGCTGCCGCCGGATCAGGCGGCCAGATTCCGCATCCACTTGCCGGCCATGCGCCGCATCGATTCGTCGCTGTCCGGGTCGTCGAGCACCGCCGCGATCTCGCGCCAGGCCAGGTCATGGGATTCCTCGCTGACCATGAACCGCTCATCTGCGCCGGCCCTGACCACGTAGCGCACGTCGTAATGCCAGTGGCCCGGCACCGCGCCGCGCTCCGGGATCCAGTGCCGGTCCAGGTCGAAGATCGCGCCGTCCTCCAGCCGCAGCCCGGGCACGCCGGTCTCCTCTTCCGCCTCGCGCAGGGCGACTCGGGCCAGATCGGCATCGCCATCGGCATGCCCGCCCGGCTGCAGCCAGCGGTCCAGCTTGCGGTGGTGGGTCAACAGAGTGCGACGACCATCGGCGCTGACCACCCACGCCGAGCCGGTGAAGTGCCCGGCCAGGCGGTCGCGGCCGAACGGGTCCTGCGGGTCGTCCAGCAGCTCCCCGAAGCCTTCGACCGCGGCGGACTCGGCCGGCCAGCGCCTGCCGTAATCGTCCAGCTGGCGGGACAACGCGGGGTATCGGGAAGGGGAGACAGCCATGGTGCGATCCGGTCGGGAGGGTCGCCATTGTCGCCTCCCGGCGCGTCCGCATGCCTCGTCTTGTGCGACGGAAGGCAATCCGGGTAAGGTCGGCCGCAACTGCGCCCTGCCGGTTGCGGCGGGGCATTTTCGTTATGAATGGGGACAATCCGATGCTTTTTTGGCGCGTCAAACCGCTCGACAAGATCCTTGAGACTGCCGAGAAGAAGTCGCTCAAGCGCCAACTGGGCGCCTTCCAGCTGACCATGTTGGGCATTGGCGCCATCATCGGCACCGGCATCTTCGTCCTGACCGCCGAGGCCGGCCAGAAGGCCGGTCCGGCGATGATGATCGCCTTCGTCATCGCCGCCATCGTCTGTGGACTGGCGGCGCTGGCCTACTCGGAACTGGCCTCGATGGTGCCGGTCGCCGGCTCCGCCTACACCTACACCTATGGCGTGCTTGGGGAAGCGATCGCCTGGATCGTGGGTTGGGCCCTGGTGCTGGAATACGCGGTCGCCGCGGGCGCCGTGTCGGTCGGCTGGTCGGGCTACATGAACGGCCTGCTGACCAGTGCCGGGCTGGAGCTGCCCGACGCGCTGAAGTCCGGCCCCATGGACGGCGGCAGTTTCAACCTGCTGGCCTTCTGCATCGCCCTGGTGGTGACCGGGCTCCTGGTGATCGGCACCTCCAAGTCGGCCAAGGTCAACGCCGTGCTGGTACTGGTCAAGATCGTCGCCCTGACCGCCTTCATCTTCATCACCGTACCCGCCGCGCAGGACGCCAACTTCCAGCCGTTCTTCCCCACCGGCTGGGGCAGCCCGATGGGCGGCGTGGGCGTGCTTGGCGCGGCCGCTTCGATCTTCTTCGCCTACGTGGGCTTCGACGCGGTCTCCACCGCCGCGGAGGAAACCAAGAACCCCAACCGCAACATCCCGATCGGCCTGATCGGCTCGCTGGCGGTGTGCACCGTGTTCTACATGCTGGTCAGCTACGGCGCGGTCGGTGCGATCGGCGCCCAGCCGATGTTCAACGCCGACGGCGTGGCCATTCACCCCGGCACCCCGGAACTGGCCGCGGCCTGCAAGGGCAGCGAGGCGCTGGTCTGCAGCCGCGAACCGCTGGCCCACGTGCTGAAGGTGATGGGCTTCGCCGGCCTCGGCAACCTGATCGGCCTGGCCGCGGCGGTCGCCCTGCCCTCGGTCATCCTGATGATGCTCTACGGCCAGACCCGCATCTTCTTCACCATGTCGCGCGACGGCCTGCTGCCGCCGATCCTGTCCAAAGTCCACCCGAAGTTCCACACCCCGCACGTGGTGACCCTGATCACCGGCGGTTTCGTGGCGCTTTTCGCCGCCCTGTTCCCGGTGGGCATCCTGGCCGACATCTCCAACTCGGGCACGCTGTTCGCGTTCATGGCGGTGTCTTTGGCCGTGCTGATCCTGCGCAAGCGCGATCCGAACCGTCCGCGCCCGTTCCGCACGCCGATGGTGTGGCTGATCTGCCCGCTGGCCATCGCAGGCTGCCTGCTGCTGTTCCTGAACCTGTCGTTCTACACGCTGGCCCTGTTCTTCGGCTGGGCGATCGTCGGCCTGCTGGTGTACCGGTTCTACGGCTATCGCCACAGCGACCTGGGCCGTGGCGGCGCGGGCAGCGGAAGCGGTCCGAGGATCGATCCGGAACCGCCGTTCCACGAAGGCCCGCAGGCCTGACCCGGACCGGCACCGCGACAAGGTGAGCTGCGCGGTGCCGGTTCGAATCCCCTGCTTTCGAAACGCGGCCGGCCCCTGCGCCGGCCGCTTCATTTCCCCTCTTCGGGTCAAACCCTCCAAGGGCAGGCGCAGATGAGCGCAACCAACGCACGCAAGATCGGCCCGGTCCTGGCGACCTTCGTGGTCGCCAACAACATGATCGGCTCGGGGTTCTTCCTGCTGCCGGCAACGCTGGCCAAGTCCGGCGGCGTCACCGCGCTGGCCTGGCTGGTATGCACGGTGCTGGCGATGACGCTCGGCGGCGCCTTCGCCCGCCTGGCCAGGCACCATCCGGACCTGCAATCGCCCGACGACTACGTGCGGCCGTCGCTCGGCCGCGACGTCAGCTTCCTGGCCACGACCATGTACTGGGTGTCGTCGTGGATCGGCAACAACGCGATCGCCGTCGCCGCGTTCGGCTACCTGGTCATCCTGCTGCCGATCGAGGACAGTCCCGGCGTGCGCCTGGGCGGGCAGATCGCGCTGATCTGGCTGATGTTCGCGCTCAACCTGCTCGGACCGCGACCGATCGCCCGTTTCCAGTCGATGTGCGTGGTGCTGGGCCTGTTGCCGGTGGCACTGATCCTCACCGCTGGCTGGGCCTACTTCGATCCGGCCGTGTACCGCGCGGCCTGGAACGTGTCGGGCCAGTCAGACCTGTCGGTGGTGATGCACTCGCTGGCGCCGATCTTCTGGGCCTTCGTCGGCCTGGAGACCGGCGCGATGGTGGCCGGCGTGGTCGACGACCCGGACCGCAACGTGCCGCGCGCCACGCTCGGCGGCATCGCCATCGCCGGCGTGGTCTACCTGGTGTCGTCGGTGCTGATGATGGGCATCGTGCCGGTGGCCGAACTGGCCGCATCCGGCGCGCCGTTCGCGCTGGTGGCGGGGAAGATGTTCGGCGCCTGGGCCATCCCGGTGATCGCGGCCGCGGCGGCGCTGAAGGCCAGCGGGACGCTGGGCGGCTGGATGCTGGTGACCGGCGAATCCGGCGCCCGTGCCGCCCAGCGCGGCTTCCTGCCCTCGATATTCGGCCGCCTGCGGGCCAACGGTTCGGCCGGGACGGGGTTGTTCATCATCGCGCTGATGATGACGCTGCTGGCGGTGCTGACCCTTTCGCCGACCGTGTCCGGCCAGTTCGAGACGCTGATCGAGATGGTGGTGATCCTGGTGGTGATGGCCTATGCCGCGGCCGGCCTCAGCCTGCTGCTGGGCACGCCGGAGCGGCCGGCGGCCCGGCGCGAACGCGTCCTCGGCATGGGCGCGCTGGTAGCCTGCGGCCTGCTGGTCTATTCCACGCCGGGCAAGACCCTGGTCGGTGGCCTGGTGATCGCGCTGCTGGCCTGGGCGGCCTACCGCGGCTTCGCGCGCGGTCCGGCCACACCGGCGCGGTAAACTGCGTCGATGAACGAACCGCTGCCCTACGACCCGAGCCAGCTGCGCGATCGCGCCCAGTCGATCATTTCCAACGTGCGCGAACTCTCGCAGCTGGGATGGACCCCGGCGACGAGCAGCAATTTCTCGCTGCGGCTGGACGAGGCGCACGCCGCGATCACCGTTTCCGGCCGCGACAAGGGCCGGCTGGTCGAAGACGACATCATGGTCGTGGACTTCGACGGCCGCGCCGTCGGCCGGGCGCTGAGGCCCTCGGCCGAGACCCTGCTGCACACCCAGCTGTACCGGCGCTTCCCGGAGATCGGCTGCGTGCTGCACACCCATTCGCCGGTGCAGACGGTGGCCTCGCGCCTGTACGCCGGCCAGGGCCACGTGCGCCTGGAAGGCTACGAACTGCTCAAGGCCTTCGAGGGCAACAGCACCCACGAGATGGCCATCGACGTGCCGGTGTTCGCCAACACCCAGGACATGAATGTGCTGGCCGCGCAGGTCGACGCCCTGCTCGACCGGCAGTCCCTGTGGGGCTACCTGATCGACGGCCACGGCCTCTACGCCTGGGGCCGGACCATGGCCGAGGCGCGCCGGCACCTGGAGGCGTTCGAATTCCTGTTCGCCTGCGAACTGGAACTGCGCAAGCTCGGCCACCGCTGAGGCCTCATTCCCGGCGGTTCGACGGCGTTGGGCTGGCGTTATCAGCGCCGTCGCCGGCAGCTGGTACCCTTGTCGGTCCACGGCGCGCCCGCGCCACCGCAGGTGAAACACCCATGAGCCGACTGCGCATCTTCGACGAGAACAACCCGGGCCAGCCCCTGTTCGCCAGCACCGACGGCGCGGCCATCACCGCCGAGCTGGAAAAGGTCGGCGTGGCCTTCGAGCGCTGGCAGGCCAACCAGCCGATCGCCGCGGGCGCCACGCCCGAGCAGGTCATGGCCGCCTATCGCGTCGACATCGACCGGCTGGTGGCCGAGCGCGGCTTCACCACCGTGGACGTGATCAGCATCGCCCCGGACAACCCCAACCGCGCCGACCTGCGCAAGAAGTTCCTGGACGAGCACTTCCACAAGGAAGACGAAGTCCGTTTCTTCGTCGCCGGCTCCGGCCTGTTCACCCTGCACGTGGACGGCAAGGTCTACGAGGTGGAATGCGTGAAGGACGACCTGATCGCCGTTCCGGGCGCGACCAAGCACTGGTTCGACATGGGCGAGGAGCCGAACTTCGTGGCGATCCGCTTCTTCATCGAGCCCGACGGCTGGGTCGGCTACTTCACCGGCACCGACATCGCGCAGAAATTCCCGCGCTACGAGCCGGAAGCGGCCTGAGCCCCGGTACCGTCCCGTTCCCGGATCCGCGCCCCTCCCAGGAGGGGCGCTTCTCTTGTGCAGCCGCCCATGACCCTCGCCATCCTCACCGACATCGAAGGCACCACCAGCAGCATCTCGTTCGTCCGCGACGTGCTGTTCCCTTACGCGCGGCGCGCCCTCCCCGGCTTCGTCCGCGAGCACGCGCATGAACCCGAGGTACGGCGCTGGCTCGATGCGGTCGCCACCGAAGCCGGCGGCCTGTGCCAGGACGACATGATCGTGGAGACGCTGCAGGGCTGGATCGACCAGGACCGCAAGCACACCGCGCTCAAGGCGCTGCAGGGCCTGGTCTGGGAGGCCGGCTACCGCAACGCCGACTTCACCGCGCCGATCTACCCGGACGCGGCGCAGACGCTGCAGCGCTGGCATGCGCTCGGCCTGCCGCTGTACGTGTACTCCTCCGGCTCGGTGCCGGCGCAGAAACTGTTCTTCGGCCACAGCGACGCCGGCGACCTGACCGGGCTGTTCTCCGGCTGGTTCGATACCGAGGTTGGCGGCAAGCGCGAGGCCGACAGCTACGCGGCCATCGCCGGGCGGATCCAGGTCAAGCCGCGCGACATCCTGTTCCTGTCCGACGTGGTCGAGGAACTGGATGCGGCCCGCGCGGCCGGGATGCAGACCGTGCTGGTCGACCGCATCGACGACTACCCGCAGTCGCGGGCCGGCGATGCCGCGCACGGCCACACCCACGTGGCCAGTTTCCTTGAGGTCGAGCTGCCGCTCTGACCCGCATGGAACCGACGACCCGGAAAGCGACCGTCGCCGGCCTGCTGGCGATCCTGCTGTGGTCCTCGCTGGCGCTGCTGACCGTGGCCACCGAGGGCCTGCCGCCGTTCCAGGTGCTGGCCACCGCCTTCGCCGTCGCCGGTACGCTCGGCCTGCTGCGCGCGGGCCTGCGTGGCCGCGCGGGCCGGGCCGAACTGCGCCAGCCGGCCGCGGCACTGGCGCTGTCGACCGCGGCGCTGTTCGGCTACCACGCGCTGTACTTCATCGCGCTCAAGCGCGCGCCGGCGGTCGAAGCGAACCTGCTCAACTACATGTGGCCGCTGCTGATCGTGGTCTTCGCCGGATTCCTGCCCGGCGTGCGGATCGCCCCGCTGCAATGGGCCGGCACGCTGATGGGACTGGCCGCGGCGATCCTGCTGGTGACCGGCGGCCGACGCCTGAGCGTGAGCGCGCAGCACCTGCCGGGCTACCTGGCCGCGATCACCGCGGCGCTGGTCTGGGCCGCGTATTCGGTGCTCAACCGCCGGTATGCGCAGGTGCCCAGCGCGGCGATCACCGTGGCCTGCCTCGGCGTGGCCGTGCTCGGCGCGCTCGCGCACCTGCTGTTCGAACGCAGCGTGGCGCCCACGCCCGTGCAATGGGGCGTGCTCGTGCTGATGGGCATCGGCCCCACCGGCGCAGCCTTCTGGCTGTGGGACACCGGCACCAAGCGCGGCGACATCGCCCTGCTCGGCAGCCTGTCCTACCTGGCACCACTGCTGTCGACCGTACTGCTGGTGCTGTCGGGCCGCACCCAACCGCATCCGGTGCAGGCCGCGGCGCTGGCGCTGCTGCTGGCCGGCGCGTGGTTGAGCACGCACTCGCGGCGCGCGGGCTGAGCGTGGCGCCGCCGGAGCGCGGCGCGACCTTCGACGCGGACTAGTCCGCCTCCTGCAGCGTGTAGCGGGTCGCCGCCGTCACCTCGCCCTGCCAGCGGTCTAAGGCGCGCACGTCCACCCGATGGCTGCCGGTCGCCAGGTCGGTGGCCAGGGCGCCGCGCCACAGGTGGGTTGAATCCACCGCCTCCGGCGAGCGGTCGAAGCCACGCAGTGCGGGGGCAAGGTCATCGGCCACGTTCTCGACCAGCAGCCGCGGGTCGGCGCGCTCGACCCGTGTCATCGGCTTCCACGCGCCTCCGTCGATCCGGTACTCGACCCGGGTGTCGGCATCCCCCCATGAACACGTTGGCGAACACGCCCCAGGCCGGATACGCGCCGCGGCGCAGCACGCGCGGCGCATGCAGCGCCATGGCGTCGTTGAAGGCCGGGTTCTCCGTGGAAACGCGCGCCGGATGGTACGCCAGCGCATAGCCGCCGCCGTCGCGCACGGACAGCAGCGCGTAGCCGTTCGGCGTGCCGTCGGCCATGGTCGAATCGGGAATCCCGGCCGCATCCGGCGCGCCCGACCAGAACGCGCCGCAGGCCGCGCCCAGGTTGTATTCGTGCAACGGCGCCGCGCCCTGCCAGCCGTCCTCCGGCGTGTGCCAGTAGTGCTGCTGGACATGGCTGTGCCCGCTGAGCAGCAGCAGGTGCGGCCGCTCCTTCAGCAGCGCGAACAGGCGCGCGCGGTCAGCGGCGCGGAAGGTCTCGCGTCCGCCGGTGTCGAACACCGGGATATGCATGCCCAGCACCAGCAGGCGCTCGCGCGGCAACGCGGCCAGGTAGTTCTCGAGGAAGCGGAACTGGTCCTCGCGCAGGCCACCGATGTAGCCCGGCCCCGTGCCGGGCTGCACGACCACGTCGTCGAGGAAGACGAAGGCCACGTTGCGCTCTTCCACCGCATAGGTATCCGGGCCGTAGACCGCGCTCCAGCGGCCGAGCGACGTCGCGTCGCTGGACGCACCCGGGTCGACGTCGTGGTTGCCCGGCACGTGGAACCACGGCACGCCCAGGCGCACGGTGACCGCATTGAGCGCCGGATACAGCTGCGCCTGGTCGTTGACCAGGTCGCCCAGGGTCACGCCGAGCACGGCCGGATGGCGGTCGATGATCGGCTCGACGATGTCGCGCCGGTAGTAGTCGACATCGCGTTCGCTCTTGACCTGGCTGTCGGTGAACAGCAGCACGTCCAGCACCTTCGTGTCCGAGGCGGATGCGCCCGTGGCCGCCGGCAGCAGGGCGAAATCGGCTGTGGCCAGCGCGCCTGTATCCGCAGGCAGCGTGTGCCAGAACGCCGGCAGGCCGTCGCTGCCAGCCACGAAACGGTAGCCGGCCGGCTTGACCACGAACACGGACCGGCCGGGCGCCGCCGCGATCCGGTAGCGGCCCTGCGCATCGGTGCGGACGATATCGATGCCGTTGGACACCACCACATCCGGCAGGCCACGACCGTCACCGGCGTGACGCGCATCGGCCTGCAGGTAGACGCGACCGGACACCGTCGTCGCGGCGGGCGCCGCGGCCTGCGCCGGCAACGGCTGCAGCAGGCAGCCGAAGGTGAACAGTGCGGCGACAAAGAAGTGACGGATTGGCATGGGCGGCACCCTTGAAGGATGCCGCGATTGTAGGAGCCGGCCGATGACGGCGGCTACCGCGCGGCCCGCGTGCGGAACGACTCAACGACCCTTGTGGCGCTGCTCCAGCACTTCGACCACGTCGGCCAGCGAAAGGCCGCGCGCATGCAGCAGCACGGTGAGGTGGTAGACCAGGTCCGCGGACTCGCCCAGCAACTGCGCATCGTTCTGGGCCACGCCGGCCAGCGCGGTTTCCACGCCCTCCTCGCCGACCTTCTGCGCGATCCGGCGCACGCCGGCTTCGAACAGGCGCGTGGTGTAGCTGCCTTCCGGCCGATCGCGCGCGCGCGTGGCGACCAGCGCGTCGAGCTCACCGAGGAAACCGGTGTCTGCTGCAGGCGCATCCGCCGCGGCAACAATCGCCGGCGCGTTCTCGAAGCAGCTGACCCGCTGCAGGTGGCAGGTCGAGCCACGTGGCCGCGCCAGTACCAGCAGCGTGTCCGAATCGCAGTCGGTGCCCACGTCGACCAGCTCCAGCACGTGGCCGGAAGTTTCGCCCTTGGTCCACAGGCGCTGCTTGCTGCGGCTGTAGAACGTCACAAGCCGGTTGACCAGGGTCGCACGCAGCGCATTGCGGTCCATGTAGCCGAGCATCAGCACGCGCAGGCTGTCGGCGTCCTGCACGATCACCGGCAGCAGGCCGTCGCCGCCCTTGTCCCAGTCCAGCGACTCGGGCAACAGGGTCGGGCCGGAAACAACCCGCGGCGTGGCGGTGGTGGAATCAGACATCGCGCACCTCGATTTCGCGCTGCCGCAGGAAGCGCTTGAGTCCGGGAATGGGAATGGCGCCGCTGTGGAACACGCTGGCCGCCAGCGCGCCATCGACGTCGGCCTGCTCGAACACGTCGGCGAAATGCTCCGGCGCGCCGGCGCCACCGGAGGCGACCAGCGGCACGTGGCACAGCGCGCGCGCCTCGCGCAGCTGGGCCACGTCATAGCCGCGACGCACACCGTCGCTGTCCATGCAGTTGAGCACGATCTCGCCCGCACCCAGGCGCTGGGCCTCGACGATCCAGTCCAGGGTGCGCACGGCCAGCGCGCGGGTCTTGTCCGGATCGCCGGTGTTGGTGCGCACGCGCCACTGGCCGTCGGCCTCGCGCACCGAGTCGATCCCGACCACCACGCACTGCACGCCGAACGCGTCGGCCAGCTCGGCGATCAGCGGCGGGCGTTCCAGTGCCGGCGAGTTGACGGAGATCTTGTCGGCGCCGGCGTGCAGCACGCGGCGCGCGGTTTCCACGTCGCGGATGCCGCCGGCCACGCCCAGGCGCACTCCGCCTTCG
>JAGHZW010000214.1:8521-10416 GCA_017745195.1 Pseudoxanthomonas sp. | reverse complement strand
AAGGCACCCTGGCCGATGCGCAGCGCGCGACCGAGCACCGCGCCGGAGCAACCGGCCAGGCGCGCGTTGCGCACGTCGGAGGCATCGCGCACGCCACCGGAAGCCTGCACCGCCACGCCCGGCGCCAGCGCGTGCAGGTGCTGGTACAGGTCAAGGTTCGGCCCCGACAGCATCCCGTCGCGGGCGATGTCGGTGCACAGCAGGTGGCGCAGGCCGGCGCGGACGTAGACCGGCAGCAGCGCATCGAGCGTGGCGCCGGCGTCCTCGGTCCAGCCGTGCACCGGCAATTTCCAGACGCCGTCGACGTCCTGTCGCGTGTCCAGCGCGATGGTGATCCGCTCGCCGCCGAATTCGGCCAGCCAGCCGCTCACCATCTCCGGCTCGCGCACCGACAGCGAACCGACCACCACGCGCGTGGCGCCGGCATCGAGGATCCGCGCCACGTCGTCGCGCGAACGCACGCCACCGCCGGTCTGCACCTGCAGGCCGGTGTCGCGGGCGATGGCGCCCAGCAACGGCAACAGCGTGTAGCCGCCGGCCTTGGCCGCATCCAGGTCGACCAGGTGCATCCAGCGCGCGCCGGTCGTGGCGAAGGCCTGCGCGCGCGGCAGCGGATCGTCGCCGTACTGCGTTTCGCGCGCATAGTCGCCCTGGGCCAGGCGGACCACGCGGCCGCCGCGGATGTCCAGCGCGGGGTAGACGGTAAAGCCCATCAGAAATCCATCTCGATGAAGTTGCGGAGGATGCGCGCGCCGGTGCCGGCCGAGCGCTCGGGATGGAACTGCGCACCACAGCGGCGGCCGTTCTGGACCACCGCGGTGAACAGGCCGCCATGGTCGCTGGCGGCGACCGTGTCGGCGGTGACCGGCGCGGCATAGCTGTGCACGAAGTACGCGCTGGCCCCGTCGGCCACGCCATCGAGCAATGGCGAAGCGCGCATCGTGCGCAGGCTGTTCCAGCCCATGTGCGGCACGCGGATGCCCGGTGCGGCTGGCAGGTGATGGACCACGCCCTGTAGCAGCCCGAGGCATTCGACCTCGCCTTCTTCGGACCGTTCGTACAGCAGCTGCATGCCCAGGCAGATGCCCAGCAAGGGCACCTGCAGCTCGCGCAGCGGCGCGACCAGGCCCTGTTCGCGCAAGCGACGCATCGCTTCGGGCGCGGCGCCGACCCCGGGCAGGATCACCCGGTCGGCATCTTCGAGCCCGGCCGCGTCGCTCACCACCTGCGGCTGCACGCCGAGGCGCTCAAGCGCATAGCAGACCGAGCCGAGGTTGGCACCGCCGGCATCGACGACAGCCACGCGGTTTCCATCCCCGCTCACAACGCCCCCTTGGTCGACGGCAGTTCGGCGCCTTCGCGACGGATCGCCTGGCGCAGCGCGCGCGCCAGCGCCTTGAAGCTGGCCTCGATCTTGTGGTGGTCGTTGTCGCCATCCACGGTGATGTGCAGGTTCATGCCCGAGGCATCGCACAGCGAGCGGAAGAAGTGCGGCACCAGCTCGGTCGGCATGTCGCCGACCCGCTCGCGCTTGAACTCGCCTTCGTAGACCAGGTACGGCCGGCCGCTGAAGTCGAGCGCGGCGCTGGCCCGGGTCTCGTCCATCGGCAGGGTGAAGCCATAGCGGCCGATCCCGCGCTTGTCGCCCAGCGCCTCGCGCAAGGCCTGGCCCAGCGCCAGCGCGGTGTCCTCGATGGTGTGGTGCTCGTCGATGTGCAGGTCGCCATCGGCGTGGATCTTCAGCTCGAAGCCGCCGTGCTTGCCTATCTGCTCGAGCATGTGGTCGTAGAACGGCAGGCCGGTGTGGACCTGCGGATCAGCGACACGGTCCAGGTTCACTTCGACCCGGATCTTCGTCTCCTTGGTCCAGACAAGCCCACCGACGCCTGCCTGAA
>JAGHZW010000214.1:7961-8476 GCA_017745195.1 Pseudoxanthomonas sp. | reverse complement strand
CGCGGATGGCGACCGCACGCCGCGGCGCGTCGGCCAGCTCGTGGGCAATGCCGGCCCAGTCCCACTCGCCGCCGAACTGTGCGGTCTTCAGCTGGAAGGCGCGGATGCCGAGGTTCTCGGCAAACTGGTTGTCGGTCGGCCGGTCGCCGACCATCGCCGAACGCTTCCAGTCGATCGTGCGGTCCTGGATGTACGGCAGGACCAGGCCGATCCCGGGCTTGCGCGTGGGCCTGTTCTCGTGCGGCCAGCTCGGGTCGATCAGCACGTCGCGGAAGGTGATGCCCTGGCTCTCGAACACCTGCATCATCAGGTTGTGCGGGCCGTCGAAACTTTCCTGCGGATAGTTTTCCGTGCCCAGGCCATCCTGGTTGGAGACGATCACGAACTGCCAGCCGGCGTCGCGCAGCTTCAGCAGCGCCGGGATCACGCCGCGGACGAAGCGCAGCTTGGCGTAGGCATCGATCTGGAAATCCTCGGGCTCCTCGACCAGGGTGCCGGTGGCGATCACCGAGCAT
>JAGHZW010000214.1:6423-7914 GCA_017745195.1 Pseudoxanthomonas sp. | reverse complement strand
CCAGCATTTCGAGCGGGTCAGCCGGCAGGCGCGCAGCACGCGGACCAGGGCCGGATCGGCGATGAGCGTGCCGATACGCGCCGCAGCCAGCGCATGCGCCTTGGACAGCGTGCGCAGCACGGCAACATTGGCGTGCGTGGCCATCAGCGTGGTCGCAGACGGCTGGTCGGAGAACTCGCCATAGGCCTCGTCCACCACCACCAGCGCGCGCCCATCCAGGCGCGCGGCCAGCGCGGCGATGCCGGCCAGCGGCACGCTGCCGCCGGTGGGATTGGAGGGCGAACACAGGAACACCAGCTTGGCGCCGCCCTGCTCCGCCGCCGTGGCGACAGCATCGAGGTCGACGCCGAAACCGGTATCACCGTCCACCAGCGGAACTTCGAGCAGCGGCGCCCCCTGCAGGCGCGCGCTGACCGCGTACATGCCGAACACCGGCGGGGTCACCACGATCGCATCGCGGCCAGGCACGCACAGCCCCCGCACCAGCAGGTCGATGGCTTCGTCGCTGCCGCGGCCGACCAGCAACTGCTGCGGCACGACACCGTAGACCCGGGCCAGCGCCTCGACCAGCGCCGGCGGCTGTGGATCCGGATAGCGCCGGCTGCTGCCGTGCGCGTCGGCCGGATTGGCCCACGGGCTCTCGTTGGCGTTGAGCCAGACATCGCCCTTGAGGTCATAGGTGCGTGCGGAGGCGTAGCCGCCGAAACCGCGCAGGTCCTCGCGGACCAGTTGCAGGAGCGCGTCGCTGCTCATCTCACCACTCATGCGTTGGCCGCCTTCAGCCGCAGCGCGACCGCGTTGGCGTGCGCGTCGAGCTGCTCGGCGCGGGCCAGGGTCACCGCGCAGTCGCCGATCGCGCGGATGCCGGTGCGGCTGGCCGCCTGTACGCTGACGAAGTTCTGGAAGCTCGCCACGCTGACCCCGCTCCAAGCGCGCGCCGCGCCATTGGTCGGCAGCACGTGGTTGGTGCCGCTGCAGTAGTCGCCCAGCGCCTCGGGGGTCCAGTCGCCGAGGAACACCGAGCCGGCGGCCTCGACCTTGTCCAGCCACCCGCGCGGCTCGCGCAGGGCCAGGATCAGGTGTTCGGGCGCATAGGCATTGCTGATCGCGAAGGCTTCATCCAGCGAATCCACCCGCACCAGGCGCGAGGCCGACAATGCCTTGCGTGCGATCCCAGCGCGCGGCAGTACCGACAGCTGTGCGGCCAGCTCCGCCTCGACCCGGTCGATCAGCGCGGCGCTGTCGGACAGCAGCAGCACCTGCGAATCCGGGCCGTGCTCGGCCTGCGACAGCAGGTCGGCGGCGACGAACGCCGCATCGGCACCGTCGTCGGCGATCACCAGCACTTCCGAAGGACCGGCCGGCATGTCGATCGCCGCCACGCCGGACTGCGCGGCCTGGCGCTTGGCTTCGTCCACGTAGCTGTTGCCGGGGCCGAAGACCTTGTCGACCTTGGGCACGCTGGCGGTGCCCGACGAATGGGAATGGACC
>JAGHZW010000214.1:0-6375 GCA_017745195.1 Pseudoxanthomonas sp. | reverse complement strand
TTGGTGTTCGGACTGATGAAGCGGCGGGTGCGGTTTCGACCGCGTAGTCGCGAGCCATGCCGGCGCGGTGAAAGGCCTCGATCCGCTGAGCGGCGTCGACCATGGCCTGGCGCAGTTCCGGCGCGACCGCGGCTTCGGCAGCGGCGAATTCGTCTGCCGACACTTCGAAGCGTTCGAGTTCGACCTTGTCGAAACGGGCGGTCAGTTCGCGCAGCGCCTCGTCTCCGCGTTCGCGCACGGCGGCGAGCACGGCGGCTACCGCATCGCGCGTGGCCTGGGCGACAACCTGTACTGGCCGGGTCAGCGCGCGGTTGCGGGCAGCGCCATCGAGCGTCGCCCACTCCAGGCGGTTCCAGTCGCGCACCGCGGCATCAATCGGATCGGCACTCATGCCAGCGACCTCTCGACCGCCAGCACCATCAGTCCGCGGGCGCCGGCGCGTTCCAGTTCTTCCAGCTGCTGCCAGCTTACCGCGCCCTCGCACATGGTCTGCAGCGACAGCGCGCCATTCGCGCCAGGCAGCTGCACGAGCGGACCGGCGTCCTGCAGCAGCCGCTCCAGCGCCGGCAGCGCTTCGCGCTCGGCATTGAACATCAGCAGCTTGCGGTCCTTGAGCTGGAGCACGCCGTCGACGCGGCGCAGCAGCATCTGCGCCAGGCCGGCGCGGACATCGTCAAAAGCACCGGCCGGGCCGGCCAGCACCGCCTCGCTGTCGAGCAGGTTGTGCACCGGCTTGAGGTGGTTGGCGGCGAGCGTGGCGCCGCTGGAGACCAGGTCGCAGATCAGGTCGGCGGTACCCAGGCGCGGCGCGATCTCGACCGACCCGGACAGCTCGACCACCTGCGCGTCGACGCCCTCGGCCTGCAGCCAGTTGGCCAGGATCGCCGGATAGCTGGTGGCGATGCGGGTGCCCTGCAGCTGCGCCGGACCGGTCCATTCCCATTCGTCGGGCACCGCCAGCATCAGCCGGCACTGGCCGAAGCCCAGGCCGCGCAGCGCGCGGTAGGCCGGCGGCAAGCCATTGCGGATGCGCTCGCCGGCCTGTTCGTCGAGTTCGTTGCGGCCGACGATGCCGAGATCGCAGACGCCATCGGCGATCAGGCCGGGGATGTCGTCGTCGCGGACCAGCAGCAGGTCCACCGGCAGCGACTCGCCATAACAGAACAGCTTGTCGCGGCTCTCGCGCCAGCTCAGTCCGCAGGCGGCGAGCAGCGAACGCGCCGGCTCGGCCAGGCGGCCGCTCTTCTGGATCGCGATGCGCAGGCGGTCGCGGGGGGCAGTTCCGATGGGGGGGCTCATGGGATGTCCTGGGTGATCTTGTTGCCGGTGCGCGAGGCCAGCGCATAGCCACCGGCGCCGCGCTCCAGCGTCCGTGCGACGCGGCCGATGGTGGTGACGCTGACCTGGGTCAGCTCGTGGATTTCGCGGTACGGCATGCCCTGCTGCAGCAGCGGGACCACCTTCCAGCGATCGGTCATGGCTTCCAGCTCGGCCGGCGTGCACAGGTCGAGCAGGAACGCCTTGACCGCATCGGCGCCGTCCAGCGCGGACAGGGCGAGCGCAAGCGCGGCCAGCCGCCCCTCGACGTCGTCTCCGTTGTCCTGCACCCGCCGCTTCATCAGTCCGAACACCAATGTATTAACGCATTAGTACATTAGACCAGCCGTCGCCAGCCACAGTCAACCCCGCTGCACTGCAGCAACCATGGGCATTCAGTGTGTGGAGGCGCTCAGGACGGGTTTACGGAGCGCGCCGGCCGCCGTCAGCCCACCTCCCTGCGCCCCGTGGGCAGGCGGATATGAAAACGCGACTGGGCCTGGCCCGCCGTCGGCCATATCCCGCCCGTCAACGACTTCGCGGAAGGGTTCCGGGGGGTCCGGCCAGCTCCGGGTCGGGCCGGAGCCCAACGCCCGTCGGATGACGACGGAACGCCCATCACCGCCCCTGCCACCGCGGGCTTGGATACGCGCTGCCGGGAAAACCCGTGCCAGTACGCGATCGGCACCGGGTCGGACGGCAGCGACGGTATCGCGCGCGCGGTCGCCATCCGCGGCCACGGAGACATAGACATACGGCCGGCTCGGCCGGCAGGGTGCGGGACGGCGGCCTCCGACGAGGCCGCGCCACCAGGTGGGCTCAGGCCTCGAGCAGCGCCCCGGAGGCGACCAGCCGGACCATCGCCGCGACTTCGCCGTCGAGCGCACGGTCGCGCTCCAGGAACGGCACCGTGGCGCGGATGCGTGCGTGTGCCACGGCAACCGCGGCCCCGGGATGGAACGCGTCAGCATCGGCGAGCTGCACGCGCAGCGCCTCGACCTCGGCCAGGAAGCGCTCGCGCCCGGGCGCATCGGTCGCCGGCCCGCCCTGGACCTTGCCGGCCAGTGCCGTCGCGTCGGCGCGGTGCGCCAGTGCACGCGCGGCATTGATCATGTCCCGGCGCAGGTCCAGCGCCTGGGCCGCCGTGTACAGCTCCAGTGCCAGCACCTTGCCCAGGTCCTCGACCATCGCCAGCACGTGGCGCGCCTCGTTGGCGCCCATCGATACGTGGTCCTCGGCGTTGGCGCTGGTCGGCACCGAGAACACCGACGCCGGATGCGCGCGGCTGGCCAGGTCGTTGACGATCGCCGCGGCGGTGTACTGCACGATCATGTGGCCCGACTCGGTGCCGTCCTCGTTGCCGATCAGGAACGCGGGCAGGCCGTCGTTGGTGGCGGGGTCGACCAGCTTGTTGAGCCGGCGCTCGGAGATCGAGGCCAGGGTCGGGATCGCGGCCTTGAGGTAGCTCAGCGCCAGCGCCAGCGGCATGCCATGGAAATGGCCGGCCGAGATCACCTGCTCCTCCACGTGCCGCGCATCGCCCTTGTCGGGGAACACCAGCGGGTTGTCGGTGACCGCATTGAGCTCGATGTCGAGCACGCGCGCGGCCTGCGCGGCGGCATCGCGCACCGCGCCGTGCACCTGCGGGATGCAGCGCAGCGAATAGCTGTCCTGCGGCTGGTGCTTCTTGCCGCCGCGGAACGGCAGGAAGCGCAGGTAGAACTTCTCGCGACCATGGCGCTGGTCGACCGGCACCCAGTCCCAGCCGATGTCGAAGCGCAGCGCCTGCGATTCCGGAGTGTCCCAGCTGCCCGGCAGCCACTGCCGGAACTTCGGTACCAGGTGGTAGGCGATGTCGGCCAGGGTCGAACCGGCGAGCAGGCCGCGCAGGTTCGCGGCGACCTGCACCTGGCCCGGATGCGGGCGAAGCGCGTGCACCTCGGGCGCGAAAGCGCCGAGCCGGCCGGCGAAGGCGTCGATGGTCATCGCCGCGGCCAGGTCGGCGGTGTCGAGCATCTGCTCCAGCCGCTGCAGCGCCAGCACGCCCATCGCCAGCATCTGCGCGGTGCCGTTGTTCAGCGCCAGGCCTTCCTTGTAGGACAACGAGACCGGCTGCAGGCCGGCGCGGCGCAGCGCCTCGGCGCCCGCCATCCGCTCGCCCTCGAAGAATGCTTCGCCACCACCGAGCAGGACGATCGCCAGGTGCGACAGTGGCGCCAGGTCGCCGGACGCACCGACCGAACCCAGCTGCGGCACCACCGGCACGATGCCGGCGTTGAGCATCGCGGCCAGCGCCTGCAGGGTCTCCACGCGGATGCCCGAATGCCCCTTGAGCAGGGTGTTGATGCGGATGCACAGCATCGTGCGCACGACGTCGGCGGCCATCGGTTCGCCCACGCACACCGCGTGGGTGATGATCAGGTTGCGCTGCAGTTCCTCGTGCAGCGAACGGCCCGACGGCGCCGCCCCCGGCAGTTCGTCGCGCAGCGGATGCGCGCCGAGCAGCTTGTCGGCATTGCTGCCAAAGCCGGTGGACACGCCGTAGATCGGCTCCTCGCGGCGCACCTGCTCGGCGAGGAAATCGGCGGCGCGCTGCACGGCGACCAGCGCACCGGGATCGAGTTCGACCCGCGCGCCGCGGGCGACGGCGACCAGGCGGTCACGGCTCAGGGACTGCCCGTCGAGGCGGATCGTCTGCATGTTCGGCTCCGTGTTGCGCAGGGCGCCGCGCGGCTCAGCGGCCGGCGAGCGCGCGCGCCTGTTCCAGTTCCACCCGCAGGGTTCCGGCGAGTTCCTCGCGGGCGACCTCGAACTGCTGTTCGCGGACCAGGTCCTTGACCGCGACCACGCCGCGAGCGAGTTCGTCATCGCCGGCCAGCACCACGAAGCGGATGCCGGCGCGCGAGGCGTACTGGAACTGCTTGCCGACCTTGCGCGCTTCCATCTGCACTTCGGTGTTGATCCCGCCGGCGCGCAGGTGGCGGGCGATGTCCAGCGCCTCGGGCAGCTGGGCCTCGTCCATCAGCGCAACCATCGCCTGCACGCTGCTCTCGGCGATGCCCTCGACCAGCCCGGCCTCACGCAGCTGCCAGAACAGCCGGGTCAGGCCGATCGAGATGCCGACGCCCGGCAGCTTCGACTTGGTGTAGTGGCTGGCCAGGTCCTCGTAGCGGCCGCCCGAGCAGATCGAACCGATCCCCGGGTGGTCGACCAGCTGGGTCTCGTAGACGGTGCCGGTGTAGTAGTCCAGGCCGCGGGCGATGGAAAAGTTCAGGCAGTAGGCCGACTCGGGCACGCCCAGCGCCTTGACCAGGGCCAGCACCTCGCGCAACTCGGCCGCGCCGGTGCGCAGGATTTCGCTGGCGGCATCGCCGGCCTCGGCGAGCACCGCGTCGATCTTCGCCAGCGCATCGTCGTGCGACTGCGAACGCACCTCGACGAAGGCGAGGATGCGTTCGACCGCCGCGATCGGCAGGCCGAAGTCCGGCCCGGCCAGCGTATCGCGCACGTAGTCGGCGCCGCGCTTGTCGATCTTGTCGACCTCGCGCAGGACCAGCGCCTGCTGCTGCGGGTCGGTGACGCCCTGGGCCTCGAAGAAACCGCGCATCAGCTTGCGGTTGTTGAGCTGCACCCGGAACGCGCCGATCCCCAGCTCGGAGAACACCGAATGGATCACCGCCAGCACTTCGGCGTCGTAGCGGATGTTCAGCGCATCCTTGCCGATCACGTCGATGTCGCACTGGTAGAACTCGCGGAAGCGGCCGCGCTGGGCGCGCTCGCCGCGGTACACCCGCTGCATCTGGTAGCGGCGGAACGGGAAGCTCAGCTCGTGCTCGTGCTCGGCCACGTAGCGGGCCAGCGGCACGGTCAGGTCGAAGCGCAGGGCCAGCTCCGGAAGACTGGCCGGAAGAGCGCCCTCGGCCTTGTCGGCCTCGGCCGCGGCGTTGGCCAGCGCGCCGGTGGACTGGACGAAGTACACCTGCCGCTCGGTCTCGCCGCCGGACTTGGTCAGCAGCACGTCGGAGAGCTCGAACACCGGCGTTTCCACCGGCAGGAAGCCGAAGCGCTCGTAGTTGCGGCGGATGACGTCGAGCATGCGCTGGAACGCGATCTGCTCGCGCGGCAGTAGCTCCATGACGCCGGGCGGGGTACGGGGCCTGATCAAGCGGAAAACTCCTGCGACGCTGGGTCCGCAATTCTACCTTGGACAGCTGCGCCTCATGCCGGGCCCGCCATGCGCCGCTATCATATGCACACCAAAAACCGTGTCGCGACGCATGTCCTGGCCTCCGTTCGACAGCCCCTGCCTCACTCCCTCCACCGACGCCACCGGCCCGATCGGGCCGTGCCTGCATTGCCAGGTCCGCCACCTGGCGGTGTGTTCGGTGCTGTCGCCCGAGGAAATGCACGCGCTGGACGCCGCCGCCGGCCTGCAGGTGCTGCAACCCGGCACGGTGCTGGCGCGCCAGGGCGAGCCGCGCAGGCACGTGTTCACCGTCACCCGCGGCGCGCTGCGCCTGGTCCGGCTGTCGGCCGACGGCCGGCGCCAGGTGGCCGGCTTCGCCCTGCCCGGCGACTTCGTCGGCCTTAGCGGCGCAGCCACCTACCCGCACGACATCGAGGCGCTGGGCGAGACCGAGCTGTGCCGGTTCGGCCTGGACGCCATGCAGCGCCTGGGCGAGCGCTTTCCGCACCTGCAGGGCAAGCTGCTGGAACGCGCGTGCGTCGAGCTGGATTCGGCGCACGAGCGGATGATGTCGCTGGCCCGGATGAATCCCACCGAGCGCATGGCCGACTTCCTGCTGACCCTGGCCGAACGCCAGGCGCGCGGCGGTGATCCCGGCCCGTCGCTGGTCCTGCCGATGCCGCGCGCGGACATCGCCGACCACCTCGGCCTGACCGTGGAAACGGTCAGCCGCTGCCTGACCTCGCTGCGCACCCGCGGGCTGATCGCCCTGCCGGCCACCTACCGGGTCGACATCCTCGACCGCGACGGCCTGGAAACGCTCAAGGCCGCGCTCAACGAGGCGATGCGCGACTGGGTCACCAACGTGCAGG
>JAGHZW010000213.1:89056-107906 GCA_017745195.1 Pseudoxanthomonas sp. | reverse complement strand
GCACGTCGATCTGCCTCGTCAACATCGCCGCGCGCGTGGCCGGGCGCAGCTCCCACTCGGCGGGCACAGCATGCACCACCAGCGCCATGAAGCGCGCGTAGTCCTGCACGGTGCAGCGCAGGCTGGCGGCGGCGTTGGCGACGATGTCGCCGGGCCAGGCGACCAGGCCGGGCGGCACGATGGCCTGCACCGCGGGCAGCGCGCGCGCCGCATCTTCATAGCGCCACGCCGACAGCGCGGTGCCGGTGCGATCGGCCACGACCTGCGCCGCGCTCCACTGCTCGCGCAGCATCTGCGGCGGCATACCGCTTCCATCCGGTTCGGCGGCGGCATCGGGCGCGCGATGTCCGTACACCGACCGCTCCGCCATCTGCGGAGTCCACGCATAACTGCTGTCGCGCATGTCCGCCGGTGCGAACAGCAGGCGCTGCATGGCCTGGTCCAGGCTCTCGCCGGTGATCGTCTCGACCACGCGCTGCAGCCAGAAGAACGCCTCGCCCGAATAGTCGATGCGCGTACCCGGCGCCACCGCCGGGGTCAGCCGGGCGTGCGCCGGATCCTTGCGCCAGTCCGGCAGGCCGGTGGAATGGCGCAGCACGTCGCGCACGGTGATCGCGTCCAGCCACGCCTTTGCGGCGGGATTGTCGTCGAGGTATTCCGGCCGCAGGTAGTCGACCAGCGGCCGGTCCAGCGCCAGCTGGCCGCGGTCGACCAGCTGCAGCACCGCATAGGCGAACACCGGTTTGCTGAGCGAGGCGACCTCGAACAGGGTCGCGTCGGTGACCGGCGTGCGCCGCTCCGCGTGGGTCACGCCGACGCCACGGGACCAGGCCAGGCGGCCCTGCTCGACCACCGCGATGCCGATCCCCGGCACGCCCAGCGCCTGCATCTGCCGTGGCAGGTCGGCGAGGAACTCTTCCGGCGGGATCCAGTCGGCGTCATCGTCGCGGCGCGGTGCCGCCGATGCGGAGGCAGGCAGGGCGCCGAGGATGGCGAGTGCCGCGCCGCCCTCCAGCAGGCGACGGCGGGACAGTCGAGGGCGGCCAACCGGGGCTTCGGAGCGCATCGGCCCATTGGAGCTGCTCCGCGCCCGCGCTTCAAGCGCGACGCGGAAACCGCTGCGGCGTCCGACCCTGTGACCGCCTTCAGAACGCGTGGTCGAACCCCACCTCGCCCTGCACTCCGACCTGGTAGGCCGAGACGCGGCGCTCGAAGAAGTTGGTCAGTTCCTGCACGTCCTGCAATTCCATGAACGGCAACGGGTTGCGCACGTGGTAGCGGCGCGCCATGCCCAGCTTGGCGAAGTGGTTGTCGGCGCAATGCTGCAGGTACTGGCGCATGTCGCGGGTGGAGATGCCGGCCACGCCACCGGACAGCACGTCCTCGGCGAACTGCAGCTCGCATTCGATCGCCTCCTCGAGCATGTCGTAGACCTGCTGCTGCATGGCCTCGTCGAACAGGTCCGGCTCTTCCTCGCGCACCGTGCGCACGCACTCGAAGGCGAACTCCATGTGGCAGCTCTCGTCGCGGAACACCCAGTTGGTGCCCGACGCAAGGCCCGGCAGCAGCCCGCGCGAGCGGAAGTAGTAGACGTAAGCGAAGGCGGCGAAGAAGAACAGGCCCTCGATGCAGGCGGCGAAGCAGATCTGGTTGAGCAGGAACTGGCGGCGCTGCTCGCGGGTCTCGATCCGCGTGAGGCCCTGGATCGAGTCGATCCACTTGAAGCAGAAGCCGGCCTTCTTCTTGATCGAGGCGATGTTCTCCACCGCGGCGAAGGCCTTGGTCCGCTCGCCCGGGTCGGGAAGGTAGTTGTCGAGCAGGGTCAGGTAGAACTGCACGTGCAGCGCTTCCTCGTACAGCTGCCTCGACAGGTACATCCGTGCCTCGGGGGCGTTGAGGTGCTGGTACAGGTTCAGCACCAGGTTGTTGGAGACGATCGAATCGCCGGTGGCGAAGAAGGCGACCAGGCGGTGGATCAGGTGCTGGTCGGCCGGGGTCATCTTCGCGTGCAGGTCGGCGATGTCGATCTGGAAATTGATCTCCTCCACCGTCCAGGTGTTTTTGATCGCATCGCGGTACATGTCGTAGAACTGCGGATAGCGCATCGGGCGCAGGGTCAGTTCGAAGCCGGGGTCGAGCAGCATCTGGCGGTTGTGCGTGGACATCGTGTCGGAACTCTCTGTGTGCGTGGGAGGCGGCGCGGATCGGCACGTCCATGTGCCCGGAACATCCTGTTCCCGCGTCCTGCCTGCTCCAGGGGACGGTGTGGCGGTCAGCGCTCGTAGTCGTCGTGCGCGTACCGGCTGATGTAGGTGCTCAGGCCCCGGCCGGCCTCGGCCAGGGCTTTCATCCGCGCGACCTTCTCGGGGCCGGCGCGGCCGGTGCTGCGGTACTCGTAGGGTTCGGGGCGGTTGCGGAAGCGGACGAAGATGGAAACCGCGGTGATCCGGTAGGCCTCCACGCCCGAGTCGCCGGAATGGTTGGCGTAGCGCTTCATCGCCGCGTTCCTCCAGGGGGTCCGGTGCGCGGGCGGCGGCGTGGCCACCCGTGCGGTGCTACTGGCAGGCCTCGCACGCTTCCGGGTTCTCCAGCGAACAGGCCACCGCTTCCACCGGGGTGTACTCCGGCCTGGGTGCAGCCGCCGTCGCGTGGCCGACGGTGGTCTTGGTGATCCTCGTGGCCGGGCGCGAGCGCAGGTAGTAGGTGGTCTTGATCCCCTGCTTCCACGCGTACATGTACATGGACGACATCGCGCCGATGTTCGGGCTCTCCATGAACAGGTTGAGCGAGGCGGACTGGTCGATGAACGCGCCGCGGCCGGCGGCCATGTCGATCAGCGCGCGCATCGGCAGTTCCCAGGCGGTGCGGTAGACCTGCTGCAGCGCTTCCGGGATCTGGGCGATGCCCTGGATCGAGCCTTCCGCGAGTTTGATCGCGTCGCGCACCTCCGGCGTCCACAGGCCCAGCTTCTTCAGCTCGGCGACCAGGTAGCGGTTGACCTGCAGGAAGTCGCCGGACAGTGTCTCGCGCTTGAACAGGTTGGACACCTGCGGCTCCACGCATTCGTAGCAGCCAGCGATCGAGGCGATGGTCGCGGTCGGCGCGATGGCAATGAGCAGCGAGTTGCGCAGCCCGTGCTCGCGGATCCTTTCACGCAACACATGCCAGCGCTCCTCGTTCTCCGGGACGACGCCCCAGGCATCGAACTGCAGCTCGCCGGCGGCGGCCCGGGTATCGGCGAACGACGAATGCCGGCCGCGCTCCTGCGCCAGTTCGACCGAGGTCTCCAGGGCGTGGAAGTAGATGGTCTCGGCGATCTTCGCCGACAGCGCGCGCGCCTGCTCGCTGTCGAACGGCAGGCGCAGGCGGAAGAACACGTCCTGCAGGCCCATGCAGCCCAGGCCCACCGGGCGCCAGCGCAGGTTGCCGCGGCGCGCAGTCTCGATCGGGTAGAAGTTGAGGTCGATGACGCGGTCGAGCTGGCGCACGGCCAGGCGCACGGTCTCGGCCAGCCGGTCGAAGTCGAAGAAACCCTCGTCGTCGAAATGGTTGCCCAGGTTGATCGAGCCCAGGTTGCACACCGCCGTCTCCTCGGCCGAGGTGACTTCCAGGATCTCGGTGCACAGGTTGGACAGGTGGATGACGTTGCCGTTGCGCAGGGTCTGGTTGCTGGCGCGGTTGCACTTGTCCTTGAAGGTCATCCAGCCGTTGCCGGTCTCGGCCAGCGTGCGCATCATCCGCGCGTACAGCTTGCGCGCCGGCAGCACCTTGACCGCCTTGCCCTGCGCCTCGGCCTGCAGGTAGGCCTGCTCGAAGGCCTGGCCGTACAGGTCGGTGAGTTCCGGCACCACGCGCGGGTCGAACAGCGACCAGTCCTGGTCGGCCTCCACGCGCTGCATGAACAGGTCCGGCACCCAGTTGGCCAGGTTGAGGTTGTGGGTGCGGCGCGCCTCGTCGCCGGTGTTGTCGCGCAGTTCGAGGAAATCCTCGATGTCGGCGTGCCAGGTTTCCAGGTACACGCAGGCCGCGCCCTTGCGCTTGCCGCCCTGGTTGACCGCCGCGACCGAGGAGTCGAGCGTCTTCAGCCACGGCACGATGCCGTTGCTGTGGCCGTTGGTGGAACGGATCAGCGAGCCGCGCGAACGCACGCGGGTGTAGCTCACGCCGATCCCGCCGCTGAACTTGGACAGCTGGGCGATGTCGCCATACCTGGCGTAGATCGACTCCAGCGTGTCCTGCGGCGAATCGAGCAGGAAGCACGAGGACAGCTGCTCGTGGGTGGTGCCGCTGTTGAACAGCGTCGGCGAGGACGGCAGGTAGTCGAGCTGGCCCATGCGCCGGTACAGCGCCAGCGCCTCGGGTACGTCCTCGCTCAGCGCGCAGGCGATGCGCAGGAAGAACTGCTGCGGCGTCTCGATCACCTTGCGGGTGTGCGGGTGGCGCAGCAGGTAGCGGTCGTAGAGCGTGCGCAGGCCGAAGTAGTCGAAACCAAGGTCCAGCGACGGATCGAGCGCGTCGTTGAGCTTGCGCGCGTTGGTCTGGACAAAATTCAACAGCCGCTCGTTGATCAGGCCGACCTCGTGGCCGCGGCTGACCGACTGCGAGAACGCATGGATCTCCTGCCCGGCCACTTCCTTGGCGATGCAGCCGGCGAGCAGGCGCGCGGCCAGGCGGCTGTACTCGGGCTCTTCGCCGGTGAGCAGCGCGGCGGTGCGGATCGACAGCTCGTCCAGCTCGCGCGTGCTGGCGCCGTCGTACAGGCCGGAGATGGTGCGCGTGGCCACGCGCATCGGATCGACCGCGTGCAGGCCCACACAACTGCGCTGCACCGCACGCACGATCTTGTTGAGGTCCACCGGCTCGCGACTGCCGTTGCGCTTGGTCACGCTCATCGCAGTGGCGGTCGGTGGCGGGGTCAGCAGGAAGGCGTCGTCCTGCGACGGGGCCTGGCTGGCGGCGGTCTCGGTCTGGTCCACGGTGTCCTCCTTGCGTGATGCACGCGGCGACCCGTCCCTCGCGGAGTCTCGGAAGGCCGGAGCGGGCTATGCAGGGGAGGATGGGAAAGGGGCGTCGCATGGACCGAGAACACGCAGGCGGACTGCGGGCATGGCCCTGCTTCGCCAGCCATCTCCCCCCGGAGATTCCGCGGCCGGCACCGCGCGGTGTGCTGCGCGCGGCTGTCGGCAGGTCTTCGGACTCCCGGACGCGGAAGGCCAGGCCTTCCTCCTACTGCCGCCGCTTCCCGGAACCAGGGTTCCAGTGCTGCTTGGCGGGGTCGTTTCCGGTTACCGCTGCGGGGCAGTGCCGGAATCGCCCTCGCGGGCCCACCGGACTTCCCTTTTAAACCGGCGCCTGAGGCGCCGGTACCGACGGAGCACAAGATAGTGGGGTCTATGCTTGTGGTCAACACCAGATATGGGATCTGTCACGCAGGCCGATCGCCGACGCAACCCAAGCGCCGACGGCGCCTTCGCCGCGGCCCGGTCCGGTCAACGCGAACCCACCGCCGCCACGCTTCCACCGGCCACCGACTTCGACGCTGGCTGCGCGAACTCGCCGGCGTGGTGCCGGAAGCTGCGGCGGATGGAAGTCCACAGGCTGCCTTCTCCGCGCGCGCCACGCGCAGCGCCTGCACGCGCGCGGTCGCATGTGCGTGCCGGCGGCAGCAAAGGACCGGAACGCATGAGCAGATGCAACTAAGCAGATGCTTCCAGGTGATTTTTTCATGCCGCGATGCAGCTGGCAGATTCCCTGTGACGTTCGCGCATGTCGCGCAGAACCCAGGGGCTTACCACCATGTCATTGCGTACACCTTCCGCTTCCGGACGCGGCTCCGGAGGATGGCCGTCCGCGGCCCGGAATCCACTCCGCATCACGACTTTCCGCCGCAGTGCGCTGGCCCTGTTCGTGGCCCAGGCGTTGAGCCTGCCTGCGCTCGCCCACGCCGAGGAAAGTGGCGCCGCTACCGCTGACGCCGCCGCAACAGGCGCAGATACCGCCACCCAGCTCGATGCGGTCACCGTCACCGGCTCGCGCATCGCGCGCCTGGACTACGCCAGCAGCAGTCCGCTGACCAGCGTCTCGCGCGAGGCGCTGCGTGACACCGGCACCTCCACCCTCGAGGAGGCGCTGAACCAGCTGCCGCAGCTGGGCCTTGGCGCCAACAAGACCAATGCCGGCTGGGGCGGCACCGGCCAGGCCACGCTCAACCTGCGCGGGCTTGGCCCGCAGCGCAACCTGGTCCTGCTCGACGGCCGCCGGTTGCAGCCGGCCACCACCGACAACGTGGTCGACGTCAACGCGATCCCCAGCGCGCTGATCGAGGACGTGCAGATCATTACCGGCGGCGCTTCGGCGGTGTACGGCTCGGATGCGATCGCCGGCGTGGTCAACGTGCGGCTGAAGGACGACTTCGAGGGCATCCGCCTCGACACCCAGTTCGCGCAGTACGGCGAGGGTGACGGCGACACCACCGACGTGGCGCTCACCTTGGGCGGCAACTTCGCCGACAACCGCGGCAACACCGTGCTGTCGCTGTCGTGGAGCGACCGCGACGGGGTCGATTTCATGGCCCGCGATTTTTTCCGCCGCAATCCCGGCGGCACCGACTTCCGGATCCAGACCGGCACCTACGAACTGGGCGCCAACCTGCCGAGCCAGGCGGCCGTCGACCAGGTGTTCGCGCAGTACGGCGCCCCGGCGGGACGCGTGCCGGTGTCACCGACGACCTACCTGGGCTTCAACGACGACGGCACGCTGTTTTCGGCCAACAAGGTCCCGTTCAACTGGCGCGGCCCGGACGGGCAGCTCAACAACACCGGTACCCAGCTCAACAACCTCAACCAGTTCTCGTTGATCCAGGTGCCGCTGGAGCGCCACGGCGCGTTCGGCCGGGTCTCCTACGACATCAACGACGACGTGCAGGCCTATGGCCAGTTCAACTGGTCCAGCCTGTCCAGCTACGTTGCCGCCGAAGGCGGGAATACCGGCATCAACGTGCCGGTCAGCAACCCGTTCATTCCCGACGACCTGCGCACGATCCTCGCCTCACGCGCCAACCCGGGCGCCGATTTCCGCCTGCACAAGCGCTTCCAGGAGGCCGGCCCGCGCACCTTCGAACGCGACTTCGACAACTGGCAGTTCCTGGCCGGCGTGCGCGGCGACCTGGCCTCGATCAACGGCTCCTGGGACGTGTACGCCAGCACCGGCAGCATGCGTGCGCACGAGGTCAACAACGGCGCGGTGGTCATCGACTCGCTGCGTAACCTGCTGGCCGCGCCGGATGGCGGTGCTGGCCTGTGCGCCGGCGGCTACAACCCGTTCGGCCTGACCGTGCTGTCGCCGGAGTGCCGCAGCTACCTGGTCGCGGCCACGGTCAGCCAGACCGAGCTTGAGCAGGACGTGGTCGAGGCGAATCTGCAGGGCGGGCTGTTCGACCTCCCCGCCGGCGAGGTGCGCTTCGCCGCCGGCCTCGGCTGGCGCCGCAACAGCTACGACTTCGTCCCCGACCGCCTGCTGCGCCAGGGCGGCATCGTCGGCGTGCCGGCCAAGGGTTCCAGCCACGGCAGCACCCGCGTCGGCGAGGCCTATGTCGAGGCGCTCGTGCCCGTGCTCTACGACAAGCCGTTCGCACACTCGCTCGACATCGGCCTGGCCTACCGCTATTCCGACTACGACCTGTCCGGCGGCGTGGACACCTACAAGGTCGACTTCAACTGGGCTTTGATCGAAGACCTGCGCCTGCGCGGCGGCTACCAGCGCGCGGTCCGCGCACCCAGCGTCGGCGAGCTGTACGTGGCCTCGGAAACCGAGTCCAACAGCTACGGCCTGGTAGCCAACGGCCAGGGCGACCAGTGCGAGGCCGGCAGTCCGCTGCGCAGCGGCGGCAATGCGGCCGCGATCGAGGCGCTGTGCCTGGCCCACGGCATTCCAGCCGCGCTGCTGCCGAGCTACATCGACACCCAGCGCGAGTCGCTGGCGACCCGTTCGGGCAATACCGCGCTGACCCCGGAAACCGCCGACACCTACACGCTGGGCCTGGTGTGGACGCCGGAAGGCACCGGCATCTCGCTGGCGGCCGACTACTTCGACATCCGGGTCGAAGACGTGATCGGCACGCTGACCTCCGCCCAGGTGCTGGCGTCGTGCTTCAACCAGGACGGATCCAACCCGGGCTATTCGGCGACCAGCTTCTATTGCTCGCTGATCCAGCGCAACGCCGACACCGGCCGCATCGACAACATCTACAAGCCCACGTTCAACATGGGCAGCCTGGAAACCAGTGGCGTCGACGTGCAGCTGGACTGGCAGGGCGAACTGGGCAACGGCGCGCGGTTGTCGGCCGGCTCGGTCGCCAGCTGGGTGGACAAGTACGAAGTCCAGGCACTCAAGGGCGGTCCGGTCTACGACTACGCCGGCTATGTCGGCACGTTGCCGACCTGGAAGGCGGTCAGCCAGGTCCGCTACCAGCAGGGCCCGGGCAACATCGGCCTGCGCTGGCGCTACATCGGCGCGATGGAGCACTCGTCCAAGGTGCTCAACCCCGCCTCCACCACGCCGGCGGTGGACGCGGCCAGCTACTTCGACCTGTTCGGCAGCTGGGATTTCGGCACGCGGCTGCGGCTGGGCGCCGGCGTCAACAACCTGCTCGACAAGGACCCGCCGCAGGTCGGCAGCGTCCCGGGCGTCACCCAGAACAGCACCTACGACATCTACGGCCGCCAGTACTTCGTGGCCCTGACCGTGCAGCTCTGAGCCGCGCGCATTTCCACCCATGTCCCACGCAAGGAGTCATACCGCATGACCGCAAACAAATACCTCCTCGGATTCATCGCCGCGCTCGGCCTGGCCGTGGCCGGCCTGCAGGCGGCCGGCGCCCAGGCCCTGTCCGGGCGCGACCTGCCGGACCATCCGCGGGTAAGCGTCAGCTACTACAAGGTCCCGCCCGGCAAGCAGGACGAGTGGCTGGCGCTGTACAAGAAATGGCACCGGCCGATCATGGAAGCGCAGATCAAGGCCGGCACGACCACCAGCAGCAACCTCTACGCGCTGCACAACCACCAGGTCGGCTCGCCGTACGATTTCGTGATCATCAGCGTGTCACCGGCCAAGCCCAAGCCACTGGGACTGTCGCGCGGCGAACTGATCAGGAAGCTGTTCCCCGACATCGAGGCCTACGTCGCCGGCGAGAAGCACCGCTGGGAACTGACCGTCGACCATTGGGACACCAGCCTGCTGGAAATCGACATCGACGATCCGAACCCGTCGGTGTACTACCCGCTGATCGACGGCAGGACCGTCAGGTAGGCATCCCGTCACGGATCCCGCCGGGCGCTCACCGCGCGCCCGGCGACATCTGCGACACTGCCGCGCATGCCAACCCGTGCTTCCACGCCGGCCGCCCGCGGCGCCGGCTTCGCCTTCGCCCTGGTCATCCTGTTCTGCGTTGCCGCGCTGGCGGTGCAGGTGCTGCGCACCGAGTACGACTGGTGGCAGGCGCCGTTGAGCTTCTACCTGTCCGGAGCGCACGGCGCGTGGTTGCGCGCGGCCTATTACGGGCTGGCGCTGGCGTCGCTGCTGCTCGCGGCCGGGCTGCAGCGCACCCTGGCACCGGCCGCGCGTTACACGCTGGTGCCGGTGCTGCTGGGTGGCGGCGCGATCGCACTCGCGGTGACCGCGACCTGGCCGGGCCCCACCCCGGGACATCCGGTCAGCGACGCCGGCATGGCCATCCATGGCATCTCGGCGATCGCCAGCTTCCTGCTGGTCGGCACCGCCATGCTGCTGCAGTCGACCTCGCTGCATCGCGACCCGCACTGGCGCGCCATCGCCAGGCCGTTGCTGCTGCTGGCCACGCTCGCGTTCGCCGGCCTGTGGTTGCATGCCCTGTGGAAGGCATTGCCACGCGGCGGTTCGCAGAAGGCGGTGATCGCGCTGTACGTGGCGTGGCTGGGCGTGGTCGCGTGGCGACTGCGCTCGGCGCCGGGGAACGTCGCGGCGATCATGGACGCAGCCGAAGGCGTCGAACGCGTGCCCAACCGGGACGCCGCCAGGCAGGGCTGAAGGACGGGCCGCGGGTGCGGGCGGCCGTGCACAGTGCCGGTTTCCGGCCTTTTTTCCGTTGTCAGGCCACCCGTTCGCATTCAACAAGCTGACTGCGCTCACATCGCAGCCGCTGTTCTTTTTTGCACGTCCGCTTAACACCGAGCGAGCGTAGCGTCGGCGTCCTCCGGCGCATCGGGACTTTGGGTGCCAGGGGAGAATCACGTAGTGGCGCGCGTTCCCGGTCCTTCGGGAGCGCAGAGGTGTTTGTGACTCAGGACGAAGTCGCGTGCCCATCCACACGATCCGGACAGCAAGTACGCGTGCGCGCCTTCTCGCAGGCGCGCTGCTTCTTGCGGCCGCGTTTGGCAACGCGCAGGCACAGGTCAGCAACACCGCGCACATCGACACGCCCGCCGGCATCGCCGACACCGACCCCACCAACAACACCAGCACGGTCGTCACCCCGCTGGCCGGCAGCGTCGCCACGACCAAGTCGGCCAGCCCCGCCAGCGGCAGCACCGTCGCCGTGGGCCAGACGATCAGCTACACCCTCACCACCACGGTCAGCGACGGCCCCCTCGCCACTCCGCTGCATCTGAGCGATGCGCTGGGCACCGGCCTGGCCTTTGGCACCGTCACCAGTGCGGGAAGTTTCAGCTGCACCGGCGCCAACCCGGTGGTGTGCACGCTGCCGGCCGGCACCGTCGCCGGACGCTACAGCGTCACCTACACGGCCACCGTCACCACCGCGGCGACCACCTCGGTCGGCAACACCGTCACCCCCGACCAGGGCACCTGTACCGATTGCAGCACCAGCCATCCGCTGGTCACCGTCGCCACCAGCAAGAGCGTGGACGTGGGCGATGGCACGCCGGTGCAGCGCGGGCAGACACTGGTCTACACGCTGGCCGTGCAGGTCGGCGGCGCCGGCACGCTCACCAGCCCGCTCACGCTGACCGACACCCTCGGCACCGGCCTGAGCTTCAGCGCCATCACCAGCCCCGGCGCGTTCACCTGCACCGGCGGCAATCCGGTGCGCTGCACGCTGCCCGCCGGCACCGGCGCGGGCACCTATCCGGTCAGCTACAGCGTGCTGGTCAACGACGCGGCGACCACCTCGGTCGGCAACAGCGTCGTGCCCGACCAGGGCACCTGCACGGACTGCACCACCACCAACCCGCTGGTGGACATCACCACGGTCAAGAGCGCCGCGCCGGCCAGCGGCACGCAGGTCGCCGCCGGGGCGACGATCACCTACGCGCTCACCACGACGGTCAGCGGTGGCGCGCTGACCCGTCCGCTGACCGTCACCGACACGCTCGGCGCCGGCCTGACCTTCGGTGCGGTCGTCGACGGCGGCGGCTTCAGCTGCAACGCCGCCAGTCCGCTGGTGTGCACGCTGCCCGCCGGCACCGCCGCCGGCACGCACACGGTGCGCTACACCGCCACGGTGGACGTGGCTGCGACCGTGGCGGTGCGCAACAGCGCGGTGGCCGACGAAGGCACGTGCGACGACTGCGAGACCATCCACCCGCTCGTGGACGTGCTGACCCGCAAGTCGTCCGACGTCGGCAACGGCACCGGCGTGCAGGCCGGGCAGACCATCGTCTACACGCTGACCACGCTGGTCAGCGGCGGCGCGCTGGCCACGCCGCTGGTGCTCACCGACACGCTCGGCCCGGGCCTGGCGTTCGCCGCGATCACCAGCGCGGGCAGCTTCGCCTGCACCGCGGGCAACCCGGTGGTGTGCACGCTGCCGGCCGGCACCGCCGCGGGCAGCTACAGCGCCAGCTACAGCGCCGTGGTCGAGGCCGCGGCCACCGTCCAGGTCAACAACTCGGTGGTCCCGAACCAGGGCGGCTGCGTGGACTGCAGCACGGTCAATCCGCTGGTATCGGTCAGCACCGGCAAGGCCTCGGACGTGGGTACCGGCACGCCGGTCCAGCGCGGCCAGCTGATCACGTACACGGTCACCGCGACGGTCAGCGGCGGCGGCGCGCTCGGTCGCGCGTTCACGCTCACCGACACGCTGGGACCGGGCCTGGCGTTCAATGCGATCACCGCGGCCGGTGCGTACACGTGCAACGTGACCAACCCGATCGTATGCACGCTGCCGGCCGGCACCGCGGCCGGCACCTATCCGGTCAGCTACAGCGCGCGGGTCACCGCCGACGCAACCACCTCGGTCGCCAATTCGGTCGTGCCGAGCGACGGCGCGTGCACGACCTGCAGCACCACCAACCCGCTGGTCGAGATCGCCACCCGCAAGACCTCCGACGTGGGCGCCGGCACCCCGGTCTCGCGTGGGCAGACCCTCGTCTACACGGTCACCTCGACGATCAGCGGCGGCGCGCTGACCCGGCCGCTGACCCTGACCGATACGTTCGGGCCCGGACTCGCCCTCGGCGCGGTGACCGCGCCGGGCAGCTTCAGCTGCAACGGCACCCTGCCACTGGTCTGCACCCTGCCGGCGGGCACCGCCGCCGGCACCTACGCGGTCAGCTACACCGCCATCGTCGGCAGCGCAGCGACCACGGCGGTCAACAACTCGGTAGTAGCCAGCGACGGCACCTGCAGCCCCTGCCGTACCGACAATCCGCTGACCGATCCGGTGGTCACCTACGGCAAGACGGTACAGCTGCCCGCGGGCCAGACCGCCGTGGGCGTGGGCGATACCCTGGTCTTCACCCTGACCGCGACGGTATCGGTGGCGCCGACCAGCGCGGTGGTCACGCTCACCGACACGCCTGGCAGCGGCCTGAGCGCCGCGTCCGCGACCGCCACCGCACCGCTCACCTGCACCGGCACCGGGCCGCTGGTCTGCACGCTGCCGGCCGGCACGCCACCGGGCACCTACACGGCGACCTACAACGCGGTGGTCACTGCGGCCGCGTCCGGCTCGGTGCGCAACGTGGTGTTCGCAACCGGCGACGACAACCCCACCTGCACCGACGACTGCGCCACCGAGACGCCGGTGCTGACCCCGGTGGTGGACGTGAGCAAGTCGGCCGATCCGCCCAGCGGCAGCCAGGTGCAGCGCGGGCAGTCCCTGACCTACACGCTGACCGCGGTGGTGGCCAACGCGCCGCTGTCCGCGCCGCTGGTGCTCACCGACACGCCGGACCCGGGCCTGACCATCGGCTCGCTGCCGCCCGAATGCGTGGCCACCGCGGCGACGCTGGTCTGCACGCTGCCTACCGGAACCCCGGTCGGCGCGCACGACCTGCGCTACACGGCGACGATCAACAGCCAGGCCGGCACCATGGTCAACAACACGGTCAGCGCCGCCGGCGGCGGGCCGCAGCCGCCCGGCTGCGACAACTGCACCACCAGCCACCGCGTCGACGATCCGCTGCTGCGCATCGTCAAGACCGCCGGCGCCCGCGAAGTGCACGTCGGCGACGTGGTGCCCTACACCCTGGAGATCGAGAACGTCAGCAGCGCCGACCTGGTGAACGGCAGCATCGTCGACACCACGCCGGCCGGGTTCTCCTTCGTCGCCGGCTCGCTGCAGCAGAGCGACGGTGATCCGCTGACGGTCAGTGGTGCCGGGCCGGTCAGGTTCGGCAACCTCAATCTCGCCGCCGGGGCCCGCATCACCCTGCGCTATCTCGTCCGCGTCGGTGCGGGCGTGCGCCAGGGCACCCACGTCAACCAGGCCCAGGCACTGTCCGCGGGCGGCGAATCCATCTCCAACATCGCCACCGCGCAGGTCGTGCTGACCAGCGATCCGCTGCTCGACGAAAGCCTGATCCACGGCACCGTGTTCGACGACCGCGACGGCGACGGCTGGCAGGACCGCGCCGACCTCACCGGCGTGCAGGTCAGCGGCGGCTTCGCCGCGGCCGACTACGTCCCGGGCTCCACTACCGTCGACCGCGGCGACGGGCCGCAACCGAGCGCCGATGCCAGCGCGCCACTGCTGCACGGCCTGGCGCTGGGTGCGTTGCCGGCGCGGCGCTCGGACGCCGAACCGGTCGGACAGCGTTCGATCGTGGTCCGGCAGAACCTGCGGCAGGCCCGCTTCACCGACGACTTCGTGCTCACCAGCCGCGAGGGCTACACGCTGCGCATGGACGCCGCCGGGCAGACCCGGATCGAGCGCGACGGCGATGCCGGCAAGGGCCTGTATGCGGCCGTTCCCAGCGTGCAGCGCGTGGTCAGCGAGGGCAGCGACGGGATCACCGTGGACTACGTGATCCACAACGAGGGCGTCGACGAGCGCGGCATCCCGGGCGTGCGCATCGCCTCGACCGAAGGCCTGCTGGTGGAAACCGACCAGTTCGGCCGCTACCACCTGGTCGGGATCGACGGCGGCGGCTGGGAACACGGCCGCAACTTCGTGCTCAAGGTCGATCCGGCCACGCTGCCGCCGGGCGCCGAATTCACCACCGACAACCCGCTGCTGCGGCGGATCACGCCCGGCGTGCCGGTGCGCTTCGACTGGGGCGTGCGCCTGCCGCCCGGCATCGTCGCCGGTGGCCGCGAAACGGTCGAGGTGGTGCTGGGCAAGGTGCTGTTCGCTCCCGGCAGCGCCACCCTGGAATCGAAGTACCTGCCGGCGGTCGACCACATGGCCGCGCAGATGCGCGGCCGCCAGGGCCAGGTGGACGTATCCGCGAGCGGCGAGCCGCAGGCGCTGGCCTTCGCCCGTGCGCTAGCGCTGAAGGACGCGCTGGCGCAGCGCCTGTCGGCGGACGACCTCGCCGCGCTGCAGATCAACGTACGCGAGGGCGAAGGCGCGGAGGCGCCGGTGCTCGCCGGCTGGGACGAAGGCGGCGTGGTCCTCGGCGTGGTGCTGTTCGACAGCGGCAAGGCCAGCATCCGGCCGGGCTACGACGAACTGCTCGATCGCGTCGCCGCCGAGCTCGAGCGTGGTGGCGGCGGCCGCGTGGCCATCGTCGGCCACACCGACGCGCATGGCTCGCACGAGTTCAACACGCGCCTGGGCCTGCAACGCGCCCGCGCCGTGTTCGATGCGCTGGTCGCGCGGCTGAGCCCTGCGGTCCGCGAGCGGGTCCGGGTCGAGGCCAGCACCGACCCGCGCCGGCCTGTCGACGCGTCGAAGACGCCCGGGGGCCCGCCATGAAGCGCAAGCTGCTCGACTGCACCCTGATCGGGCTGATCGCGGGCGCCAATCCCTGCGCCGACGCGCAGGACGTGGAAACGCGCGACACGACCGACGAGGTGAACTGCGACGCCGGATCCTGCAGCGGCAGCGAAGGCCTGCTGTTCCAGCTGCGCACGCGCAGCTACGACCAGCCGGTCACCGTCGGCACGGACAGGCGCTCGACGGTGGAGGAACTGCAGCCGGACCGGCGCGCGGTGATCGCGCGCGAGGACCCCGGCCAGGCCCAGGCGCAGGGACGCTTTTCGGTGCAGCTGCCCGACGGCGGCGTAGTCTGGGCGACCGAGGATCCGAACCTGGGCCGGCCCGAGCTCGCGGTCTCGGCGGCGTCGTTCGTGGCGTTCGACGGCCAGCGCATCACCCGGCCGGTGCCGTTCGCCGTGCGCAGCAACTATCCGGCATTCATCCAGCGGCTGGAGATCTCGCTGTACCTGGGCACCGACAGCGACCTGATCGAACCGGTGGCGCGGTTCGAGGTGCCGGTAACCGGCGTGGCCCAGGCGGAATGGGACGGCGCCATGGCGCAGCGCCGCCGCCTGCGCGCGGGCGACGACCTGATCTACGTGCTGCGCGCCTACGACGCGGAGGGACGTTTCGACGAGACCTGGCCGGCGCGGATCCAGCTGGTTACCCCGGAAGAGGCCGAACGCGGCAACCGTTCCCTGCGCGACGCCACCGAGCGCTCGATGGGAACGCTGATGAGCGTGGACGAAGCCGCGACCCAGCGCCTGGTCGACGACGTGTTCTCGCGCAACGGCCTGCGCCAGCAGAACATCCCGGTCTACGGCTCGCGGATCCGCCTGCAGGGCCGCGACCTGCCGGCCGGACGCATCCTCACCATCAACGGCGAACCGTACCCGGTGGACCTGGAGCGCAAGTTCGCCGCCGAATTCCTGGTGCCGGTGGGACGGCACGCCTTCGACATCGCGGTGCAGGCGCCCGGCGCCACGGCCGGCGAAGGCGACGCCGCGACCGTGCAACGCCGGATCGACATGGAGGTCACCGGCCGCTACTTCTTCGCCGTCGGCCTGGCCGACGTGACGGTGTGGAAGAACGACGTCAGCGGCTCCAACGCCGCTTTCGCGGTGGACGAGCGCTACCGCGACGACATCATCAGCGACGGCCGCCTGGCCTTCTACCTGAAGGCAAAGGCCCGCGCCCGCTACCTCATCACCGCCCAGGCCGACACCACCGAGCAGGACCTCGGCCATCTGTTCGACGGCTTCACCAGCGCCACGCCGGAGGACATCTTCCGCCGCCTCGATCCGGACCTGTACTACCCGACCTACGGCGACGATTCGACCACCTACCGCGACGTCGATACGATGGGCCGCTTCTACCTGCGCGTGGACTGGGACCAGAACCAGGCGCTGTGGGGCAACTACGCCACCGGCCTGACCGGCACCGAGTACGCCCAGTACGTGCGCTCGCTGTACGGCGGCGCGGTGGCCTGGCGCTCGCGCGCGATCAATCCATGGGGCGATCCGCGCACCGAACTGCGCGCGTTCGGTTCGCAGGCCGAGACCGCACCGGGCCACAACGAATTCCTCGGCACCGGCGGCAGCCTCTACTACCTGCGCAACACCGACATCCTGCCCGGATCGGACAACGTGGTACTGGAAATCCGCGACCCCACCACCGGCCGCGTCGAGAACCGGGTGACGCTGCTGCGCGGCGCCGACTACGAGATCGACGAGATGCAGGGCCGCATCCTGCTCAACCGCCCGCTGGCGCAGATCACCCGCGAGAACGTGCCCACGCTGACCCGCGACACCCCGCTCGACGGCTACGAGCAGCGCCTGGTCGTGGACTACGAATGGGTGCCCACCGAGTTCGACGCCGACAACATCACCGCCGGCTTCCGCGGCAAGCAGTGGCTGGGCGACCACGTCGGCATCGGCGTGACCTACGTGGACGAGAACCGCGACGGCGAGGACTACACCCTGGCCGGCGGCGACCTGACCCTGCAGGCCGGCCGCGGCACTTACCTGAAGGCCGAGTACGCGCGCACCGAGTCCTTCGGCGCGCCGGTGTTCTATTCGGACAACGGCGGCCTGAGCTTCCTGCAGACCAACCGCCTGGACCAGCACCGCGAGGGCGCGGCGCGCGCGGTCGAGGCGCGGGCGAACTTCCGCGAGCTGGGCTGGTCGCGACGCGACTGGAGCGCCGGCGCATGGTGGCGCGACACCGACGCCGGCTACTCCACCGCCCGCTACGACCTGGTGCATCCGGTCACCGAATACGGCGCCGAGGTGCTGGGCGAGCTGGGTCCGGACCTCAGCCTGTACGCGCGCTACAGCAAGGCCGAGGCCGGGCGCGAATCGCTGACCCAGGCGCAGGTCAGCACCGAATGGCGCATCGACGATTTCAATGCGCTGAGCGGCGAGATCCGCCGCGTGGAAGAGGATCGCCTCGCCGCCGCGCCGGCCGCCGGCGTGCTCGGCGCGGTCAAGTACGAACATCGCTTCAACAGCAGCCTGGACATGTACGGGCTGGGCCAGGTCACCCTGGACGACGACGGCGGGCGCTACGAGGACAACAACGCGCTGGTGCTCGGCGGCAAGTACCTGTTCGGCGACCAGTCCTCGGTCAGCGCGGAAGGCAGCGTGGGCGACCGCGGCAACGCGGCGCTGGTCAGCGGCGAATACCGGCTCACGCCCGAGCACTCGCTGTACACCGGCTACAACTATTCGACCGACACCACCGCCTACGAGTCGCTGTTCGAGCCCAACCGCCAGAACGGCTGGACCGTGGGCCAGCGCTGGCGGATCTCCGAGCGGGTCAACATGTTCAACGAGAGCCAGTTCCTTAAAGAGTCCGAGCAGGCGGGCCTGGCCCACACTTTCGGCCTGGACTTCTATCCCGTGCAGGGCTGGAACCTCGGTTTCACCCTGCAGAGCGGCGAGCTGGACAAGGTGCTGGGCGGTACCGTGGACCGCCGCGCGGTGAGCGTCCGCGGCGGATACACCGCGCCGCGGGCCGACTGGCAGAGCAAGGTCGAGTGGCGTCGCGACCAGGGCGCGGAGAACCGGACCCAGTGGGTGACCACCAACCGGCTGACCTGGAAGCTCAACGAGAGCTGGCGCATCGCCGCGCGCATCAATTACGCCGACACCGACGACGAGATCAACCGGCTGGCCGATGCCCGCTTCCTCGAAAGCAACCTCGGCTTCGCCTGGCGCCCGTGGAACACCACCCGCTGGTCGCTGTTCGGCCGCTACACCTACCTGTACGACCTGGCCACCGCCGGCCAGGTGGGCGGCGCCGACTACGACCAGCGCACCCAGGTGCTGTCGCTGGAAGGCGTCTACAAGCGCGACCAGCACTGGGAGTACGCGCTGAAGCTGGCGCGCCGCGACGGCGACGTGCGCATGCAGCGCGGCTATGGCCCGTGGTTCGACTCGGGGACCAACTTCGCCGCGGCGCAGCTGCGCTATGAACTGCGCTCGCAGTGGCATGCGCTGGCCGAATACCGCTGGCTCGACGTCGACGACGGCGGCACCCGCCAGGGCGGGCTGCTCGGCGTGGACCGCGACCTGGGCAGGAACCTCCGGCTCGGCGTGGGCTACAACTTCACCGACTTCAGCGACGACCTGACCGATTTCGACTACGACCAGCGCGGCTGGTTCCTCAACATGACCGGCACCTACTGACGGCGACCGCATGAACGCGCTCCCC
>JAGHZW010000213.1:83414-88960 GCA_017745195.1 Pseudoxanthomonas sp. | reverse complement strand
CACCGACCCGGGCCGGCTCGACGCGCGCGATTCGGATCCGGCGCAGAACCGGGCAGTGTTGCCGGCACCGGAAACCACCGCCGCGCCCAGCCCGCTCGAACCGATGCCGTCGGGCCGCAGTTCGACCCTGGCCGGCGCCGCGGTCGGCGGACTGGGCACGCATACCGGCCGGCTCGACGTCGTCGCCGTGGCCCCGCCGTTCCCGGCCTGCGGACCGGAGATGTACATCTCGCAAGGCCCCAACGCCGAGACGAACACCACGCTCTCGCAGCTGGACACCGGCACCATCCCGTTCACCCTGGACACGATCGGCACCGGCGGCACGCCCTACAACGCGATCGGCTTCCGCGAAGCGGACAGCCTGATCTACGGGATCCAGATCGGCACCAACCGGCTGGTACAGGTGCACGCGGACGGATCGACCACGCTGCTGCCCGCCGTGACCAACCTGCCCAATCCGCCTGCGCAGCCGGTGGACAATTCGTACAACGCCGGCGAGATCGGCACCGACGGCTACCTCTACATCAAGAGCCAGTCGGCGGTGAGCTACATCTACCGTATTTCGCTGGACAGCCTGCCGGCCTCGACTGCCACCCGGATCAACCTGGTCGGCGGCACCGTCAGCGGCGCGGATTTCGCCTGGATCGACGGCCGGCTGTACACGGTCAACCAGAACGGCACGGTGGCCTGGATCAACCCGTCCACCGGCCAGGTGACTACCCTTCCTGCCAGCAACAGCCAGATCTCCGGCAACGTCGGCGCACTGTTCGGCACGCCCGATGCGCTGTATGGATCGCACAACAGCACCGGCAACTTCTACTCGTTCGATCTGACTACCGGCCAGGCCACCTTCCTGTCCGGCGGACCGGTCGTGGGCACCAACGATGGCGCGCACTGCGCATCGGCCCAGATCGTGCTGAGCACCGACGTGGGCGTCACCAAGACCAACACCCCCGACCAGGGACCGAACGACCTGCCCGACGACGCCTTCATTCCGGGCACCAACGTCACCTACCAGATCCTGGTCTCCAACCGCGGGCCGCTCGGCGTCGCCGGCCTGGCCGTGCGCGACGGCCTGCCGGCGGGCATTTCGACCGGCAGCTGGACCTGCCAGATCACCCAGGGCGAGGGCAGCTGCGGCCAGGCCTCCGGTTCCGGCGCGATCGACACCACGGTCAACCTCGAGTTCAACACCGCCGCACCCGTGGTGGCGGTGGCCACGTTCACGCTGACCGTGTCCGTGCCGCTGGACTTCACCCAGACCCATCCCGCGCTGACCAATACCGTGACGATCGAGCTGCCCGAGGGTTACGTCGACCCGACGCCCGACGACCACGTCGCCAGCGACAGCGACGTGCCGGCCAGCGCCAACCTCAGGGTGGTCAAACAGACGCCGTCGACCTCGGTCCGGGTCGGCGACACGATCCAGTACAGCCTCGTCGCGGACAACCTCGGCCCGGTCGACGTGAGCAACGCGATCCTCCGCGATACGGCCAACAGCCACCTCGACTGCCTGACGCCGGCCGCGGCGCCGACCTGCGCGGCGACCGGCTCGGCGGTGTGCCCGGCGACGATCACCCGTGCCGCGTTGTTCGGCGCCGGCGTCGCGATTCCATCGTTGCCGGCGAACGCCGGGACGGTCACCGTCTCGCTCGCCTGCGTGGTGACGCCCTGACCCGCTGCGCGGGCCGGACCTCGCTCAGCCGCGGTGCGCGCGCGCCAGGTACTCGGCGCTCTGCATCTCGATCAGGCGCGAGGCGGTGCGCTCGAACGCACCGGCCAGGCGGCTGCCGCTGTACAGCGCCACCGGCGCGGCGACGGCGGTGCAGACCAGGGTCACCTGGCGGTCGTACAGCTCGTCGACCAGGTTGACGAAGCGCCGCGCGGCATCCTCGTTGTTCGCGCCGAAGACCGGGATGCCGCCGACCAGCACGATCTGGAACTCGCGCGCGATCTCGATGTAGTCGGCGGTCGAGCGCGGCCCTTCGCACAGTTCGGAAAAATCGAACCAGGCCGCGCCATGGCCGCGACCACGCACGGCGATGCGCCGGCCTTCGATCTCGATGCTGCCGTCACGCGCGGGCGTACCCGCCGCCAGCGCCTTCCAGCGTTCGCCCAGCCAGGCCTCGCTGCCGGCGTCCAGCGGCTGCCGGTACACCGGCGAACGGGTCAGCGCGCGCAGCCGGTAGTCCTCGCGGCCGTCGGCGGCCAGCTCGACGCAGTGCTCGCGCAGCTGCGCGATCGCCGGCAGGAAGCGCTCGCGCTGCAGGCCGTCCTTGTACAGGTTCTGCGGCGCGGTGTTGGAGGTGGTGACCAGGGTCACGCCCTCGGCGAACAGCCGTTCGAGCAGGCGGCCGAGCAGCATCGCATCGCCGATGTCGGTGACGAAGAACTCGTCCAGCACCAGCACGCGCAGCTTCTCGCGCCACTCCCTGGCGATCCGGGCCAGCGGATCGGCCTGGCCGGCGTGTTCGCGTAGCTGCTCGTGCACGCCGCGCATGAAGCGGTGGAAATGGGTGCGGCGCTTCTGTTCGATCGGCAGCGTGTCGTAGAACAGGTCGACCAGGAAGGTCTTGCCGCGGCCGACCCCGCCCCACAGGTACAACCCCTTGACTGGCGTCGGGCGTCCGCCCAGGCCGAGCCTGGCGCGCCAGCCGGTGGGCGTGGCCGCGAGCAGCTCGCGCTGCAGCCGGTCCAGTTCGCGCAAGGCCGGATGCTGCGCCGGGTCGTCGCGCCAGCGGTTACCGGCAACGCCCTCGGCATAGGCCTGCGACGGCGTGCGTGCGTCGGTGTCGCCGCTCATGCCGGCGGCAGCCACGCCTTCACTTCGTGCTGGATGGCGCCACGCAGGTCGATCAGCTTGCGGTGGAAGAAATGGCTGGTGTCGACCATGCGCACCAGCTGCGGCTTGCGCGGCAGGGTGTCGATCCAGTCGTACACCGCCCGCGCATCGACGATCTCGTCGGCATCGCCCTGGATCACCAGCCACGGCACTTCGGGGATCTCGATCCCGCTGAAGTCCCAGCCGCGCCCGGCCACCGGCGGCGCGATCGAGATCAGCGCATCGGCCTGCAGCGCGGCAGCGGAGGACAGGCTGACGAACGAGCCGAAGCTGAAGCCGGCCAGCCACAGCGCATCGTCCGGGCGCGCCCCGCGTACCCAGTCGACCACCGCGCGCAGATCCTCGCGCTCGCCCTTGCCGTGGTCGAACGCGCCGGCCGACAGGCCGGTGCCGCGGAAGTTGAAGCGCACGGTCGTGGCGCCGAGCTCGCGCAGCGCGCGCGCGACCATGGTCACCACCTTGTTATGCATGGTGCCGCCTTCGGTCGGCAGCGGATGGCAGACCACGGCGACCAGCGGCCGCGCGTCGGCCGGCTCGGGGAAGTCGACGGCGACTTCGAGTGCGCCGGCCGGACCGCTGAGCAGGAGGGTTTCGGAGGCGACGGGGAATGCAGGCTGGACCATGCCGCCATTGTAGAGGTCCACCCCGCCGCTGTCGGGCCCCGTGCGCACGGCGGCTCCGCGACGCAGGCGAGGGCCGGTGCCGGCGTTCGCCTGCGGCTGTTTCCAGCGCGCATGCCGGCAACAGGACCGGCTCCTACAATGGCGGCCTTCCCCGCGGCGAGCCCCGATGCACTTCATCCTCCTCAGCGTGGCCTGCAGCGTGCTGGTATCGGTGCTGCTGAAGCTGGCGCCGCGCCGCGGCTGGGACGTGGCGCAGATGGTGACCTGGAACTACCTGGCCGCCGCGGTGCTCTGCGCCTGGCTGCTGCAGCCACCGCCGGCGGCGCTGCGCCAGCCCGGTGCGCCGTGGGCCGAGCTGCTCACCCTGGCCGCGCTGTTGCCGGTGCTGTTCCTGCTGCTGGGCGCGGCGATCCGCCACGCCGGCATCGTCCGCAGCGACGTGGCCCAGCGCCTGTCGCTACTGCTGTCGCTGCTCGCCGCGTTCCTGTTCTTCGGCGAACAGGCCGGGCCGATGAAGCTGCTCGGGCTGGCGCTGGGCCTGGCCGCGGTCGCCGGCATCCTCGCCCGGCCGGTACAGGGTGAGGCCGACCGGCGCGGATGGATCCTGCTGCTGGCGGTGTGGATTGGTTTCGCCGGGGTGGACGTGCTGCTCAAGCGCCTGGCCCTGTCCGGCACGCCGGCCACCGCGGCGCTGCTGGTCGCCTTCGTGCTGGCCTTCATCGGCATGCTGCTCTGGCAGGGCTGGCGGCGGCTGCGCCACGGCGTGCGCCCGGGCCTGCGCCACATTGCCGCCGGCCTGCTGCTGGGCGTGCTCAACTTCGGCAACATCGTCTTCTACGTGCGCGCCCACCAGGCCCTGCCGGACAGCCCGGCGGTGGTGTTCGCGACGATGAACATCGGCGTGGTGGTGCTGGGCACGGCGACCGGCGTGCTGGCGTTCGGCGAGAAGACTTCGCTGCTCAACCGTGCCGCCATCGTGCTGGCCATCCTGGCCATCGGCCTGATCGCGCTGGCGCCGCGCTAGCGCCGGGGCCGCCGCTTGGCCGGGGTTGGGGAACGGCCGCCTAGAATGGCCGGATGAACTCTGCGCACGATTCCAGCCTCGGCCGCGAGGTCGCCTACCCGACCGGTTACGACCCGACGTTGCTGTTCCCGATTCCCCGCGCCGGCGCCCGCGGCGAACTCGGCCTGGCGGCGGGCGACGCACTGCCGTTCGCCGGCCACGACCGCTGGCATGTGTACGAACTGTCCTGGCTGGACCGGCGTGGCAAGCCGCGCGTGGCCACGGCCACGCTGCAGGTGCCGGCGACCTCGCCGAACCTGGTCGAGTCCAAGTCGCTCAAGCTCTACCTCAATTCGCTCAACGCCGCCCGCTTCGACGACGAAGCGGCGCTGTGCGCGCGCATCGCCGCCGACCTGTCGGCCTGCGCCGGCGCGCCGGTGGCGGTCGCCTTCGACCTGCCGCCGATGGCCCCCGCCGACGCGGACGGCGGCTCGCTCGACGCGATCGAGGCCGACTTCGACGTGTACGGCCCGCCCAACGCCGACTACCTGTCGGCCGACGCCGAGGCGATCGTGGACGAGCACCTGCATTCGGCCCTGCTCAAGTCCAACTGTCCGGTCACCGGCCAGCCGGACTGGGCCAGCGTGCACCTGCGCTATCGCGGCCCGCGCATCGATCGCACCGGCCTGCTGCGCTATCTGGTCAGCTTCCGCGACCATGCCGAGTTCCACGAGCAGTGCGTCGAGCGCATCTACCTCGACGTGCTGCGGCACTGCCGGCCGCTCGAGCTGTCGGTCGAGGCGCGCTACACGCGCCGCGGCGGGCTCGACATCAATCCATGGCGCGCGACCGCGGGCCTGCCGGCGCCGATCGCATTGCGTGACGTGCGTCAGTAACGCAGTGCGTGCCCGGCACGCGATCCAATAAACACTTCACGAGCCTCAGATGCTTTATTAACAGGCGATGTGCCACCGTGGCCGCGGGTTCCTGGAAAGGGGCATGCACATGGGCAACGGAAACAAGCCGGATTTCTCCAACGTGCAGGGTGGCGCGCGCAGCACCGAGACCTCGCCGGTAT
>JAGHZW010000213.1:82787-83355 GCA_017745195.1 Pseudoxanthomonas sp. | reverse complement strand
ACATGATCGTGGAGACGCTGCAGGGCGGCGTCACCTCGACCGAAGAAATCGTCAATCCACCCGAGCAGACCTATACGGTCGCCAAGGGCGACACCCTGTCGGCAATCGCCAAGCAGTTCTACGGCAAGGCCAGCGCCTGGCCGCAGATCTTCGAGGCCAATCGCGACCAGCTGGACGACCCGGACCGGATCAAGCCCGGCCAGGTGCTGAAGATCCCGCCGGCCAAGGCCTGATGGCCCCGTCCCCGAAGCGACAGAAGGATCACTCCATGAGCCGCAATCGCCTGCTGTATCCGCTCTCGGCCGCGCTGGCCGCCGCGCTCGTCGTGTCGGCGTGCAAGAAGCCGGAAGCGACCCCGCCTCCGGCGCCGGCCGCCACCGAACCCGCCCCGGCGCCGATGACACCGCCGGCCGCAACCACGCCGACCGCCAGCGTCACCGCGCTCGACCTCGGCAACAGCGTCGGCGCCGACAACCGGGTCGCCGCACCGGCCACCACCTTCGCGCCGAAGGACACCATCTACGCCGCGGTGGCCGGCGTGCCGGACAGGGCCAGGCGCTTGAGCAGC
>JAGHZW010000213.1:70602-82768 GCA_017745195.1 Pseudoxanthomonas sp. | reverse complement strand
GGTCGGTCGTCCAGTCGAAGGAGTTCGAGGTGAAGTAGTAGGGACGCTCTCTCTCCTGTCTCTCTCCCAGCAGGGTGAGCTAGCTTGGGCGCGGTGCGAACCGCGCCCGTTTTTTTTCCGGCGCCTTGATTCGCGACCACGGCACCGCCATGGATCAGGTTCGGACCATGGAGGGATCATGACCAGCGAACCGCCCCTGGGCACCGCCGAGCGCGACCGCCGCCGGCTGCTGCTCGCCTTCAACCTCAGCCTCGGCTTCGTGGCCCTGCTGCTGGTGGTGTTCGTGCTGCAGCCGCGGCTGCCGGTCCGCGCGATGGCGGTCTCGCCACGCGACGCGTCCTCGCTGCTCGGCCTGTTCACCGCGCCGCTGGTGCACGGCTCGGCCGCGCACCTGGCCGCCAACGCGACCGCATTGCTGATCCTGGGCACCTTGGCCGGCAGCGTGTATCCGCGCGCGACCCTGCGCGCCCTGCCGCTGATGTGGCTGGGTTCGGGCCTGGGTGCGTGGCTGCTGGGCGAGGAAGGCACCCGCCATCTCGGCGCCAGCGGCGTGACCCACGGACTGATGTTCATGGTGACCACGCTGGGCCTGCTGCGCCGCGACCGGCCTTCGATCGCCGCCGGCATGATCGCGCTGCTGTTTTATGGCGGCTCGGTGCTCGCCGTGCTGCCACACGGCGACGGCATTTCCTGGCAGTCGCACCTTGGCGGCGCGCTGGCCGGGGTACTGGCCGGCGTGCTGTTCCGGCGGCTCGACCCGATGCCGCCGCGCAAGCGCTACAGCTGGGAGATCGAGGCCGACGCCGAAGCGGCCGCGGCGCGCGAGCGTGCCGAGCTGGAACCGCCGCCGGCCGAGGACGTGCCCGTGCTGTGGCAGCGTGGCGACGAGCCGGAGTCCGGAAATGTCCTGCGCTTCCCGCCGCGTGGCCCGCGCTCGCCACCGGACTGACGCGAAATTCCATGTGCGGGACAGCGGATGACAGCGACGGCGCCAGGCCAGGCACTGGCTGACATCACCGGGTCCCGTCACCGGCAAGCAGCAGGCCGCACCCGCGTCATCGGCGCACCTGCGACGGACATGCACCGGGCGATGCGCAGCGGCGCTTATAGTGGCGGCCCTGCCACCATTCCGGGGACGACATGGCCTGTCCGCATCGCGGCCTGTCCGCACGCCTGCGCCGGCTCGCGCTGCTGCTGGTCATCGGCCTGCCCGTGCCGGGCATGGCTTCGCCGCCATCCTCCACTGCATCGGCACAGCCCGCACGGCTGCAGGTGATCGGCTACGTGGTCGACGAGCCGCAACTGCCGCCGATCAGCGCCGGCAAGCTCGATGCGATCAACTTCGCCTTCGCCAAGGTCGATGCGACCGGTGCGGCCTACCTGCCCGGCGACACCGCGACACGTTCGCTCGCCGCCCTGACCGCGCTGCGCGCGGACAATCCCGCGCTCAAGGTGCTGGTCTCGATCGGCGGCTGGGGCGCGGGCAACTTTTCCGAGGCGGCGCTGACCCCAGCATCGCGCGCGCGCTTCACCGACAGCGCGGTGGCGCTGCTGCGCGCGCACGACCTGGACGGCATCGACATCGACTGGGAGTACCCGACCCTGCCCGGCCCCGGCATCAGCCATCGCCCGGAGGACCGGCGGAATTTCAGCCTGATGCTGGAAGACCTGCGCGCCGGGCTCGACGCCCTCGGCCGCGAGCACGGCCGCCACTACCTGCTGACCATCGCCGCCGCCGATGGCGAAGCCGCGCAGGGCCTGGAGCTGGCCCGGGTCGCGCCGGTGCTCGACTGGATCAACCTGATGACCTACGACTTCTACGGCAGCCTGACCGCCACGACCGGCCACCATGCCGGGCTCGACCGTTCGCTGCTCGCGCCGGAAGGCAGCCGCACCACGGTGCAGGCGGTGGACGAGTTCCTCGCCGCCGGCGTGCCGCCGCGCAAGATCAACGTGGGCGTGGCCTTCTACGGGCGGGAGTTCGCCGATGTCGAGCCGGCCCACCATGGCGTCAACCAGCCGTACGGGCGCTTCGTCGATTCGGTGCCCTGGAGCGTGCTGCGTGGACGGATCGGGCACGACGGCGACGTCCGCTACTGGGATGCCGAGGCGCAGGCGCCGTACCTGTGGAACGCAGACACGCGCCACTTCGTCACCTACGAGGATCCACAGTCGCTGGCGGCCAAGGCCGCGTTCGTGCGCGAGCGCGGACTCGGCGGGCTGATGTACTGGCAGCACCGACATGACGTCGACGATGAACTGCTCGACACGCTGCGCCATGGCCTGGACGCACCGGCACCGTCCGCGACCACGGAGGTTCCGCATCGATGAGCCGACTGTATCGTTCGACGCACATCGCCTGCCTGCCGGCGGTGGCCGCCATCGCCTTGTTGTTGGGAGCGTGCGCCGCCACGCCCGTGGCCGATGCACTGGTTGCGCACGGCATTGCCGACAAGGTGCCGGAAGTGCGTCCCGGCATCCCGGCCGGTTACCTCGCCGCCCAGGCAGTACCCGACAGCCAGGCCCTGGTGCCGACGCCACCCGCGCCCGGTTCGGCGGCGCTGGCGCTGGATCACGCCGTGATGCGCGCCGCGCTCGCGCTGCGCGATACGCCGCGCTTCGCCCAGGCCACCCGCGATGCCGACCTGGATTTCCCGTTCGCCGCCGGCACCTTCGCCTGCGCGCTGGGTACGGGCATCGACGCGCAGCACACGCCAGCGGCCTACCGCCTGCTGCAGCGCACGCTGGACGATGCGGCCAGGTCCACCCGCACGGCCAAGCAGCACTACCGCCGCGTGCGCCCGTTCGTCGAGAACAACGCGCCGACCTGCACGCCGGCCGACGAAACCGCGCTGCGCAGCAGCGGTTCCTATCCGTCCGGGCATGTCGCGGTCGGCTGGATGTGGGCGCTGGTGCTGGCGCAGGCCGCGCCCGAACGCACCGATGCGCTGCTGGCGCGCGGCCGCAGCTTCGGCGAGAGCCGGCTGGTGTGCAACGTGCACTGGCAGAGCGACCTGCTGCAGGGACGCTTCATGGCCGCGGGCACGTTCGCGCGACTGCAGTCCGATCCGGCGTTCCGTGCCGACATCGCCGCCGCGTCGGCCGAACTCGCCCAGGCGCGCTCGCAAGGCCTGGCGCCCGGCCGCGACTGCGCCGCCGAAGCGGCCGCGCTGGCGGAGGCGCTGCCCGGCGCGCTCTGAACGCCCCGCCGCGAGCTGCCCGCGCCGTGGCGAACCGTCAGCCCTTCGGGTCGCTGATCTCGATCGAGGCGTAGTGCTCGCGTGCGCCGCGGGCGATCCGGCATTGCACCTTCACGTCGCGACCCTCGACCCGCAGGCGCCCTTCGACCGACAGCGTGTTGCCGCGATCGCTGTAGGACGCGCTCCACTGGTAGGTCTTCTCGCCGCGGGCGACAAAGCGCGCCTCGGCTTCCTGCCGGCACCACGGCACCAGCTCGCTGGCCTGGTGGATTTCGCGGTCGTGGTCGTCCGGATCGTGGGCCGCTGCCGGCAGCGAGGCGAACAACAGCAGTCCGGTCGCGATCGATATGCGCATGCCAGGCTCCAGCGAAACGTGTCCACCCGATCCTACGCGTCCACCGATCCGCCGTGCAGCCGCCGGTAACCCGACGGCGACACGCCGGCCACACCGGTCACCCCGGCAGCGGCAACCCGGCGAAGCCCTTGACCGTACGCAGCACGAAGCTGGAATTGACGTCGGCCACGCCCGAGGCGTTGAGCAGGCGGTCGAGCAGGAAGCGCGAGAAATGCTCCAGGTCGCGCACGTAGACCTGCAGCAGGTAGTCCATGTCGCCGGTGAGAGCGTGGCAGGCGACCACCTCGTCCCACTCCTGCACCGCGGCGACGAAGCGTTCGATTCCGGGCGCGCCGTGCTTCTCCAGCTGCACGCGGACGAACGCCTGCAGGCCCAGACCCAGTACCTGCGGATCCAGCCGCGCGGCGTAGCCGGCCACCACGCCGGTCGATTCCAGGCGCTGGACCCGGCGCAGGCAGGCCGACGGCGACAGGTTCACCTGCGCGGCCAGCTCGGCATTGCTGGCGCGGCCTTCGCGCTGGAGGAGGGCCAGCAGGCGCAGGTCGGTGCGGTCGAAAGTCGGTGTGACGGCCACTATTGCCTCCAAACGGAGATTTCATGCAACAAGATTGCAGCCGGCAGCGGGAATCCTGCAACTTTGCAATCCCGTTGCGTGGCTTCGGCCCTACGCTGGAGACTCCACCGCAGGAAGCCGCGCCGCCATGTCCGAAGCCGCCGTCCCGCGCCGCGTCGAATCCAGGCCCGCCGAAGGCCACCAGACCGACAAGGGCTACGTCCCGGTCTACACCACCGCCGTGGTCGAGCAGCCATGGCTGGACTACAGCGCCGACGACCACGCCACCTGGGGCACGCTGTACACGCGCCAGCGCGAGCTGCTGGTCGGCCGCGCCTGCGACGAGTTCCTGCAGGCGCAGGACGCGATGGGGATGGACGCGCACGCAATCCCGCGCTTCGACCAGCTCAACGAGGTGCTCGGTGCGGCCACCGGCTGGACCCTGGTCGGAGTGGAGGGGCTGCTGCCCGAACTCGATTTCTTCGACCACCTGGCCAACCGCCGCTTCCCGGTGACCTGGTGGATCCGCCGCCCGGACCAGATCGACTACATCGCCGAGCCGGACCTGTTCCACGACCTGTTCGGCCACGTGCCGCTGCTGATGGACCCGATGTTCGCCGACTACATGCAGGCCTACGGCCGCGGCGGGGTCAAGGCGCACGCGATCGGTACCGATGCGCTGCAGAACCTGACCCGGCTGTACTGGTACACGGTCGAGTTCGGCCTGATCCGACAGGCCGACGGCCTGCGCATCTACGGCGCCGGCATCGTCTCGTCCAAGGGCGAATCGCTGCATTCGCTGGAATCGGCGGCGCCGAACCGGATCGGCTTCGATCTGGAGCGGATCATGCGCACCCGCTACCGGATCGACACCTTCCAGAAGACCTATTTCGTCATCGACAGCTTCGAGCAGCTGATGCAGGCCACCGCGCCGGACTTCACCCCGATCTACGCGCGACTGGCCACGCAGGACACGATCCCCGCCGGCGAAGTGCGCGCGGACGACGCGGTGGACCAGCGCGGCAGCGGCGAGGGCTGGGCGGACGGCGGCGACGTCTGACCGCGCCGGGCGCGCCGGCATCAACGCACCGCGGTCGTCCGTGGCAGCGGCTCGCGCGCCACCCGTGCCGACGTCGACGGCACCTTCAGCAGTTGCTGCGCCAGCTGCCGTGCGGCCACGCGCAGCTCCGGCACCGCCGTGATCTCCCACAGCTGGCCGCGCAGCAGCGGGCCGATGCAGTGCAGCCCGCGCACCGGCGCGCCCTGGCGGTCGAGCACCTCGAACTGCGGGGTCGCACGCAGGCCCAGGCCGAACGGATCGGCGCTGATCGTGCCGGCGTCGCGCAACTGGCCGACCAGCGGATGGCTGGTGCGCTCCACGTCGGTGTCCAGGCCGGTGGCACGGACCAGCACGTCGTACTGTTCGGCCAGCGCATGCGGCTGGCCGCGTTCGCGCAACACCACCTCGACCGCGGTCTCGCCACGACGCGCACGCAGCAGGCGGCCGGCGCGGATCCGCAGCTGGCCGTCGGCCCGCAGCTGGCGCAGCTCCTCGTCGACGCTGGGCGCCAGGCGGTGGCGCACGATTTCCCAGTACGAGCGCAGGTGGCGCAGGAAGCGGCCGCGCTCCTCGTCCGGCAGCGTCTTCCAGTAACCCTGCACGTAGGGGCGCAGCGCATCGACCAGGCCGCGCCAGTCCGGCACGATCGGCGCCAGGCTGCGCAGCGCGCGCAGCAGCTGGCGCACGTCGGCGCTGTTGAGCGCATGCAACACGGTCGGCGGCAACGCGATCGCCGGCCCCGCCTCGGCCAGGTGCGCGCGCGGCAACAGGCCGTGGCGCGACAGCGCGGTGATCGGCCCGCGATGGCCGCGCCGTACCAGGGTGACCACGGTGTCGGCCATGGTCAGGCCGGTGCCGATCACCAGCACGCGCGCATCGTTGGGCACGCGCGCCAATGCATCCTCGCCATGCAGGTTGCGCTGCCACGGCCAGGCCACGTAGCCGGGATCGACCAGCAGGCGCGGACCGACGCCCTGCAGCCGCTGCGGCGGCAGCGTGCCCACTGCCAGCACCACCTTGTCGGTGAGGAAGTCGGAGCCGTCGGCGAGCAGCACGCGGAACGCACCGCCTTCGCGATCGACCGCCACGGCCTCCTGCTGGACCTGGTTGAAGCCGGCCAGCGACACCTGCGCGGCGGACTGCAACCGCGAGTACAGGTACTCGCCGTAGACCAGCCGCGGCAGGAAGCTTTCCTCCGCGCGCCGGGTCAGGTTGAGCCAGCGCGCGAACTCGGCCGGCTGGTCCTGGGTAGCGCCCAGGTCGCGGGCGCGCACGTTGAGCAGGTGCTCGGGCCGGGCCTCGCCGTAGGCGACGCCGCGGCCGTAGCCGTCGGGCGTGCCGACCAGGCACAGGTCCACGCCGGCCGGCGCGCTGCGCGCCAGTTCGGTGGCCAGCACGCTGCCGCTGAAGCCGGCGCCGATGATCGTGATCCGCATGGTGGTGTCCTCCTCCGGTCGCGAGCCCGCAGTACACCTGCGCTGGCGCCGGGATAGGTAAAGCGTGGGTTATTCGCGATGGTTTTCCTCGCAACCCTTCGGCAGATGCACATGGCTGATCGGCATGAGCGCGATTGTTCATAAGCGCGCTCGCCGCTCGGGATTTCACGCGATGGAAACGGTGCGGCCGACTGCGACCTAGCCGCATGCGTCGCAAACAACGCGGCCACGACGGCTGGGTGCGCACGGGCGCCCCGTACACTGTCGGCATGAGGTCCCGACTCCGGCGCTCCGCTACCTGCACGCTGCTCATCGCCGCCCCGGTTCTCGCCGCCGCCGCGGAAGACACGCCGACGCTGCCGCAGGTGCTGGTCACCGCGCGCGTGGAGTCGGTGCCGGCCTTCGAGCTGCCGGCCTCGCTGGATGCCATCGACCTGCGCGGCGGCTCCGCGCGGCCGCAGGTCAACCTGTCCGAAGTGCTCGGCGGCGTGCCCGGGCTGCTCGCGCGCGACCGGCAGAACTTCGCCCAGGACACGCAGTTGTCGATCCGCGGCTTCGGCGCGCGCTCGACCTTCGGCGTGCGCGGCGTGCGCCTGTACGCCGACGGCATTCCGGCGACGATGCCCGACGGCCAGGGCCAGCTCTCGCACTTCGCCCTGACCGCCGGTGATCGCGTGGAAGTGATGCGCGGGCCGTTCTCGGCGCTGTACGGCAATTCTTCCGGCGGCGTGGTCCAGCTGTGGAGCGCCGACGGCAGCGATCCGCTGCAGGCCGACCTGCGCGCCACCGCCGCCGGTTACGGCAGCCAGTCGGCCAGCGCGCGCCTGCTCGGCACCGTCGGCGATACCGGCTACAACCTGGCCGCGTCCGTGTTCGATAGCGACGGTTATCGCGAGCACAGCGCGGCGCGGCGCGAGTCGGCCAACCTCAAGCTGCATCGCGACTTCGCCGGTGGCGGCCGGCTGGAACTGGTCGGCAACCACTTCCATTCGCCCGACGCGCAGGACCCGCTCGGCCTGACCTGGGCACAGGTGCTCGACGATCCGCGCAAGGCACCGGCGGCCGCCCTGCAGTTCGACACCCGCAAGTCGGTGCGCCAGGACCAGCTCGGCGCCCGCTGGAAGCAGCCGCTGGGCGAAGCCGGCCAGCTGCACGTGACCGGCTATGGCGGCAGCCGCGGCGTGGTCCAGTACCTGTCGGTACCGGTGGCCGCGCAGGCCAGTCCGCTCAGCGCCGGCGGCGTGGTCGACCTGGACGGTGGCTACGGTGGCGCCGATGCGCGTGCATCCTGGCAGGGCCGGCTCGGCGGCGGCGCATTCGATTTCACCGTCGGCGCCAGCGCCGATCGCCAGCGGCAGACACGCCGCGGTTACGAGAACTTCATCGACGATGGCGGCGCCGTCGTCACCGGCGTGCGTGGCGCGCTGCGCCGCGACCAGCGCGACGTGGTCGACAGCCTCGACCAGTACGCGCAGGCCTGGTGGGCGTTCGCGCCGCGCTGGTCGCTGCAGGTCGGCGCGCGGCACAGCGCGGTGCGCTTCGACTCCAGCGACCATTACGTCACCGCCAGCAATCCTGACGACAGCGGTGAAGTCGAGTATTCGCGGACCACGCCGGTGGCCGGGCTGGCATTCGCCGCGCGCGATGACCTGCGCATGTACCTGTCGCTCGGACGCGGTTTCGAGACGCCGACCTTCAACGAGCTGGCCTACCGCGCCGATGGCGGCGCCGGGCTGGCCTTCGACCTGCAGCCGGCGACCAGCCGCAACCTCGAGCTGGGCACCAAGTGGCGCAACGCGGCCGGCGCCGCGGTCGAGGCGGCGCTGTTCCGCGCCGACACCGACGACGAGCTGGCGGTGGCGCGCAACAGCGGCGGGCGCAGCAGCTACCGCAATGTCGGCCGCGCCCGCCGGCAAGGCGCGGAACTGTCCGCTCGACTGCCGCTGTCGCAGGCCTGGTCGCTGCAGGTGGCCGCAACCTGGCTCGACGCGCAGTTCCGCGACGCCTTCCCGGTCTGCGCCGGAACCTGCACCACGCCACGCGACATGGTCGCCGCCGGCACCCGCATCCCCGGCGTGCCGCAGCGGTTCGGCCAGGCCCGGCTGCAGTGGCGGGGCGCGGCGTGGAACGCGGCGCTGGAGGCGTCGGCCGTCGGTGCCGTGACGGCCGACGACCGCGGCAGCGCGTGGGCGCCGGGCTACGGGCTGCTGCACGTGGAGGCGTCGCGGACCTGGGCGACCGGGCCGGGCCAGCTGCGCGGCTTCGCCCGGATCGACAACCTGCTCGACCGGCGCTACATCGGCTCACTGATCGTCAACGAGGCCAACGGCCGCTACTACGAGCCGGGCCCGGGCCGCAGCGTGCTGGTCGGCATCGAATGGCAGCCGCGGATGGCCACCGCCCGCTAGGCAGTGCCCGCGCCGATCGGCGATAGTCGGTCGACGAGCCCGTTGCCGCGCGACCCCGTCGACGCGGCGACGACGCGATCCGCCACCGGCCCCGGGGATTCCATGCCTTACGCGTCGTGTCGCACGAAGTGCCTGTTGCTGGCCGTTGTTTCGCTCACTCCGGGCGTGGCCGCCGCGGTGGAACCCCTGGATACCTTCAGCGTCAGCCTCGGCGGCTACGTCACCCGCTTCGATACGCGGGTCCGGGTCGATGGCCAGACGCTGGGTGGCACCAGCATCGACCTGTCCAAGGACCTGGGCCTGGATCCGGACGACATGATCGGCTTCGCCGGCCTGACCTGGCGGCCGTTCGAACGGCACGAGGTCGGGCTGGCCTACTTCCGCAACGAGGTGGAGGCCGACCGCCGGCTGCAACGCGACATCGTGTTCGACGACATCGTCTACGCCGCCTCGGCCACGGTACGCGGGCACTACGGCATCGACGCGGTCGAGGCCTATTACACCTGGTGGGGCTTCCTCGAGGAGAACTGGGCGCTGGGCCCGCGCCTGGGCGTGACCTGGTACCGGGTCGAACTGGGCCTGGAGCTCGAAGCCGACGTCGATGGCGAGCCGGTGGCCGACGGCACCCTGGACGACACGGTCAAAGCCGACCTGCCCGCGCCCACCCTCGGCGCCGCCTGGCGCTGGACCCCCGCCGAGGACTGGCGGATCGTCGCCGACGCCGGCTGGTTCTCCACCGAGATCAACCGGATCGACGCCACCGTGACCTACGCCCGCGCCGGCGTGGAATGGCATCCCTGGGCGCGCGTCGGCCTGATCCTGGACTACACCCTGAGCGATATCGACGCCCGCACCGAGCGCGAGGCGTTCACCGGCCAGCTGCAGCTGCGCAACAGCGGCCTGCGCATGGGCGTGCTGTACCGGTTCTGAGCCCGGCCGCCGGGCGCCTCCGTCTCAGCCGAAACGGTCGAGGCCGCGACGGTGGCCTGATAGGATTAGGCGGTTTGCAGGCGCGCCACGAAAACCGTGGCCCATCGCGGCAAACACCCCTCTTCCCCACCGAACGCAGAGCACAGCCGTGTCCTTCTTCTCGAACGTCGAACTGGTCCCGGGCGATCCGATCCTGGGCCTGACCGAGGCCTACAACGCCGACTCCCGCGCCACCAAGGTCAACCTGGGCGTGGGCATCTATTACGACGAACAGGGACGGATCCCGCTGCTCAAAGCGGTGCAGCAGGTCGAGCAGTCGCTGGCCGCCGCGGCGCGCCCGCGCGGCTACCTGCCGATCGACGGCCTGCCGGCCTACACCCAGGCCACCCGCGAGCTGCTGTTCGGCAAGGAGTCGCCGCTGCTGGCCGCCGGCCGCGTCGCCACGACCCAGACCGTGGGCGGTTCCGGCGCGCTGCGTGTCGGCGCCGAGCTGCTGCGCAAGGTCCTGCCGCACGCCACCCTGGCCCTGAGCAACCCGAGCTGGGAGAACCACCGCGCGGTGTTCAGCGCCGCCGGCTTCGACGTGGTCGATTACACCTACTTCGACGCGGCCAGCCACGGCGTGGACTTCGCCGGCATGCTCGCCGACCTGGGCAAGCTCAAGCCCGGCACAACCGTGCTGCTGCACGCGTGCTGCCACAACCCGACCGGTGCCGACCTGACCGTCGAGCAGTGGAAGCAGGTCGCGCAGGTGCTCAAGGAACGCCAGCTGTTCCCGTTCGTGGACATGGCCTACCAGGGCTTCGACAAGGGCATTGCCGAGGACGCGGCGGCCATCGGCATCCTGGTCGAGGCCGGGATCGACAGCTTCGTGGTCGCCAGCTCGTACTCCAAGTCGTTCTCGTTGTACGGCGAGCGCGTGGGCGCGCTGTCGATCGTCGCTGCCAGCGCCGACCAGGCCAAGGCGGTGCAGTCGCAGGTCAAGCGGATCATCCGCACGATCTACTCGAGCCCGTCGGCGCACGGCGCCGCGCTGGTCGCCGGCGTGCTGACCAGCCCGGAACTGCGTGCACTGTGGGAAGAGGAACTGCGCGGCATGCGCGAGCGCATCCACGCCCTGCGTGGCGGCCTGGTGCAGAAGCTGGCCGAGCAGGGCCACCCCGAATACGCCTTCATCAACCAGCAGGCGGGCATGTTCTCGTACTCGGGCCTGGGCAAGGCCCAGGTCGACCGCCTGCGCGACGAGTTCGGTATCTATGCGGTCGGCACCGGCCGCATCTGCGTGGCCGCGCTCAACCAGGGCAACCTGGAATACGTGGCCAAGGCGGTGGCGGCAGTCAGCCGCGGCTGATTCCCCGCCGCATCCGCACGCCACGAAGGCCCGGCACTGTCGGGCCTTCGTTTTTTGCGTGCCACTACTTCGGCACCTTGGCCGGCACGAACGGCGACACCGGATCGCTGGCCGGGAAGGTTTCCTCCAGCGCCTCGTCCTGGTTGCTGCTTTCGTGCTGCTTGCGTTCGCGGCGCTGCGTATCCGACTCGTTGGCCGGTGTACTGCCTGGCGGCGGGGGATCCTTGCGGTCGCGCGTGGGCATGGCGGCTGCCTCGCAGGTTCGGGCGACCATGCTCGCGCCGGATGGCGAAAAGCCGCGTGAGCCGTCGGTGACGCCGTCGTAACGGTGCGCGGCATCCATCACGGGTGCCTGACGCCACGCATGCCACGCTGCGGTCCCGAAACGCGCGAGGACCCCCCATGGCCCGCCCGATCTGGACCGGCACCCTGTCCTTCGGCCTGCTCAACGTGCCGGTGTCGCTGATGTCCGGCGAACGCCGCACCGACCTGCACTTCCGCATGCTCGACTCGCGCGACCGCAAACCGGTGCGCTACGAACGGGTCAACGCCGAGACCGGCGAGGAAGTGCCGTGGAAGGACGTGGTCAAGGCCTACGAGTACGACAAGGGCAGCTACGTCGTGCTCGAGGAGGCCGACATCAAGGCCGCCGCGCCGGAGAGCCACGAGGCGGTGGAGGTGGAAACCTTCGTCGACGCCGCGGCGATCGATCCACGCTACTACGAGAAGCCCTACGTGCTGGTGCCGGCGAAGAAGGCCGAGAAAGGCTACGTGCTGTTGCGCGAAACCCTGCGCGGCAGCAACCGCGTCGGCATCGCCCGGGTGGTGATCCGCACCCGCGAATACCTGGCCGCGGTGATGCCGCAGGGCGAC
>JAGHZW010000213.1:17998-70544 GCA_017745195.1 Pseudoxanthomonas sp. | reverse complement strand
TCTGCACCAGGCCGCCACGCAGGGCGACGCGCTGATCCTGATGCTGCTGCGCTACCCGCAGGAGCTGGTCGATCCCTCCGATTACGCACTGCCGGAAGGCAAATCATCCGACTACCGGGTCAGCGCGAAGGAGCTGCAGATGGCCGAGCAGCTGATCGATTCGATGAGCGGCGACTGGAAGCCGGACGACTACAAGGACGAATTCCGCGAACGCCTGCACGCGATCATCCGCAAGCGGGTCAAGAGCAAGGGCGGCACCGCACGGATCGAGGACGAGCACGAGGCGCCGGAAGAGGCGACGACGAATGTGGTCGACTTCATGTCCTTGCTGCAACAGAGCCTGGATGCGAAGAAGCGCACCCCGGCCAAGAAGCATGCGGGCACGGCGCGGGCGCCGCAGAAGGCCGCCGCGCCGGCGAAGAAGACCGCGCGCAAGGCCGCCGCGAAGAAAGCCGGCGCACGCAAGACCGCACCGCGGCGCAAAGCCGGCTGACCACCCGTGTCGCTGCACGATTACGCCCGCAAACGCGACTTCGCGGCCACGCCGGAGCCGCGGGGCGCGGCGAAGCACCGTGCCGCGCACCGGCCCGTCTTCGTGGTCCAGCTGCATCACGCTTCGCGTCGCCATTATGACTTCCGGCTGGAAGCCGATGGCGTGCTCAAGAGCTGGGCGGTGCCGAAGGGCCCTTCGCTGCGCGCCGGCGAGAAACGGCTGGCGGTGCAGGTCGAGGACCATCCACTGGACTACGCCGGGTTCACCGGCGACATTCCCGAAGGCCATTACGGGGCCGGCCATGTCGACATCTTCGACGCGGGCACCTGGGCGACCGACCAGGACCCGCTCGCGGCGATCGCCAGGGGCTCGCTGGATTTCGAGCTGCATGGCGACAAGCTCAACGGTGCCTGGAAACTGGTCCGCACCGGCAAGCAGGAGCGGCAACCGCAGTGGCTGCTGATCAAGCGCAGCGACGCGCATGCCACCGACCTCGAAGCGGACGACCTGGTCGAAGGCACCGCGGCAAGGCAGCGCCGTCCTTCCCGCAGGAAGGACGCGGGCGCCCCGGCAAGCGGCCGCCGGACCCCTGTTCCGGCGCGCAAGACCGCCCGTTCCGCTTCTCCGGAACCCCGCTCCACCCCTTCCCCGCGCCGCGCACGCAAGGCGGACGCGTCCTGGCACAAACGCGCCCTGGCCCTGCCCGGCGCACGCGATCAGCCGCATCCGCCCGGATTCGCGCCCGAGCTGTGCACGCTGCGTGCCACGCCACCGGCCGGTGACGGCTGGCTGCACGAGATCAAGTGGGATGGCTACCGGCTGCTGGCTGACCTCGTCGGCGGCAAGGCCAGGCTGCGTTCGCGCAACGACCTGGACTGGACCGCGCGCGTGCCGGAGGTGGCGCGGGCGATCGAGGCGCTGCCGGTATCCGATGCGCGCCTGGATGGCGAACTGGTGGTGCTCGACGGCAACGGCCACAGCGACTTCTCCGCGCTGCAGCGCGTGCTCGAAGGCAGCTCGCGGCAACCGCTGCGCTATGTGGTGTTCGACCTGCCCGGCCTGGCCGGCGTCGACCTGTCCGCCGCGCCGCTGCTCGGGCGCAAAGCGCTGCTGCGCGAGCTGGTGGGCGAGGCACCTGGCGTGCTCGCCTACAGCGACCACGTGCTCGGCCACGGCGCGGAGGTGTTCGCCGCCAGCGGCAAGGCCGGGTTCGAAGGCATCGTCAGCAAGCGCGTGGATGCGCGCTACAGCGGCGGCCGCGGCCAGGACTGGATCAAGGTCAAGCACGAGGCGGGCGACGAGTTCGTGGTGGTCGGCTATACCGCGCCGAAGGGCTCGCGCGGCCATTTCGGCTCGCTGCTGCTCGCGCGCCCGGAGTCCGGCGGCCTGCGCTACGTCGGCCGCGTCGGCAGCGGCTTCGGCGAGGAGATGCTGCGGACCCTGTTCAAGCGCATGCGCGCGCTGGAAACCGACCAGCCGCCAGTCGAGTTGCCGACCCACATTCCGCTGCGGCCGCGCAACGTGCACTGGCTGCAGCCACGGCTGGTGGTGGAAGTGGCGTTCCGCGGCTGGGCCAAGGAAGGCCTGCTGCGCCAGGCCAGTTTCCGCGGATTGAGGGAGGACAAGCGCATGGCCGATCTCGCTCCGGCCGCGTCCGCCACCGCGCGGGCCACGCGTACCGCGAAGAAAGCCCCCGGCCGCGGTGCGAAGCGGTCGTCGGCGCGCACCGCGGACGATGTCGCCATCACCCATCCGGAACGCGTGGTCTATCCCGCCGACGGCGTGACCAAGGGCGACGTCGCCGCCTACTACCGCGACATCGCGCCGTGGCTGCTGCGCGACGTCGCGCGGCGCCCGCTGTCGCTGCTGCGCTGTCCCGATGGCGCGTCGGGCCAGTGCTTCTTCCAGAAACACCACGGCGCCGGCTTCGGCGACGCGGTGCATGCGCTGCCGCTGCGGCAGAAAAGCGGCGTCGAGGACTACGTCTGGATCGACGACGCCACCGGCCTGCTGCAGCTGGTGCAGATGAACGTGCTCGAGTTCCATCCATGGGGCGCGACCGTCGACGATCCGGAAAGCGCCGACCGGCTGGTGTTCGACCTGGATCCTGGCGAAGGCGTGTCGTGGAAGGCGGTGCGCGACGGTGCCCGCGAGATCCGCGCCCGGCTGCAGGACGCCGGCCTGGACAGCTTCCTGCGGATGAGCGGCGGCAAGGGCCTGCACGTGGTGGTGCCGCTGGCGCCGGCGGTGCCGTGGGAACAGGCGCGCGACTTCTGCGAGGCCTTCGCCCGGGCGATGGAAGCGCATGCGCCGGAGCGCTGGCTGGCCAGCGCGCGCAAGGCGCAGCGCGGCGGGCGCATCTTCCTGGACTGGCTGCGCAACACCCGCGGCGCCACCAGCGTGGCCAGCTGGTCGCTGCGCGCGCGCGAGCACGCGACCGTGGCCGTGCCGCTGCGCTGGGAAGAGCTGGCACGGATCGCCGGGCCCGGCGCGTTCTCCCCGGCCAAGGCCCTGCAGCGCGCGGCGCGGCTGCGCAAGGATCCGTGGGAGGGCATCGAGCGGCTGCGGCAGTCGCTGCCGACCGGCTGAGGCCCCCGGTGGCGGGTGCCGGAAGTCACTTCGTGGCGGCTTGGCATTGCAGGCGCCCGCTCCGGCGTCGAGCATGGGCGCATGCGCCAGACCATCCGCACCCTGCTGCAACCGCTGCCGATCGCCGGCATGGTCACGCTGCTGACCGTGGCCTATGCGCTGGGCCTGCTCGAGGCCCCGCAACGCGGCCATGGTTTCCTCCTGCTGGGCGGATACGGGTTCCTGTTCCTGCTGCTGCACGTGGTCCCGGAACATCGGCGCGCCTGGCAGCACCTGGTCCTGGCGGCGATGCTGCTGATCGCACTGGGCCTGAGCACCATGGCCGCGCGATTGAACGTGACCCAGGTGCTGCTGGTGGTGTGGATCGCCTGCGCGTTCGCCATGGCCTCGACCCGGGTGGCGGTCGTCGCCGGCCTGCTGGCCAATGCGGTGTTCTACCTGCTGCTGCTGCGCGTCGGTTTCCGTTCGCCCGCGCCGATGGTCCTGATCAACATGGGCTTCCAGGCGCTGGCGGCGATCTGCGTGTACTACGCGCGCTCGGCCGAGCAGTCGCGCGACGCCCTGGCCCGGGTCAACGCCGACCTGCTGGCCACCCGTGCCCTGCTCGCCGACAGCGCCCGCGATGCCGAGCGCCTGCGCGTGGCCCGCGAACTGCACGACGTGGCCGGGCACAAGCTCACCGCGATGCGGCTCAACCTGCGCGCCCTGTCCGCCGATCCGGTGCTCGGCGTGCACCCCGAGGTGGCCGTGGCCGAACGCCTGTCCGCCGAACTGCTGGCCGACATCCGCCAGGTGGTGCAGTCGCTGCGCGACGACCGCGGCCTGGACCTGGCCACCGCGCTGCGTGCGCTCGCCGCCCCCTTCCCGCGGCCTTCGCTGCATCTCACAATCGCACCCGGCGTGCGCGTCACCGATCCGGCCGTAGCCGAGACCGTACTGCGCCTGGCGCAGGAGGCGCTGACAAACGCGGCACGCCACGCCGGCGCCGAGCGGGTGTGGCTGCGGATCGACAACGGGGAACAGGGTTTGCGCATCGACATCCATGACGACGGCCAGTGCGATGCCAGCATCCGCGAGGGCAACGGCATCGCCGGCATGCGTGAGCGGCTGGCTGCGCTGGGCGGATCGCTCGACGTCGGCCGCACCTCGCGCGGCGGCCTGAAGCTGTCGGCCGGACTGCCCCGGTGAGCGGTGCCGGACCGTCGCTGCGGGTCGCCCTGGCCGATGACCAGGCGCTGGTCCGCGCCGGCCTGCGCGCCCTGCTCGAACGGCTGGGAATCCAGGTCACGTTCGAGGCCGAGGACGGCCAGGGCCTGCTCGATGCGCTGCAGCTGCAGCCGGTGGACGTGGTCCTCAGCGATATCCGCATGCCCGGCCTGGACGGCATCGCCGCGCTGCGCGAACTGCGCGAGCAGGGCGACCCCACCCCCGTGCTGCTGCTGACCACCTTCGACGAAAGCGACCTGATGCTGCATGCGCGCGAAGCCGGCGCGCAGGGCTTCCTGCTCAAGGACGCCGCGCCGGAGGAGCTCCGCGAGGCGATCGTGCGCGTGGCCGCCGGCGAAAGCCTGCTGGCCCCGGTCAGCACCGAGCCGGTGCGCGCGCGTTATCGCTTCCACGACGAGGCGCCGGCGCACGATGCCTTCAGCGAACGCGAGATCGCGATCCTGCGCCTGCTCGCCGGCGGCTACTCCAACAAGGAGATCGCGCGCAGCCTGTTCCTGGCCGAAGGCACGGTGAAGAACTACGTGTCCACCATCCTCGACAAGCTCGGCACCCGCGACCGCACCCGCGCGGTGCTCAAGGCGATCACGCTGCGGGTCATCTGAGGCGTGGAACGGAAGGTCCCGGCGCGGCAGCTTGTCGCGTCGACAGCGGCTGCCTAGTCTCGCAGCCTTCGCCACATCCCGCGTCCCCACCGGAGATCCACATGGTCCGCATGACCCGCAAGCCGCTCCCCGCACTGATGTTCGCCCTGCTCGCCGGCACCGGCCTGGGCGCATGCTCGAATCCCCCGCCCGCGGCGACCGCGACGGCAGGCACCGAAGCGCAGACCGCGGCGGAAGCGCCCGCCGCGCCGGCGCCGGCGGCGGCCGAAGCGGACGTGTTCCGCTTCCGCATCGGCGCGTTGGACGCGGTCGCGCTCAAGGACGGCGATATCGACCTGCCCAACGACGGCAGCGTCTTTGGCGTCGGCCAGCCGGTCGCCGACATCTCCGCCGTGCTGGCCGACGCCGGCCTGGAAACCGGCACGCTGCACCTGGCCATCCAGCCGCTGCTGGTGCACGCCGGCACACGGGTCCTGCTGTTCGACACCGGCGCCGGTAACGCGGACTTCGCCCGCGCCGGCCACCTGCAGGCCTCGCTGCACGACGCCGGCGTCGAGCCGGGCCAGGTCACCGACATCTTCATCTCGCACGCGCATCCGGACCATGTCGGCGGCTTGCTGGCCGGCGATGGCGCGCTCGCGTTTCCCAATGCGGCGATCCATCTTTCCGCGCCGGAATGGGCGGCGCTGAAGCAGCGGCCCGACGCCGCGGCCCTCGTCGGCGCGATCGAGCCGAAGGTCGCGACCTTCGAGCCGGGCGCGGCGGTCGTCCCGGGCGTGGTCACCGCCGTGGCCGTGGACGGCCACACCCCCGGGCACAGCGCCTACGAGATCACCTCGGGCGACGCGAAGCTGCTGTACATCGGCGATGCCGCGCATCACTCCGTGATTTCGCTGCGGCGTCCGCAATGGACGGTGCAGTTCGATGGCGATGCGGCGCTGGCCAAGGCCAGCCGCGGCGCACTGCTGCAGCGCGCCGCCGAAGGCAACCTGCGCATCTACGCCGTGCACTTTCCGTTCCCCGGCCTGGGTCGCATCCAGGCCGAGGGCGACGGTTTCGCGTGGGTGCCCGAACGCTGACGCCTAGCGCTTGACGTCGAAGCGCCCTTCGCCGACCAGCGCTTCGACGTCGGCTTCGGAAACCAGGTTGAAGTCGCCGGGGATCGAATGCTTGAGGCAGCCGGCGGCCAGGCCGAAGCGGATGGTCTTCTCCGGCATCCAACCCTTGACCAGGCCGTGCAGCACCCCGGCGGCGAAGGCATCGCCGCCGCCGATGCGATCGACGATCGGGCCCACTTCCTCCTGCGGCGCCAGCGCGGTGCCGGCGTCGCGGCCGACCAGCACGCCCGACAGCGCGTGCGCATCGACGTTGCGCGGTTCGCGGATGGTGCAGGCCATCCACTTCAGGTGCGGGAAGGCGGCGAACGCATCGGCGGCCGCGGCCTCGACCCGGGCCAGCGCCGCGGCCTGCGGATACTGGCCGCCGAGCACCACGCCCATGTCGCGGTAGTCGGCGAACAGCAGGTCGGCCTCGGCCATCAGCTCGGACAGGATCGCCTTGGCATCGCCCTTCCACACCTCCCACAGCTTGGGCCGGAAGTTGCCGTCGAACGAGACCTTGACCCCCGCCCGGCGCGCGGCGCGCGCGGCGGCCAGGGCGGTGGCGGCGGTGTTGGCGCCCAGCGCCGGGGTCACCCCGGACAGGTGCAGCCAGTCGGCACCGTCGAGCAGGGCCGGCCAGTCGTAGGCGTCGGCCGGGGCCAGGGCGAAGGCCGAGCCGGCGCGGTCGTAGAGGACCTCGGCCGGACGGTGGATCGCGCCGGGGGCGAGGAAGTACAGGCCCATGCGCCCGGGCACCTTGCGCACCGCGGTGGTGTCCAGCCCGTGCCGGCGCAGCTCGCCGCTGGCGGCCTCGCCCAGCGCGTTGTCGGCCACGGTGCTCACCGCCGCGACCTGGTGGCCGAAATACGCCAGCGACACGCCGACATTGGCCTCGGCACCGCCGATGCGCACTTCCAGCTGGGGGCTCTGCAGCAGCCGCTCGCGGCCGGGCGCGCTCATGCGCAGCAGCAGTTCACCGAAACACACGACACGCGCCATCTCTTCTCCTCACGTCGACCGCCGACAGGCGGCGAATGGTGGCACGCCGGGCGTCCCGGATGCCGCTGACCAGCGGTGTCATTCTAGCCACGGGACAGGTCGGCGACGGCGTCCGACCGCCGGGGACCGTGCTGCGCTGCAAGATGATGCCGCCGGATGCAGGTGTTAGCTTCCCGTTTGACCAGCGGTGTCATAGCTGGCAATGACCGTTTCGCTATCCACGAGAGTCACGAGTATTTCCTTTGGGAGGGGATATGCATACCCGCAACATTCGCCGGAAGACACCGGTTACCTTACTGGCCGCCGCGATCGGCCTGGCGCTGTACGTGCCGGCTTCGTTCGCCCAGGATGCCACCGCCACGGCGCAGGATCAGGCCGCTGGCGCCGGACAGACGACCGACCTGGACACCATCGTCGTCACCGGCTACCGCGCCAGCCTCGAGCGCGCCATCGACATCAAGCGCGGCGAAGCCGGCGTGGTGGACGCGATCGTTTCCGAGGACGTGGGCAAGTTCCCCGACCTGAACCTGGCCGAGTCGCTGCAGCGCATCCCGGGCGTGGTCATCACCCGCGACGGCGGCGAAGGCCGCAGCATCTCCGTGCGCGGCCTGGGTCCGGAATTCACCCGCGTGCGCATCAACGGGATGGAAGCCATGACCACGGTCGGCAGTACCGACCAGAACGGCGGCACCAACCGCGGCCGCGGCTTCGACTTCAACGTCTTCGCCTCGGACCTGTTCTCGCAGATGATCGTGCGCAAGACCGCGCAGGCCGACGTCGAGGAAGGCTCGCTCGGCGCCACGGTCGACCTGAACACCTCCAAGCCGTTCGACTTCGACGGCTTCACCGTCGCCGCCAGCGCCCAGGCCAGCTACAACGACATGGCCGGCGCGGCCGACCCGCGTTTCGCCGGCCTGATCGCCAACACCTGGGCCGACGGCAAGTTCGGCGCCCTGCTTTCGGTGGCCTATTCCGAGCGCGAAGCGCTGGAAGAAGGCACCGGCAGCGGCCGCTGGGCCAACGGCCCGAGCAACGGCGGCTTCTCCAAGACCTCGCCGTTCACCGACGCGCTGGCGGCCGACGTCTACCACCCGCGCTTCCCGCGCTACACCTGGATGAAGCACGAGCAGGAGCGCACCGGCATCACCGGCTCGCTGCAGTTCAAGCCGACCGACAGCACCGAGTTCTCGCTCGACGCGCTGTACTCGAACATCGATGCGAAGCGCCGCGAGAACTACATCGAGGCGATCTCCTTCAGCCGCAACACGACCACGCTGCCGAACGGGACCAAGATCGTCGGCAAGCCCAACACCATCGTCAAGGACGGCTACATCGATCCGGCCACCGGCGCCCTGCTCTACGGCCAGTTCGACAACGTCGACGTGCGCGCGGAGAACCGCTACGACGAGTGGAGCACCGAGTTCAAGCAGATCAGCCTGAGCGGTGAGCACGAGTTCAACGACGCCTTCAGCATCAGCGGCAAGATCGGCACCTCGTCGTCCAAGCACGACAACCCGATCCAGGCGACGATCATGATGGACAAGAACGACGTCGACGGGTACAGCTACGACTACCGCGGCGACAAGTGGGCGCCGGTGCTCAACTACGGCATCGACCCGACCAACCCGAACGGTTGGGAGCTGTCCACCATCCGCATGCGCCAGAACCAGGTCGAGAACGACTTCGACACCGCGCAGCTCGATTTCGACTGGGCGATCAGCCCCGGCTTCCGCCTGAAGGGCGGCGTGCTGGCCAAGGACTACACCTTCGACTCGATGGAGTGGCGCCGTACCGCCAACGAGGCGATCGTGCCGAACTTCGCCAGCGGCACGCCGATCGTGCCGGTCGACATGATCCAGATGGCCCGCCTCAGCGGCGTCGACGGCTCGCCCGGCGCCTGGGTCGTGCCGAACTTCGATTCCATCGCCGACTACTTCGACATCTTCAGCGGCCAGGGCACCTTCGCCCTCAGCCCGTACGCGGCCAGCGACCGCAGCGTCGAGGAGAAGGACCGCGGCGGCTACCTGATGGGCGAGTTCTCGACCGACCTGGGCAACGTGCCGTTCTCGGGCAACTTCGGCGTGCGCTACGTCAAGACCAAGCAGACCGCCAGCGGCCTGGCCACCATCGGCGGCGTGCTGACCCCGATCGTCGCCGAGCGCGAATACAGCGACACCCTGCCGTCGTTGAACCTGGTCGCCGAGGTCATGCCGGACCTGCTGGTCCGCTTCGCCGCGGCCAAGGTGATGAGCCGCCCGAGCCTGGGCAGCCTGACCCCCGGCAATACCGTCAGCGTCAGCGGCGGCGCGCGCACCATCACCGGCGGCAATCCGAACCTGGATCCGACCCGCGCAACCAACTACGACCTCAGCACCGAGTGGTACTTCCAGGACGCGGGCCTGCTGAGCCTGGGTCTGTTCTACAAGGACATCGAAAGCTGGGCGCAGACCACCCGCGAGGTGCGTCCGTTCTACACCAGCGGTTTGCCCGACAGCGTCGCCGAGAGCTTCGGCGTGAGCCCGACCGACGACTTCGTGTTCTCGGTTCCGGTCAACTCGCCGGGCGGTCCGGTCAAGGGCCTGGAAGCCAACTACATCCAGCCCTTCACCTTCCTGCCGGGCAACTGGAGCAACCTCGGCGTCCAGCTGAACTACACCTACGTCGATTCGGAGATCCAGTACCTGACCTCCACGGGCGCCAGCTCGCTGAAGACCGACCTGCTGGGCCTGTCGCGCCACTCGTGGAACGCCACCCTGTTCTACGAAGGCGCCAAGTTCGCCGGCCGCGTCTCGGCCACCAACCGCGACGACTACCTGATCCAGGTACCGGGCACCGAGGCGGGCTTCACCGAGGACGTGCATGGCCAGACCGGCAGCACCTTCGTCGATGCTTCGGTGCGCTACAAGATGAGCGAGCAGATCGAGCTGAGCCTGGAAGGCATCAACCTGACCAACGAGCCGACGCTGCAGTCGTGGGTGGGTGCGACCTCGCAGCTGCCGCTCGACTACGCCGAGACCGGTCGCCAGGTCCTGCTGGGCATCCGCTACAAGTTCTGATCGATCCCACCGGTTGCTGTGGTGGAAGGCCGGAGCGGCGTTGCCGCTTCGGCCTTTTTGTTTGCGCGCGCAACGCGTGCGCGACACCCGGCGGACTTCATGCCATCCGTGCCGCAAAGGCACGCCATCCGGCTCTCCGGTGCTGCGTTGCAAGATGCCAAGGAGCAGCGGAGCCTCTATTTTTGACCATCGGTGTCATTTGACCGGGGCACCGGCTTCAACCCTCTGCGGCCATGACGGAAAGTGCCGCCGCGGTACCGGAGAAGCCGGACACCGGTTACCTGCCGCCCTCCCTTTCCCCTCCGTAGCCACCTCGATCTTTCCACGCCAACCTTCGTCGCCAGTCCGTTGCGCAGGAACTTTCCGGCCCGGCGGTGACCGAAGACCTGCCCCGGGCACGACAGGCCGATACCGGCCCGCGCGCCCGCCTGATTGGGAACCCCCGGATCCGATGAAGTCGTCCCTCCGCACCTGCCTGCATTCCCTGCTCTTCGGCTCGACCCTGGCGGCGCTGCCAGCCCTGGCCGCACCGCCGGGTGATCCGCCGCAGCTGCTGTTCCGTGTCTCGGCCGACCAGGGCTTCGTCGCCGACCACGCCGGCGGCGAAGCGGTGCCCAACTTCCAGGACCGGGTGAAGATCGTTCCGACCGGCGTGCAGGGTGGCGCGATCGAATGGGCCGACGATGGCGTGCTGGCCTGGGATGCGCCGGGCAACATCTTCGCCGAGCGCGGCACGCTGTCGTTCTTCTGGCGCCCGCGCTATGCGGTGGGCGAGGCGCCGTTCGTGATCTTCCGCGTCGGCTACGCCGACCACAGCAGCTGGGACATGGCCTGGTTGCGCATCGACTGGAACGGCCATGGTTTCGACGCGTTCGTCACCGACGCCAACCTGGCGCGCACGCGGGTGTCGTTCAAGCTCGACAAGGCGCCAGGTCCGGACGACTGGACCCACCTGGCCTTCGCCTGGGACGAGACCCGGGGCGTGCGCCTGTTCGTCGATGGCAGGGAAGTGGCGAAGGTCGACACCACCGCCGACTACGACGCCGCGCTCGACCAGCTCGGTCTGGCCGGGCGGGTGATGGCGCCTTACCAGGTGCAGAGTCGCTACAACTTCCTGCGCGGCAGCGACTTCGACGAGATCCGCGTCTACGACCGCATGCTCGATGCATCGGGTGTCGCCGTGCTGGCCAGGCGCGGCGACCTGGCCCGCGCCACGCCGACGACGGCGGTCGCGATCGGCGATGACGCGCGCACTGCCGCGTGGCGCCACCGCTACGGCTGGGACCACGCCACGCCGCCGGCGCTGCAGGCGGCGACGAACACGATCCGCCTGCTCGGCTTCGACGACGTGCGCGACAAGAAGGCGTGGATGTGGAAGGGCAGCGACGGCATCCCGGAGACGACCTGGCCCGGCGTGTACAACCGCTCGCGCCTGCCCGGCCGCCTGGACTACTTCCAGCTGCCCGACTGGAACACCTACGTCGAAGGCGGCCAGGCGCTGGACCTGACCATGCCCGACGAACCGTTCAACCGCATCGAGATCCGCGGCGCCGCCTACGGCCAGGCCAGCTACGGCAGCGATGCGACGCACCTGCAGCCGCTGTTCGAGCGCGCGCAGGGCGTGGTCCGCAGCGTCGACGATTTCGCCGAACGCCGCGGCGGCCACGTGCGCTTCACCAACACCACCCAGGAAACCCCGATCCAGGAGATCTGGGCCTACCACGCCAGCGATGCGGCCGAGCCGAAGGGCACGGTCAAACAGACCTACATCGTCAACAGCACCGCGCTGCCCGACTACGAGAACGTGCAGGCGCTGCGCCGCTACATCGACGGCCGCTTCCAGCCCGCCGGGCGCAGCACGGTGCTGGCGCTGCCCAAGGGAGCAGGTTCGCGCAAGCGCGACGACGACACCCTGCCGGCGTCGCCCGAGCCGATCGTGCACGTGCTCATTCCTTCGAGCGTCGGCGCCGCGCCGGCCGCGCAGCCGCTGATCCGCAGCTGGTCCTACAGCTGGGAGAACATGTACGACGGCCTGGATGGCGTGGCCATCGACCTTCCCGCGCTGGACCTGCCGGCCACGCAGGACGGCCTGATCCCGCTCAACATCCGGATCAAGGATCCGATCTGGCCTGCGCGCGACATGATCGACGTGTCGGTGTCGGTCAAGCCGAACCAGAAGCGCACGCTGTGGCTGGACCTGCGCGACCGCATCCTCAGCGCCGACAGCCTGTGGCTCAGCGTCGCCTCGGCCGCGCCCGGCTTCAACGCGAGCTCGCTCGATGGCGCGCAGATCCGCCTGGTGTTCAAGGACCGCGCCGAGGCGAAGAAGGAGCACGTCGCCGACCGCTTCAACCAGGTCCGCGACAACTGGGGCTTCCTGGTCGAGGAACACACCACCTCCAAGCGCCAGCGCCTGTATTCGCGCCTGTTCGCCGACCTGTCGGACCTGCTGCGGGTCGATCCGGACCATGTGCTCGGCCGCCAGTACTGGAACGACATCAGCTACAACAGCCAGGGCCGGCCGCCGTTCACCCAGCCGCGGGCGCCGAAGGGCGTGCCGCTGTGGGCGTTCCGCCAGCTCGAGGATCTCGGCTACGCGCGCCGCTTCGTCGACTGGTGGATCGACAACCGCCAGGTCGAGTACGGCGATTTCGGTGGTGGCCTGTCCGACGATTCCGACCTGATCCAGCAGTGGCCGGGCATCGCGCTGATGGGCGTGCAGCCGGACAAGATCAACGCCTCGATGACCGCGCTGTCCGATGCGATCTACCGCAACGACATGTTCGCCAATGGCATGGGCGCGATCACCACCGACGAGCTGCACGCCTACGAGGACGGCATCAACGCCAACAGCGCGATGCTCTACCTCAACTGGGGCGATCCGCTGACCCTCGAGCGGCTGATGGGCACGGTCGAGGCGTTCGACGAGCGCATCGTGTTGCCCAATCCGCAGGGCCACCTGCTGTTCTCCAGCAACTGGTACGGCGGCAACAAGGTCTACCGCGAGCCGAACTGGCAGTGGCAGAAGCCGTATTCGTTCCCGGCGTTGGCGCCGGCGTTCCTGCTCGGCGACTGGAACGCCGACCCGACCGGCCGCAAGCTGGTCACCGGCCTGGCCGATGGTTACCTGGCCCACGCCTACACCGCCGAGGACGGCCAGTGGGTGCTGCCCAACGAGATCAACTGGGCTACCGGCAAGACCCGCGGCGGCGAACTGGTCAAGGGTTCGGGCGCAGGCGACGTGATGCACCTGTTCTGGGCCGCGTGGCGCTGGACCGGCGACGACCGCTACCTACGCGCGCTCGACTACCGCGCCCTGCGCAGCGGCGTCGGCAGCCTGGGCAATGTCGGCGAGAACTTCCTGAGCGTGCTCGGCCGCCAGGCCGACTGGGGCAAGACGCTGGTCGAAAACGCCGACAAGGGCGACACCGGCTTCGCCAGCCTCGTCGCCTGGCAGCTCACCGGCGACAAGAAGTACCTGGAAGCGCTGCACGCCGAGGCGATCGAGACCAAGGCCCTGTACGCGTACATGGTCACCGAAGGCCACTGGTGGTCCGACCGCGTGGAAGTGGCGACCGACCTGCTGCAGCGCGAGCGCCTGGGCGGCATCGCGCTGGAGCGCAACCAGTCCTATCCCGGCCATACCGTCAGCTGGCGCTTCGCGCAGGACGGCGCGGCCGAGCAGGTCGCGATCCTGGTGCCCGACCCGCGTCGCGACCGCTTCAAGGTGATCGGCTTCAATACCGGCAAGCGGGCGCAGCACGCGACGATGACCGGTTGGAACATCGACGCCGGCACCTGGCGGATGACCAGCGGCAGCGATCGCGATGGCGACGACCGCATCGACGGCAAGGCCACCACGCGCGAGTTCACCCTGGAGAAGAGCGCATCGGTGGACGTGGTGTTCCCGCCGATGCAGACGGTGGTGATGGAGTTCGAACTGGTGGAGAAGGGCACGCCGGTCGATCGCCGCCCGGACCTGGGCATCGGCCGCGGCGACGTGCGCGTGGCCGATGGCGTGGTCGAGCTGACCGTGCACAGCCTGGGCCATGTCGGCACCGGCACCGGCTACGCGGTGCTGGAAGATGCGCGTGGCCGCGAGCTGGCGCGCGCGGTCGTGCCGGCGATGGAAGCTCCGGCCGACCTGAAGCCCAGGACCACGCAGGTGCGCCTGCCGCTGCCGACCGGCATCGACCCGGCCAACCTGCACGTACGCGTTTCGCTGGACGGCGACGCCGAGGAAACCACCCGGCTCAACAACCGCCGTCCGCTGCACTGACGTCCGACCCGCGCGGGCGCGAGCCCGCGCGGTTGTTCCTGCAGGACCTGCACCCATGGCGTGCCAGCCCTGCCTCCACCCCCGCAATGGAGTCGAAGATGGTCTTCCGCGTTTCCTCGCTGCTGTTCCTGATGCTGCCGCTGGCGGCGCATGCCGCCGCGCCCGTCGCCACCACCAGTCCGTGGAAGCGCGGCATCGAACACCAGCGCCAGGCCGACCTCGGTGACGGCACCTATCTCAATCCGGTGTTCGCCGGCGACCGGCCCGATCCGTCCGTGCTCAAGGACGGCGACGACTACTACCTGACCTCGTCCTCGTTCGACGCCTATCCCGGCCTGCCGATCTGGCACTCGCGCGACCTGGTCAACTGGCAGCCGCTGGGCCATGCGATCACCAGGAACGTCGGCTCGGTGTGGGCGCCGGACATCGTCAAGCACAAGGGCCGCTACTACATCTATTTCCCGGCCCGCACCGGCGGCACCGAAGGCAACCTGCGCAGCAACTACGTGGTCTGGGCCGACGACATCCGCGGCCCGTGGAGCGAGCCGGTCAACCTGGGCCTGGGCAAATACATCGATCCGGGCCATGCGGTCGGCGAGGACGGCAAGCGCTACCTGTTCCTGTCAGGTGGCGACTACGTGCAGCTGTCCGACGACGGCCTGAGCGTGGTCGGCGAACCCAAGCACGTCTACGACGGCTGGAAGTATCCGGAAAGCTGGGACGTGGAAGGCTACGCGCAGGAAGGCCCGAAGATCAGCAAGCACGGCGACTGGTACTACATGACCACTGCGGTCGGCGGCACCGCCGGCCCACCGACCGGGCACATGGTCATCACCGCGCGCTCGAAGTCGATCCACGGGCCGTGGCAGAACTCGCCGCACAATCCGATCACCCGCACCGTCAGCCGCGATGAACCGTGGTGGTCGCGCGGCCACGCCACGCTGGTCGACGGCACCGACGGCCGTTCGTGGATGATGTACCACGGCTACGAGAACGGGTACTGGACGCTGGGCCGGCAGGCGCTGCTCGAACCGATCGAGTGGACCGCCGACGGCTGGTTCGTCGCCAGGGGCGGCGACCTCGGCAAGCCGCTGAAGAAGCCCAGCGGCACCTCGGTGGGCCAGCATGGCATGGCCCTGTCGGACAGCTTCGATGGCACGTCGCTGGGCGGCCAGTGGTCGTTCTTCGCGCCGGCGCAGGACGAGTACAAGCGCCTGTCCTTCGGCGACGGCGCGATGACCGTGCAGGGCAAGGGCCGCACGCCAGCCGACAGCTCGCCGCTGACCGTGATCGCCGGCGACAAGGCCTACCAGTTCGAAGTGGAGATGGAGATCGAGCCGGGCGCAGTCGGTGGCGCGCTGCTGTTCTACAACGACCGGCTGTACGCGGGCGTGGGCAGCAACGGCGAAAAGTTCGTGATGCACCGCTACGGCCAGGAACGCCCGACCGGTGGCCTGCCGCCAGGCAAGGGCGGCCGCCTGTGGCTGCGCGTGACCAACAACCAGCACATCCTGACCATCCACACCAGCACCGACGGCAAGACCTGGCAGAAGTACCCGGTGCAGATGGAGGTGTCCGGCTACCACCACAACGTGGCCGGCCAGTTCCTCGCGCTGAAGCCGGCGATCTACGCCGCCGGCGAGGGCAAGGTCCACTTCCGCGACTTCAGGTACCGCGCGCTCGACTACTGAGCAACGACGTGCAGGGTGCGCGCTGCGCCCCGCACCCCACGACCGGGATCGATCATGCCGCTGCCCACCCTGCTGTCGCTGCTTCTCGCCGCCGCCGGGGTGCCGGCCGCGTCGACCGTGCAACCCGCGGCCGATGCGCCCTACGCGATCGCACCCGGTCTGTTCGATCCGGCCGCCGCCGATCGCGGCCTGCGTCCGGCCCCCGGTACCGAAAGCTTCACCGTGTTCGCGCCGGCACCGGCGCAGGACCGCTTCAACAACGGCGCGGTGCCGGTCGCGTTCAAGGGCCGGCTGTACGTGCAGTGGCAGAGCTCGCGCGAGGACGAGGACTCGGCGGACACGAGGGTGCTGTACAGCCACAGCGACGACGGCATGCACTGGTCGCCACCGCAGGTGCTGGCGCCGGCCGGCGAAGGCGGCGCGATGCATTCCAGCGGCGGCTGGTGGACCGACGGCGATACGCTGGTCGCCTACCTCAACGTCTGGCCCAGCGGCTTCCAGTCCGGCGACGGCGGCTGGACCGCGTACATGCGCAGCAGCGATGGCAGCCACTGGTCGCCGCCGCAACGCGTGACCGCCGGCGACGGCGCCCCGCTCGAAGGCGTCATCGAGCAGGATCCGCATGCGCTGGCCGATGGCCGGATCGTCGGCGCGTTCCACACCCGGCCGGGAATGATCGTCGCGCCGTTCTTCACCGACGATCCGCTCGGCGTGTCGGGCTGGCGGCGCGGTGCGATGGCCAACCTTGCACACGAGGGACGGGTGAGCCGCGAACTGGAGCCGAGCCTGTTCCTGCGCCGCGACGCGGCCGGCGAGTGCGCGGTGATGGTGTTCCGCGACCAGGCCAGCAGCTACCGGCAGCTGGCCAGCGAAAGCTGCGATCGCGGCGAGCACTGGTCGACGCCGGCACTGACGGCGATGCCGGACGCGCGCGCCAAGCAGAGCGCCGGCAACCTGGCCGACGGCAGCGCCTTCCTGGTCAACGCGTCCAATGCCGACCGCGTACGCGTGCCGCTGGCGCTGACCCTGTCCGCCGACGGGCGCGTGTTCGATCGCAGCTTCCTGCTGCGCGGTGGCGACACGCTGCCGCCGCTGCGCCACGCCGGCCGCTACAAGCGGCCCGGCTACCACTATCCCAAGAGCGTGGTCTGGAACGGATCCCTGTATGTCGCCTACGCGATCAACAAGGAAGACATCGCGGTGACACGGGTGCCGCTGGCCTCGCTCGTCGTCGCGCCCTGAGGCCGGTCAGCCGCGCAGCCAGTCGCGCAGCAGCGCCGTGCTTTCGGCGGGAAGTTCCATCGGCGGCAGGTGGCCGCATGCGGACAGCCTGTGCAGCACGGCGCCGGGAATCGCCGCGGCGATCGCCTCGGACTCGGCGGGCGGCGTCATCACGTCGTCGGCCCCGACGACGACGAGCGTGGGCACGTCGATCTTCGGCAGCAACGGACGCGAATCGACGCGGCCAAGGATCGCGCCCTGCTGGCGCAGGTAGGCCTGCGCGCCGACGCGTTGCGCCATCGCCTGCACCTCCGCGCCAACCGGCCCGTCGACATGGCGCGCATGCACCAGCCGCGGCAGCAGCTGGCGGGTCACGCCGACGAAGCGGCCCTGCCCGATGGCGGCAATCCCCATCCGCCGCTGCCGCGCGCGCTCGGGTGAATCCGGTGCGGCGCTGGTGTCGAACAGGGCCAGGCGCGACACCCGCGCCGGCTGCTGGCGCAGGATCTCGAACGCGACATACCCACCCATCGACAGCCCGGCCAGGGCGAAACGCTCCGGTGCGGAAGCGAGCACGCGTGCGGCCATCGTGGCGATGCTGTCGTCGAGGCTGAGGTCGGGCACGGCCGCATCGGCGACGTCGGCCAGCGCCTGCACCTGGTCGCGCCAGACCCGCGCGTCGCAGAGCAGGCCGGGCAGCAACAGCAGCGGCGTGCGCCCGGCCATGCCCGCGCTCACATCGTGCCGCGCTGGACGAACGGCGCCTGCTGCCAGAAGCGGCGTTCGGCACCGCGCGGATCGTCGGCCAGCGTGGCCGGCACGTCGAACAGCATGGTCTGCCGGCGCGCCATCGAATACGGCTCCCAGCGCGCGAGCCCGGCGTGGTTGGGATCGCCATGCCGCGCCAGCGCCAGCAACGCACCGCTCATCGCGTCGGCCATCGCCTGCGCGTCCGCGCCGTTGCCGGTGCGCGAGCCGGGCTGGCCGATGTTGTCGAACACCAGCGGGATGTCCAGGGTGTGGAAGGCGCGGAACCTGCCGCCGTCCAGCGGCGAGCCCCAATCCAGCTGGTAGGCCCAGGTCGGTGCCAGCGGGTGTTCCTGGCGCGCGCGCGCTTCCAGTTCCTCGATCGCACCGCGCCAGGAACGGCCGGCGGTGGTCGCGGCGAAGAACACGTCCGACGCGGTGGCCTGCGGATACAGGCGCCGGTATTCGTCCACCACCCGGTCGACGCGGATGTCGACGAACTGGTTCTTCTCCAGCCGCGCCGGCAGCGTGTCCCAGTCCAGGGCGAAGTTCTGCGGATCGTTGCCGAGGAAGGCGCGGGTCTCGTCGCGGGTGTTGCCGATCACCATCGGGATCGCGGCCGACTGCGCCGGCGCGTCGGGCCAGAACGGATGCCGCGGCAGCACTTCGCTGTCCATGACCGGACCGAAGTACAGGCGCGTGTCCTCGATCCGCGAGAAGTCGCGGGCGCTCGTGCCATCGAGGATCCGCTCCGCCGGCAATGCACGCAGCCGCGCGACCGCGTCGGCCGCCGCCGGATCGATCCCGACCGTCTCGAGGAAGCGTTGCGCACGCTGCGTCGCCGCGCGCGGACCGGCGGCGGTGACCTGCTGTCCGCTCATCGTCCAGGCGCGGTGGAACAGACCGCGCGCGGCCGGCATCGCCATCAGCGTGGCGATCTTGGCGCCGCCGCCGGACTGGCCGAACACGGTGACGTTGTCCGGATCGCCGCCGAATCCGGCGATGTTGTCGCGCACCCACTGCAACGCCTGCACCAGGTCGAGCTGGCCGGCGTTGCCGGACGCGGCGTAACCGGCGTCACCGAGCTGGCCCAGGTACAGGTAGCCGAACGCGTTGAGGCGATGGTTGACCGTGACCACGACCACGTCACCGCGCACGCACAGGCGGCTGCCGTCGTACAGCGGCGAACTGCCCGAGCCGGTGTCGAAGCCGCCGCCGTGGATGTAGAACAGCACCGGCCGGCGCGCACCATCACCCAGGCCCGGCGTCCACACGTTGAGGAACAGGCAATCCTCGCCGCCTTCCTGTCCTTCCTTGCCGCGCTGCGGTGCCGACGCGCCGTAGGCCAGCGCGTCGGCGACGCCGTGCCAGGCCTGCGGCGCGCGCGGCGGCTGGAAGCGGGTGGGCGCGGTGTCGGCGCCGTAGCGGATGCCGCGGAAGGCGTGCACGCCCTGCTCGACGCTGCCGCGCACGCGGCCATGGCGGGTGCCGGCGACGACAGTCCTTGCGCCGGATGCGGCGTGCGCCCACGGCATCACGCCGGCCAGGCCGAGGCCGGTCAGCGCGCCGGCCGCCTGCAGCAGGCGGCGGCGCTGCGGATCGGCGGTCGTGGTGTCGGGGACAGCCGGCGGATTCGGATTCGACATCGTTCAATCGGTCCTGTCGTCGGAGGGTGCGCTGGCGGTGCGGGGCAGCAGTGCATGCGCATGGATCCAGGCAATCGCCAGCGACGGCCACGACGCCAGCGTGCCCTGCGCGCCGCGCACGCCGAAGCCGTGGCCGCCGTGCGCGTAGAGGTGGGTTTCGTGTTCGATGCCGGCGCGACGCAGCGCCGCCTCGAACAACAGGCTGTTCTCCACCGGTACGGTGGTGTCGTCCTGCGCATGCAGCAGGAACACCGGCGGGGTCGACGCGTCGACCCGCTCCTGCAGCGAGTACGCGCGCACCGCCGCCGGATCCGGCGCATCGCCGAGCAGTTTCTGCCGCGATCCGGGGTGCGCGTGCGCGCCCATGTCGATCACCGGATAGACCAGCACCGCATACGCCGGCCGCGCGTCCAGCGCATCGGCCGCGTCCTGCGGCGCATAGGCGCGCTCGGCGTGGCGCGTGGCCAGGCTGGCGGCGACGTGTCCGCCGGCAGAGAAACCCATCACCCCGACGCTGGCCGCATCGAGGCCCCATTCGGCCGCGTGCAGGCGGATCAGCCGCAGCGCACGCTGGGCGTCGGCCAGCGGCACGTCGCGCGCGTTGCGATGGCCTTCGCCCGGCAGGCGGTACTGCAGGACGAACAGGGTCAGGCCGCCGGCGTCGGCGAACGCCGGCGCCAGCGCGCTGCCTTCCTTGTCCAGGACTACGCGCTGGTAGCCGCCGCCGGGGATCACCAGCAGTGCACGACCGTCCGGATGGGCCGGGCGGTACACGGTCAGCGACGGGGCGGCCACGCTGTCGACATAGCGGTCGGGCAGGGCCGGATCGGTACTGCGTTCGACCACGCGCTGGACCAGATCCAGGCCCTCGGAACCGGGCGCCATGCCCGGCCACACCTGCAACTGCGGCGGCGGGTTCGCGGCCAGGGACGGCACCGCCGTCATCGTGGCCAGCGCCACCAGACTGGCCAGCAGGGCCCGCCACCGGGCCCTGATCGGCCGCTGACGGACGGCCGACAGGACCGAACCGGATGCATGCATGAAGCCCTCCTGCGGATGTTGCGTTGCAGCGTGCAGCGATACGGGGACGCAGTGCACATTGCCGCATGACACCGGTTTACCATATACAGGCCAAGCGCTCGCTGTCGAGCCGCGGCGCAACACATCACGCGCACTTTTCCGAGGAAACACCTTGAGCACTGTTACAGGCCACGACGGCGACGTGCCGGCGGCAACGGAACTGTCGGCCATCGCGGACCGGTTCGTCGCCGCGCGCCGTCGCGGCGAGGCATTGGCCGCCTTTCCTGGCGCCATTCCCGGCGACCTGGTCACCGCCTACAAGGTCCAGGACCTGGCGATCGCCCAGTGGCCGGACACCGTGGTCGGCTGGAAAGTCGGTTACATCCCCGCGGAGCGCCGCGACGGGTCCGGCGACGAGCGCCTGCTCGGCCCGATCTTCGCCCGCCGGTTCTGGAATGCTACCGGTGGCAGCACGCCGATTCCGGTGTTCAGCGGCGGCTTCGGCGCGGTCGAGGCCGAATACGTGCTGCGGCTCGACGCCGATGCCCCGGAAGGCAAGCTCGACTGGAGCCCCGAGGAGGCCGCCGCGCTGCCGGCGACCCTGTATATCGGCGTGGAAGTGGCCAGCAGTCCGCTGGCGACGATCAACGAACTCGGCCCGCGCGTGGTGATTTCCGACTTCGGCAACAACAACGGCCTGATCCTGGGCGCGGAAGTGCCCGGCTGGACCGCACTGGACGAATCGACGCTGCTGGCCGAGACCTTCATCGACGACGCCAGCGTCGGCAGCGGCGGCGCCCAGCGCCTGCCCGGTGGCCTGCGCGCCGCCTTCGCCTTCGCCCTGTCGCGCTCGGCCCGACGCGGCCGCCCGCTCAGGGCCGGCGAGTACATCGCCACCGGCAATGCCACCGGCATCCACGACATCGTCGCCGGCCAGCACGCGCGCGTGGTGTTCGACGGCCACGGCACGCTCGACTGCCACGCGGTGCCTGCCGGCGCGGAGCCGGCTGCATGAGCGGCCTGACCCGGCGCCGGCTGCTGCTCGGCGGCGCCAGCGCCTGCGCGCTGCCGCTGGCCATGAGCGGGCGTGCCTTCGCCGGCTCGGACAAGATCGACGACGCAGGGCATCGCGTGCTCACCGCCAGCGACGTGCACGTCACCGACTACCCGACCGTCGAAGCGGTGCGCTGGATCGGGCAGACCCTCGAACGCGAGACCGGTGGCCGGCTGAAGCTGCGCCTGTACCACTCCGGCCAGCTCGGCCGCGAGTCGGAAGCCATCGACATGGCCCGCTACGGCGTGATCGACATCACCCGGGTGTTCTCCGGCGCGCTCAACAACGCCTTCCCGCTGACCCAGGCGCTGTGCCTGCCGTACGTATTCGATTCGGTCGAGCACCTGCGCCGGGTCATCGACGGCGACGTCGGCGACGAGGTGCTGCGCAGCTTCGAGACCCGCGAGCTGGTCGGCCTGGCCATCTACGACTCCGGCGCGCGCTGCTTCTACAACACCAAGCACCCGATCGTGGAGCCGAAGGACCTGCACGGCATGAAGATGCGCGTGGCGGCCTCGGACATCTTCATCGAGCTGGTCCGCCTGCTCGGCGCCAATCCGACGCCGATGTCGCTGGGCGAGACCTTCTCGGCGATGGAAACGCACATGATCGATGGCGCCGAGAACAACATGCGCAGTTTCCACTCCAGCCGCCACTTCGAAGCCGCGAAGTACTGGTCGGAAACCCGGCACTCGTACGCGCCGGACGTGCTGCTGATGTCGCGCGCCAGCTTCATGTCGCTGTCGCCCGCCGACCGCGAGCTGCTGCTACGCGTGGCGCGCGAGTCGGTGCCGCTGATGCGCGCCAAGTGGGACGAGTCGGATGGCGTGGCGCGCAAGGCGGTGATCGAGCACGGCATCAAGATCAACGACGTCGACCTGGCCGCGTTCCGCAAGGCGGCGCAGCCACTGCTGGACGAATACCACCGCGTTCCCGAGATCGAAGCGCTGTACCGTCGCATCCGCGACCTCGCCTGAGCCGAGTCCCCATGAGTCATACCAGCGAGCCCGCCGTTCCCGTCGTCCACAGTCCCGCGCAACGCCTGCTCGACCGCCTCGCCGGCATCGCCATCGCCATTGCCGCCACCGCGCTGGTCGGGCTGGTGGTGGTGCAGGGCTGGCAGGTGTTCGCGCGCTACGTGATCAACGATTCGCCCAGCTGGACCGAGCCGGTCACCCTGCTGCTGCTGAGCACGGCGATGAGCCTGGGTGCCGCCACCGGCGTGCACACCGGCCGCCACTTCGGCTTCTACCTGCTGGCCGAGCAGCTGCCGCGCAGCGTGCGCCGGGTGCTGGACGTGGCCCGCCCGTTGCTGATGGCCGGCGTCGGCATGCTGATCGCCGGCTGGTCCGGCGTGCTGCTGCTCGACGGGCTGGACATCAAGGCCGCCGGCGCGTCGATGCCGCAGAGCATCAACTACCTGCCGCTGTCCATTGGCGGTGCGCTGATCTGCGTGTTCGCCCTGAACAAGGCGTGGCTGGTCCTGCAGTCCGCGCGCAACAAGGAAGCCTGATCCATGGCCATCGCCATCCTCCTGGGGCTGTTCGTCCTGCTCCTGCTGCTCGGCGTTCCGGTCGCCTTCTCGCTTGCGGTGGCTTCGCTGGCCACCCTGTTCTACCTGGACGTGCCGTCGATCGTGCTGGTCCAGCAGATTTCCGCCGGCGGCGGCTCGGTGTCGCTGATCGCGATCCCGCTGTTTATCTTCGCCGGCGAACTGATGCTGCGCGGCGGCATCTCCGAACGGCTGATCGCGCTCGCCGCGGCCCTGGTCGGGCGCATGCGCGGCGGCCTGGGCCAGGTCAGCGTGCTGTCTTCGCTGTTCTTCGGCGGCGTGTCCGGTTCGGCGCTGGCCGACGTCTCGGCGGTCGGCGGCACGATGATCCCGCAGATGATCAACCGCGGCTACGAGCGCGACTACGCGGTGAACGTGTGCATGACCGCGGCGCTGGTCGCGCTGCTGGTGCCGCCTTCGCACAACCTGATCCTGTTCTCGGCCGCGGCCGGTGGCGGCCTGTCGATCGCCGACCTGTTCGCCGCGGGCATCATCCCGGCGCTGCTGATGACCGTGGCGATGATGATCACCGGCTATGCGGTGGCCCGCTACCGCGGCTACGGCACCGAAGTGTTCCCCGGCTGGCGCGCGGTGGCGCTGCGCCTGCTCACCGCATTGCCGGGCCTGGGCCTGATCCTGCTGATCTTCGTCGGCATCCGCGCCGGCATCTTCACCGCGGTCGAGTCGGCCGCGATAGCGGTCGTCTACGCGCTGCTGGTCACCGTCGTCCTGTACCGGCAGCTGCGCTGGGCCGAGTTCCGCGCCGCCGTGGTCCACGCCGCGCGCACCACCGGCGTGATCCTGTTCGTGATCGCGACCGCGGCGGTGTTCGGCTGGCTGCTGGCCTACCTGCAGGTGCCGGCGGCGGCGGTGGACTTCCTCAAGTCGGTCGCCGACAGCCAGACCACGGTGCTGCTGATGGTCGTGGCGATCCTGCTGGTGCTGGGCATGTTCATGGACCTGGCGCCGAAGATCCTGATCTGCACGCCGATCTTCCTGCCGGTGGTCAAGGCCTACGGAGTCGACCCGATCCACTTCGGCCTGGTGATGATCCTGGCCGGCGGGCTCGGCCTGATCACCCCGCCGGTGGGCTCGGTGCTGTTCATCGGCACCTCGATCGGCAACATCACCGTGGCCCAGAGCATGCGCACGATCTGGCCGTTCTGGCTGGCCGCGCTGATCGTGCTGCTGATCGTGGCCCTGTTCCCCCAGCTGTCGCTGTGGCTGCCGGCGGTGCTGCGCGCCTGACCGGCACGCTTTCCGCAGATCCCCGGGTTTGTCCCCGGGGGGACAACGACCCCGCCGCTCCGGCTAGAATCGACCGACCCTTCCGCCGACCCTCCCGATGCCCGCGCGTCCTTCTTCCGCACCACCGGCCGACCGCCTGCCCAAGGGCAAGGCGGCCACGATCAACGACATCGCCCGGCTGGCCGGCGTCTCGAAGAAAACCGTCTCGCGGATCATCAACCACTCGCCGCTGGTTCGTAAGGACACCCGGGAGAAGGTCGAGACGCTGATGCGCGAAGTCGGCTACGTGCCCGATCCGCTGGCGCGCGGCCTGGCCTTCCGCCGTTCGTTCCTGATCGGCATGGTCTACGACAACCCGACCGCCCAGTACATCGTCGACATCCAGTACGGCGCGCTGGACGCGCTGCGCGAGTCGGGCTTCGAGCTGGTCGTGCATCCCTGCGACACGCGCAGCCCCGGCTACATCGACGGCGTGCGCCGCTTCGTCCAGCAGCAGAAGCTGCACGGGGTGATGCTGATTCCGCGCGCGTCCGAAGACCAGAACCTGGCCGACATGCTGGCCGAGATGAGCTGCCGCTACACCCGCATCGTGCCGGTCGGCTTCGAGGACACCGACGGGCGGATGATCGTCACCCACGACCGCGATGGCGCGGCCGAGGCGGCCGACTACCTGCTGACCCTGGGCCACCGCGACATCGCCCTGATCACCGGCCCGCTGGCCTACGGCTCGGCGATCGAGCGCACCGAGGGCTTCGTCGAAACGCTGGCCCGGCGCGGCATCGAAGTGCCGAAGTCGCGGATCATCGAGGCCAGCTACACCTTCGAGTCCGGCGTGGCCGCGGCCGAGAAGCTGCTGGCCGGCAAGAACCGGCCGACCGCGATCTTCTGCGGCAACGACGAGATGGCCGCCGGCGTCTACAAGGTCGCCATGCGTGCCGGGATCAGCATCCCGCGCGACCTGTCGGTGATCGGCTACGACGACAGCCCGCTGGCCGCACGGCTGTGGCCATCGCTGACCTCGGTGCGGCGCCAGACCCGCGACACCGGCCGGATCGCCGCGACCATGCTGATCCGCACCGACAGCGCGCCCGTGCCGATGGCCAGCGTCCGCCCGCACCTGATCGTCCGCGACTCCTGCCAGCCCCCCGCCTGAGTCCCGCCAACCCGGCAGGGCAGTGCCGGATTTCATGCCGCACCGCGATATGACACCGGTTACCGCCATTCGCTAGAATGCCTTTCCACCGCAATGCCGCGGCCCGCGCCAGCAGCACCGCGCCCCGCCCCGAGGAGCCGACCGATGTACCAGAAGACCTATTACGCGACCCACCCCGGCGTCATGCAGGGCGCGAGCAACGACGAGCTGCGCGACCTGTACCTGATCGGCGAGCTGTTTGCCGCCGACGAAGTGCGGCTGAACTACACCCACTACGAGCGCTTCGTGATCGGCGGCGCCGCGCCGGTGGGCAAGACCGTGTCGCTGCCTAAGCAGACCGAACCGGCCTCGGCCGCGGGGAAGGCATTTCTGGAGCGTCGCGAGCTCGGCGTGATCAACGTCGGCAGCGGCACCGGCACGGTGACCGTCGACGGCACCGCCTACACCCTGGGCCCGAAGGACGGCCTGTACGTGGCGATGGGCAGCGAAGAGGTGAGCTTCGCTTCGGCCGACGCCGCCAATCCGGCCAAGTTCTACCTGACCTCGACCCCGGCGCACGCGCGCTTCGAGACCAAGCAGCTGTCGATCAAGGACGCGGTGGCGCTGGAGCGCGGCGCGCTGGAGACCAGCAACGAGCGCACGATCTACCAGTTCATCGTGCCGGCCACCTGCCAGTCCTCGCAGCTGCTGCTGGGCCTGACCGTGCTCAAGCCGGGCAGCGTCTGGAACACCATGCCGCCGCACCTGCACGACCGCCGCAGCGAGGTCTATTTCTACTTCGACCTCGGCGCCAACGACCGCGTCTACCACTTCATGGGCCAGCCGGACCAGCAGCGCCACATCGTCATGCAGAACGACGAGGCGGTGGTCTCGCCGCCGTGGTCGATCCACATGGGTTCGGGTACCGCCAACTACGCCTTCATCTGGGCGATGGGCGGCGAGAACCTGGACTACACCGACATGAACGTGCTGGACATCTGCCAGCTGAAGTAAGCGCTCACGCGCCGCGCGGCCGACGCGCGGCGCACTCCACACCCGCACGCAGAGGAAGGGGAACACCATGACGAATCCGTTCAGCCTGGAAGGCAAGGTCGCGCTGGTCACCGGCGCCAACACCGGCCTGGGCCAGGGCATCGCGCTGGCGCTCGCCGCCGCGGGCGCCGACATCGCCGGCGCGGGGATTGTTCCTGCCGACGAAACCGGCGAGAAGGTGCGGGCACTGGGCCGCCGCTTCCTCAACATCGACGCCAACCTGATCAGCATCGAGCCGGTCGAGCGCATCGTCGCCGAGACCGTCGCCGGCCTGGGCGGGCTCGACATCCTGGTCAACAACGCCGGCCTGATCCGCCGCGCCGACGCGGTCGAGTTCTCGGAGAAGGACTGGGACGACGTCATGAACGTCAACATCAAGTCCGCGTTCTTCATGTCGCAGGCCGCGGGCAAGCACTTCATCGCCCAGGGCCGCGGCAAGATCATCAACATCGCCTCGATGCTGTCGTTCCAGGGCGGCATCCGCGTGCCGTCGTACACCGCGTCCAAGAGCGGCATCGCCGGCATCACCCGCCTGCTGGCCAACGAGTGGGCGGCCAAGGGCGTGAACATCAACGCGATCGCGCCGGGCTACATGGCCACCGACAACACCGCGCAGCTGCGCGCCGACGAAGACCGCAGCAAGGCGATCCTCGACCGCATCCCGGCCGGGCGCTGGGGCGTGCCCGCCGACCTCGGCGGCACGGCCGTGTTCCTGGCCAGCACCGCGTCGGACTACATCAACGGCGCGGTGATCCCGGTCGACGGCGGCTGGCTGGCGCGCTGAGCTATGCCGGAGTGGCGGCGCGTGCCATGCCGCCGCCGTTCCGATGCCGCGGTCGTCGCGCACACCCGCGGCCGCAAGCACCCCGCCCCGCCCGGCCATGCCAGTCGCGGGGCGTTCTTTTTTGCGAGGGACCTTGCCATGTCCGTCCGCTTCCCATTGCTGGTCCTGTTCCTTGCCGGCCTGGCCGGTATTGCCGGTATCGGTGATGCCAGCGCCGAACCACGCCGGGTATTCATCGCCGGCGATTCCACCGCCGCCGAGTACGGCCCCGAGCGCGCGCCGCGCAACGGATGGGGCCAGCAGCTGCAGGGCTTCCTCGACCCGGCCTGGTTCGAAGTCCGCAACCATGCCGCCGGTGGACGCAGCTCGCGCAGTTTCATCGAGGAAGGTCGCCTGGAACCGATCGTTCGCGAGCTGCGCAAGGGCGACGTGCTGCTGATCCAGTTCGGCCACAACGACGCCAAGTACGAAGACCCGCGCCGCTACGACGAGCCGGAGCAGGCTTATCCGCAGTGGCTGATGCGCTACGTCGCCGCGGCGCGGGAGCGTGGCGCCACGCCCATTCTGCTGACCCCGGTGTCGCGGCGGGTCTGGGACTTCGGCTCGCTGCTTGATACCCATGCGCGCTACACCCAGGCCGTGCGCGAGCTGGCCGCGCGCGAGCAGGTCGCGCTGATCGACCTCAATGCCGGCAGCACGGACTGGTTGCGCGTGCTCGGCGACGAGCCGTCGAAGGCGTACTTCGAACACGTACCCGAACGCGGTGTGCGCGACGACACTCACTTCAGCGCCGCCGGCGCCACCATGGTCGCCTGCCTGGTGGTGCGCGACTGGAAGGCGATCGATCCGGCGCTGGCGGCGCACGTGGTCCGCGACACCGATTGCGGCGCGCCCGCGGGCGCGCGTGCCGACCTGGCCGCGCAGAAGAATCCATCGTCGGTCGTCCACGAACGCGACTACGCCAAGGCCCAGCCCGGGCCACACGGCGGAGCCGGCGCCACCACCGCCTATCCGCTGTTCGCCGACGCGGCCGGACTGTCGTTCGTCATGCGCAAGCGCGTGTTGCACAAGGGCGCGGGGATCGGCCTGCACCTGCACGAGAAGGACGAAATCTATTACGTGCTCGAAGGCCGCGGACGCTATGTGCTCGACGGGAAGGTCCATGACGTCGTGCCCGGCGACGCGATGCTGACCCGTCCCGGCAGCACGCACGCGATCGAACAGGTGGGCGACGCGGACCTGGTGTTGCTTATCGCCTATCCGCTTACGTCTTCGTGATTTGCAGGGCCTATTTCCCTCACATAACTGAACGCGCCTGTGTCCTGCGCGAGCACCATCCGGCGTTCTCCTCTTTACTGAGGTGTGCCACTGTTTCCGTCCCTGCGGAAACATGATTCGGGGGAATCTGCTCATGCAGTCGAATGCCGTTCCGCTTCCAGCCATGCGCGCCCAAGCTCGTTCGGCGCGCGCGTTCGCGCACCCGCGTCCCAAGCCCGGGGCCTGTCCGCGCTGACCAGGGGCCTGAACACGACCCGCGTTCGCGGCGCCCTCCGGGCGGCTGCGGCGCCTGCGTCGATTTCAGATCGTTGTCATCGCACGCTGGCAGGCTCTCGATGCCTGTCCGCAGGGTCCGCGAGGGCGGTGAAGCCCTCGTCGTCCCGGATGGATTCCAGGAGCACGACATGGCGGCTGTTCCCGACATACGCAAACGCTGCATCATCTGGCTGGGCAATCCAGGCTCGCATGAGCGCGAGGTGCTTGCCGCCGCAGGCTGGGAGCTGCGCGTGGTCGAAGACGCGCGTGGCGCGCGGATCGGCCTGCGTGGTGGCGACCAGGTCGCGGCGCTGGTCGACCTGCGCGGCAACGACCCGGCCTGGCTGGCGGAGATGCGCGACCTTCTTTCCCGTCATCCCGATCTTCCGCTGGTCGCGCTGTGCACGGCGGTAGACAGCGGCGATGACGTCGAGCTTCCTGGCAACTGCCTGCTCGCCCTGCACGAGCCGCTGGACCTGTCGCAGATCCGCCGGCTGCAGCAGATCGTCGAGGGCGACCACATCCGCCCGTCCTCCCAGCAAGGCGACTGCCTGATCGGCGACAGTCCCGCGTTGCTGCAGGTCCGCGCCAACCTCAACAAGTTCGCCCCGGTCGACCTGCCGGTGCTGGTCACCGGCGAAACGGGGACCGGCAAGGAACTTGCGGCCAGGGCCCTGCACGAACTTTCGCCGCGCCGCGGCGGCCCGTTCATCGCGATCAACTGCGGCGCATTGCCGCCCAACCTGGTCCAGGCAGAACTGTTCGGCCACGAACGTGGCGCCTTCACTGGCGCATCGGCCCGCCGCATCGGCCTATTCGAATCGGCCGATGGCGGCACCGTGTTCCTTGACGAGGTCGGTGACCTGCCTCTGGACGCGCAGACCAACCTGCTGCGCGTGCTGCAGGAAGGCACGCTCGAACGGATCGGCAGTCGGCAGTCGATCCGGGTCGATGTACGCGTGCTCGCCGCCACCCATGTCGACCTCGAGGAAGCGGTTGCCCAGGGCCGTTTCCGGCAGGACCTGTTCTACCGCCTGGACGTTCTGCGGCTGCATATGCCGCCGTTGCGCGACCGCGGCAACGACGTCGAACTGCTGGCGAAGCACTTCCTCGCCCAGTTCCGCGAACAGCACCGGGTGCGCGCGCGCGGCTTCGACGCGACCGCGCGGCGCCAGCTGCATGCGCATCGCTGGCCGGGAAACGTCCGCGAACTGCTCAACCGGGTCCGCCGCGCGGCGGTGGTCAGCGAAGGTGAACTGATCGACGCCAAGGCGCTCCAGCTGCAGCAGGCGGTCTCCGCCGATGACGGCGACGGCCTCGATGGCCGGCGCGTGCACGCCGAGCGCGAAGCGATCCTGACCACGTTGCGCGACACCGGCTTCAACGTGAGCGAATGCGCGCGCCGGCTGCGGGTTTCGCGGGTGACCGTCTACCGGTTGTGCAAGAAGCACCAGCTCGAACTCGAGGCCCTGCGGACCTGATACCGGCCCGGCCCGGCGAAGCCATCGTGGCTTCGCCGGTTCCACGATCGACGGCTACAGCGAATACGGCAGCCGGAACCCGAGGGTGAAGTCCGGCGCGTCGGGGGTCATGCCGATGCCGAGCAGGCCGACCATCGTGGTGTTGGCGTTGAGCGCGTAGGTCACGCCCAGGTTGAACAAGGCCGAGTTCGCATCGCTGCCGATTACCTTGTTCCAGGGCTGGCCGTCGTAGCGCATGCGTGCGCGGGCGCTGAGCCGGTTGCTGAGCGACATGCTGAAGCTGGTGCGCTCGTTGAAGGCGAACGCCACGCCGGCGCCGAAGTAGAACGAATCACCGAGCTTGACGTCGCCCGGGTTGACCGTGTCCGGGTTGTTGTCGATGTCGTCGAAACTGGATTCGAACGAATAGGTGTAGCCGATGTTGCCGTACAGGATTGCCGGATCGCTGGTCTTGACCGCCGATACGCCGACGCTGGCCTGCCAGGCACCGTTTCCGGTCGGCTGTTCCTCCGGCACGGCGAAACGGATGAAGTCGTCGTCGTCGCGTTCGAGCACCCGCCACGGGATCCCGTAGGGCTCGCGTCCGGTCGGCGCGGTGACACCCACATTGAGCACCAGCTCCGGGCGGCCGGTGTTCTCCGGCAGCATCAGGTAGTTGCCGCTGACGGTGATGTCGCCCAGGCCGCTGCCGCTGGTCTCCTCCTGCGCGATCGCCGCGGCCGCGCCACCGGCGCCGCCCTTCTGGTAGACGGTCTTGCGCCACAGGTAGGGCGCGTCCAGGTTCAGGGTCAGCTTCGGCGTCACGCCCCAGCGCGCGGCGAAGTTGTAGTTCACCGTGTCCGATTCGACGTTCTCGATGGCGATGTTGCCAAGGAAGATCGCGTCCAGGGCAAGGAAGCCGTTGAGGGTGAGCTGCTTGCGGTCGTAGCGGTTGTAGGTGAGGCCGTTCTCGATCACCAGGCGCTGGTTGAACAGGGTGCGGGTTGCCTGCTTCACGTCGGCCACGCTACGCGGCAGTTCCTTGCGGGCCTCCTCGGCCTCGGCCGCGGTGCTGGCATAGCCGGCCTGGGGTGGCGGCGACGGCTCGGCGGCGCCAGCGGTCGCGGGGGCGGGTGCCGCAGGCGCGGCGGCAATGGGTGCGGCAACGGTGGCGGTGGCCGCGATCGGCGCATCGGGCGAGGTGACCGGCGCCTTGCCGGCCAGACGCGCCTGCATCGCCTGCACCTGCATGTCCAGCTCGCGCAGCCGGCGCACTTCCTGCGCATAGGCCGACTTGAGTTCGGACAGTTCCTGGGTGAGCTGGCGCAGTTCGGCCTCGTTCGCCGGCGCGGCGGCCTGCTGGGCGGATGCGGGTGCTGCGAGCGCCGCGGCAGCCAGCGCCGAGGCGATCGCCAGGCTCAGTGCAGTGGAAGGTACCGCCGTAGTCTTCCTGGTCACCTGCTTCTCCTTGTCGGGCCGGCGCTTCAGTAGCCGACCGCTATGCCCCGGCTCAGGGCGATCGCCTGGGCCACGTTCTGGCCGAGTACCGTGCGGCCCTGCGAGGTGTTGCGGACCACGTCCAGTTCCATCCAGTTGCTGGCCTGGTGTCCGTCGGCAGCCAACTGGATGGTCTGGCCCATCCCGCTGCCGCTGATCCACTGCTCCACCGCACCCTGTCCGTCGATCTGCAGCAGCACGCGGGCGGCGTTGTTCTCCAGCTGCGCCACGGCGCTCATGCCGTTCGCCGACGCGGTCGCGATGGTCGTCGACTGGGCCGCGGGCGCAAGCACGCTGGCTGCCGCCGGCGCGGCAGATTCCTGCGCCGGTTCATCGCGGATGGTGATGTTGGCAGTGTTGTGGGCGACGTTGCCGTCGCCGGCGACCTGCACGCTCTGGGTCACGCCGGTGACGTTGGCCAGGCCGGCATTGTCGATCTCGCGCTGGCCCGACGGCGCCTGCGTCGGCGCCGGGGCATCAACCGCGGTGATGCTGACATGCGGCTCGAAGGTCACCACCGGCTTGTCGGGCTGCCGGCCGTCCATGGTCACGGTCATGGTGCTGGCCAGCTGCTGGCCGGCCTGGGTCTGCCAGGTCGACACCATGGTGACGCCGAACCAGGCCACGGTATTGCTGCTGACCGTGTAGCGGCCGCGCATGTCACCCATTTCCTCGTCCGTCAGCTCGGTCAGGCCGCTGGCCGCGGGCGCGGGCGTGGCGCCCGGCTCGGCCTGCTGCTGCGCCCACGCAGGCAACGCGGCCGGAGCAGTCGCCAGTCCGATGGCGATGCAGAGGGTGCGTTTTCCATTCATGGTCGGATTCCTTTCAGAACAGGTCGGCGTGGGTGAAACCGAAGTCGAGCAACTCGGCGTCGGTGATCGGACCCTGCCGCGCATACAGTGCGCGGGCACTGGGCCTGGTGCTGGGCTGCAACAGCACCGTATTCCGGTCGAAGTCGGTGCCGATAACGACGAAGACCGCATGGGACGGCCACGCGGCCAGGAAATCGGGCAGCGCCATCACCCGGTTGCCCAGGATCGGGTCGGCGATCTCGACCACCTCGCCGTTGACCTGCTTGAGCACGACGAAGTGGCGGAAGCCGTTCACGTCCATCAGCGCCAGGCTGGGAACGCGCAGCGAGCGCAGGCGGGCCTCGTCGACCCGGTAGCCGCGGCCGCGCATGCCGAGCGATTCGACGTAGCGCTTGATGTCCAGCAGCGAGAAGCCGCGCTCCTTCACCACGTCGGCATCGGCGAGCGCCAGCATGCCTTCGATCACGGTGTTCTCGTCGGCATCCAGGTTGTAGGCATAGCGCAGGATCGTCGCCAGCGACGCGGCGCCGCAGCTGTAGTCGGTCTGCTGGCGCACGATGTTGGCGAAGCGGGATTCGCGCATGCTGACGACAGGCGCGTGGTAGAGCGCCCCGTTCGGCAGGACGCCCGTGAACGCCACGTCCGACGCACGCGCCGGCACTGCCGCCATCGCGCACGACAGCAGGCACGCCAGCAACAACGGCATCAGGCTCGACGGCAGCAGTCGCGACATGGTGGCGGCTCTCTGGTCCTGGACGGGATGGCGGTGTCCGCCGTGTGGAAGTGGAAGCCCCGTCCCGCGGGGGAGGCGGGACGGGGCGTTCCGTGAGTTCCCGGTCACGGCGGATGGCCGGGAGTCACTCTTTCATCCCTCGCGGGATGGTTGATCGCTACACGCTTACTCGCCACCACCCGCGCCGCCCGCAGACGGCTGGGCCACGGCCAGCGACAGGCTGTTGGCCTGCTGGTTGCCGGTGCCGGCCGAGACGTTCACGCCGATGTTGCCGCTGGCGTTCGCGAAGGCATCACCGGACAGCGACGCGGTGTTGGTCGTGTAGGCCGACACCTCGTTGCTGGCGACCTGCAGGGTGCCGCTCAGGCTGGCCCACAGGTCGGCGTCGCCCAGCTCGTCGTAGCTCAGGTCACCTTCTTCGTCGGTGTCGAACGCGATGCCGCCCACGCCGTCGGCATACGGGTTGTCGACCGCATTCTGGATGTCGTTGTCCATGTCGATGTGGCCGGTGGAATCGCCGTTCTCGTGCGGCAGGGCGCCATCCCACGTATCCAGATAGAAGTTGTCCTTCTGGTAGGCCGAACCACGCCCTTCATACGAGCCAGTGCCACTGGAAGCGATGTCGCCGGTGACCGCACCGGACAGCGAGAACTCCAGGGTCTGGTAGGTCTCTTCGACCTTCGGCGTGTTGGACACGTAGTTGCCCGAGGAGATCTGGTTGGAGCTGACCGCCGCCGAGGCGTACCTCGAGGTGGCCACCGAGGCCGCCAGCGAGTTCTTCTGCTGGTTGTTGTTGCCCGAGGTCACGTTGACGCCGATGTTGCCGGTAGCGGAGGCGAAGGCCGCGTCACCCACGCTGGCGGTGTTGGTCTGGCCGACGTTGGCGGTCGCGTTGCCGGTGCCGGTCTGCTGCACGAACACCTTCGAATCGGCCAGGCCGAATGCGAAGCTGGCGTCGGCAGCGGACAGGGCGGCGGCGTTGTCCTGCTGGTTGTTGTCACCGGCGGCGACGTTGAACTGCAGGTTGCCCGACGCCTCGGTCGCGGTGTTGTCGGCGATCGACGCGTCGTTGGTGACGACGTCGTTGCCGGCCAGGTTGCCGGAGTTGGTCTGGCGGTTGTCGATCACCGCGATGGCGGCCGAATCGATCTCCAGGTCGCCCGACACGGTCGGCGCGCCGGTGAAGTCGATGTCGGAGGTCAGCGACAGGTCGGACTCGAGCTCGGCCGACACGCCATGCTCGTCCACCTTCTTGTCGATGGTGGTGTCATGGTCGATGTTGACGTCTTCGTCATGGGTGATGTCGGTGTCGACGACGTTGCGCTCGTAGTTCACCGCGGAGTTCAGGCTCAGGTCGACGTCCACGTTCTTGTTGACCGTGGTGTTCTTCTCGGTCGATTCACTGTAGGACTTGTCGATCGTCGTGCTCTTGTCGAACGAGTCGCTGTAGGACTTGTCGATCGTGGTGCTCTTGTCGAACGAGTCGCTGTACGAGGTGTCGACATCATGGGTGACCGTGGTGTCGCGGTCGAAGCTGTCGCTGTACGAGGTATCGACGTCATGCGTCGTGTTCGCCGTCCAGTTGTTCTCGACGTTGTTGGTGACGTTGTTCTCGACGTTGTTGGTCCAGTTGTTCTCGATGTTGTTGACGACTGCGGCATTGGCGGCCGTCGCGGCGGTGATCGCCACGGCAAGCACGGTCCACTTCAGGGTCCTTTTCATGGTGTCCTCTCTCTCTTGCTCTTGGTTGGTTGGATTACCGCCTCACGGTCCCGGCGGGAGCGACAACGTCAGTGCGTTGCCGGTCTCGTTGGCGGATCCCGCGATCTGATTGAGCTGCAGGACGCCCTCGAATCCGCGCAGCGCGGTGGCTTCCACTGCCACGTTGCGACTGGCGGTCTTTCCCGCCGGATTGGGGGACGCTTGCTGCTCCGCCGACGCGGCAACGCCCATGGACAGCATGCTGTCCGGCGTTTCGCGTATGCCCTGTTGCGCCAGCACGAGCGCGACCGCGTTCTGTTCCGCGTTGCCGCTGCCGCTGGCCTGGTTGATCGATGCGATGCCGCTGGCGTCGGCCAGCGCGGAACCGCCGATGGTCGCGCTTGCCGCCAGCGGCATGTCGTGGATGTCGCCGTCGCGCTGCTGGCGCGCGCCTGACTGCACGTGCGCGCCGTCGACGCCGATCGCCATGGCCCGCAGGTTGGCCTGCTGGTTGAGGTCCCCGGCCGCCATGTTCACCGCGATCGCGCCGGTGCTTCCGGCCAGCGCGTGGTCGTCGATGCGGGTCTGCGCCAGGTAGCCCAGCATCTCCGTGTAATCATCAGCGGCGAACGCCCGGCCGGCGCACAGGGCCATGCCCGTCGCGACCAGCAGGGACAACCTGGCGCCCGCGAGTGCGGGCCGATGCCGCAGCATGACTGTCACGGGCCTGTCCCCTGGCCGCCGCTACCCAAGGGGAACTGCGAGAGCGCGCCGGTGATCGTGGGACCGATGCCGCGGGTGGCGCCGGTGACCGCGCCGGTTACTCCACCGACGCTCTTGCCGATGGCGCTGCCGCTGAGCGTGCTGTTGTCGCCAGTAAGCCGGCCCAGCGAACCCTGCAGCGCACGGCCGGTCATCTGCTCGGGCAGCGTGACGCCCCGGGCGTCGACCTGGCCCGACGACAGCGACGCGTATTCTTCGTCGGACAACTCGCCGGTGCCCAGGCTCTGCTGGATCTCGCGGGTCGGGGTCGGATCGGCGATCACCGCGATGCTCGGCGGCGCCGGTCGATATGCGTAACGGGCGTTCACGTCCCGCAGCAGGACGATTTCACCCGGCTCGGCGTACACGCCGGTATGCGCGTCGGCCGCCAGCACGACCGCGGGTGCGGCCAGCAGGGCCAGCGAAGGCAGCAGATAGGCGAGATGTCGTGGCATTGGCGCTCCCCCGGCAATGGGCAGGGACAAGAGCGCACGAGCCGTGCCAACTTCTATTTTTCTTTTGAAACATCGACTTAGGAGGTGAACTCTCCATCCAGCGCCAGCACTGGTGTTTCATCCGCGCAGCAGCGACGACAGAGGTTCCGGTGCGCATGCGAGCAACGACGGGCATTCCGGGGGTGTTTCACAACTGCAACAGGTATCGCCGGGTTTACAGCGCTCAGAACAGTTCGGCCTGCGGCGAAGGTGGTCGCGGTGCGACGAAGCGGCTGCAATCCAGCGGACGCTCCCGGTGGCGGTCGAATCCGCTGCGGCCATGCGCCAGGGCGAAGCGTCGGGCCAGCAGCTCGGCATAGGGGCCGAGGCCGCGCATGCGGGTGCCGAAGGTGGCGTCGTAATCGCGGCCGCCGCGCATCTGCCGCACGGCCGCCATCACGCGCGCGGTCCGGTCGGGCAGATGTGCCTGCAGCCAGTCGTTGAACAATGGCGCGACCTCATGCGGCAGGCGCAGGAGCACGTAGCCGGCGCTGCCGGCACCGGCCGCCGCGGCCGCGTCCAGCACCGCTTCGAACTCGTGGTCGTTCACCCACGGAATGACCGGCGCGAACAGCACGCCGACCGGGATGCCGGCCTCGTGCAGCCGCCGCATGGCGCGCAGGCGTGCGTGCGGGGCGGACGCGCGTGGTTCCAGCCGCGCGCTCAGGTGCGGATCGAGCGTGGTCACCGAAAAGTTGACGTGAACCAGCTGCTGCTCCGCGAGCGGCTGCAACAGGTCGATGTCGCGCTCGACCAGCGCGTTCTTGGTGATCAGGCTGAAGGGATGCCGACATTCGAGCATCACCTCGATGATCTTCCGGGTCAGCTGCAGGCGCCGCTCGATCGGCTGGTAGGCATCGGTATTGATGCCGAGCGCGATCGGACTGGGTGTGTAGCCACGACGGGAAAATTCGCGGCGCAGCAGTTCCGGCGCGTTGGTCTTTGCGAAGATTTTCGTCTCGAAGTCCAGCCCCGGCGACAGGTTGAGGTAGGCGTGCGACGGCCTGGCGAAGCAGTAGCTGCAACCGTGTTCGCAACCGCGATAGGGATTGACCGACTGCGAGAAGCCCACGTCCGGCGAATCGTTGCGGCTGACGATACTGCGTGCGGCTTCCTCGCGCACTTCGGTGCGTGGCCGCAGCGGGTCCGGTCCGGCCTCCGGTTCGGCCGGCGACGCCCACCCGTCATCGACCGCTTCGGTGGTCGTGCGTTCGTAGCGGCCGGGCAGGTATTGCCGCGAACCGCGGCCCTTGATCGTTGCGGTCATCGGTCCAGCGTACCCCTGCGGCGTCTCAGCGAAGGCGACCTGCACATCCCGCGGATGAGCCGTTCAGCGGCGCGCGTCTCGCCTAGAATCGACCCATGACCTTTCCCCACGCCCTCTGGAGCTGGCTCGTCGACCTGCCGCGACTGGGCCTGTACCTGTTGGTGGCGTGGCTGCTGTACATGATCGGGCTCGGTGTGTGGATCGTGCTGCAGAAGCGCGAGCCGGTCGCCACGCTGAGCTGGCTGATGTCGTTGGCATTGCTGCCGTACGTGGGCTTCCTGATCTATTTCCTCCTCGGGCCGCAGAAGATCCAGCGCCAGCGCCTGCGCCGCGGCCGGTCCCGTTCCGGACTCGAACAGTTCGCCGGGCCGCTCGTCGGCGATTCCCAGGGTCTGGAGCTGGCCCGGCTCGGCCAGGCCACGACCGGGCTGCCACCCTCTTCGGCGACGTCCGTGGACTGGCTGGTCGACGGCCAGGCCACCTACGAATCCCTGCTGCAGGCGATCGCCGCGAGCCGGCACCACATACACCTGGAGTACTACATCTGGAACCCGGACCGCACCGGCTTGCGCCTGCGCGACGCACTGATCGAGCGGGCCCGCGCCGGGATCAAGGTGCGCCTGCTGCTCGACGCGGTCGGCGCCGGCCGGATGCGACGGCGCCACCTGCAACCCCTGCTCGATGCCGGCGGCGAAGTCGCATGGTTCCATCCGACCCGCTTCCGGCCCTTCACCCGCCCCTGGGTCAACCTGCGCAGCCATCGCAAGATCGTGGTGATCGACGGATCGACCGGCTTCATCGGCGGCATCAACGTTACCGACGAGGAGAACGAAGCACTGGTTGCGGATGCCTATCGCGACCTGCACATGCGCATGGAGGGCGCGATCGTGCGCAGCCTGCAACTGGTCTTCGTCGAGGACTGGGTGTATGCGATCGGTTGCGAGCCCCGCGTGTTCTCCGCGGCCGCCTACTGGCCGGATGCGCCGGTCGGATCGATCGGCGCGCAGGTACTCGTGTCCGGACCGGACTCGTCCTGGGAAGCGATCCACCGCATGCAGGTGGCGGCGATCCACGAAGCCCGGCGTCGGGTATGGCTGGTGACGCCCTACTTCGTTCCCGGCGAAGCCGCGCGCATGGCGCTGACGTCGGCGGCCCTGGGTGGCCTGGACACGCGCCTGCTGGTGCCGCGCTGGAGCGACTCGAAACTGGTGACGCTGGCTGGACGATCGTACTTCGACGAGCTGCTCAAGGCCGGCGTCAAGGTCTACGAATACGGCCCGCGCATGCTGCATACCAAGGCCCTGTTGACCGACGAAGACCTGTGCCTGGTCGGCAGCGCCAACTTCGATCACCGCAGCTTCCGCCTGAATTTCGAGGCCTCGATGCTGCTGCGCGATCGCGGCAGCTGTTATGCGCTGGCGCGGCACCTCGAGGGCGAGTTCGCCAGGTCACGCCGCGTGCGCCTGGATCGACCGTTGGGGCTGTGGCGTCATCGCCTGCCCGAGGCCTTCGCGCGCCTGCTGTCGCCCTTGCTGTAACGACGACGGGCGGGCTCCGGGACGGACGTACGGGTGGCCGGGAACATGCCGGGCGCGGCATTATTTCCTGCACCCGGCGGCATTCCGCGGCCGGACGGACTCCGGAGAGACGGGTAATGCACTGGCTCTATCTGCTGCTTGCATGCGGCGCCCTGCTTCTGGCGATCACTACGGTGCATGGCTGGCTGCTGCTGCTTTCGCTGGCGGCCGCGTTCACGCTATTCGTGGCATGGATGCGTGGCTGGTATCTGGATCGCACGGGCGGCGGGAGACGCGACGAGATGGCGATGATCGATCCCCTCGAGTTGCGTCGCCTGCGCGAGCTGGCCGAAGCGCGCAAGCGCGAGAACGCCGGCCAGGTCCAGTCCAGCGATCCTGCGCCGCCTTCCGCATGACCACGAAGCTAAGCGTCAACGTCAACAAGGTCGCGGTGCTGCGCAATTCGCGCGGCGGCCACGATCCGGATGTGCTCGGCGCCGCACAGGCGTGCCTGGAGGCTGGAGCGGACGGCATCACTGTCCATCCCAGGCCTGATCGACGGCATGTCGTGGCCGAGGACCTTCCACCGCTGGCTGCGCTGACCGCGCGGTTCGGCGTGGAACTGAACATCGAAGGCAACCCGTTCGCGCCGGCGCGAACCGGCTATCCGGGCCTGTTGGCGTTGTGCGAACAGGTCCGGCCCGCCCAGGTAACCCTCGTCCCGGACAGTGACGGCCAGCTGACGTCCGACCACGGTTTCAGCTTCCAGGATGACACCACGGCACTGTCCGCCCACATCGCGGCATTCGCCGCGCTGGGCTGCCGGGTCAGCCTGTTCGTGGATGCGGGTGTGACCGGCCTCGAACGTGCGGCGGCGATGGGCGCGCACCGCATCGAGCTGTACACCGGCCCTTACGCGGAGGCATTTGCCGCGGGCGACGCGGGCGATGCCCTGCGTCTGTGCGCCGACACGGCCCGGCGGGCGCAGGCCGTCGGGTTGGGCGTCAACGCGGGCCACGACCTGTCGCAGGCCAACCTCGGGATGTTCCTGCAGGCTGTGCCAGATGTGCTGGAGGTATCGATCGGCCATGCGCTGATCGGTGAAGCGCTGTACGACGGCCTCGACGCGACCGTACGCGCCTATCTCGCCATCACAGGCGGCCACTGACCACCTGCCAGCACCCGCCGCGGTCGCCCGGCACGCGTCGCCGCCCTGGTCCTTGGCACACAAAAAAACGCCGCCCGAAGGCGGCGTTTCGAATGGCTTGGCACTGCAGGTCCCGCCGCTGCAGGAGGCGGGATCGGCAGGCGTCGCGTTACTGCTGTTGCACGAAGTTGATCTTCATCATCTGCGCGTTCTTCGCCGCAGCCAGGACCTTGGCCATGACCTCGTACTCCGAGTCGGAGCTGGCGTCGATGCGCAGCTCCGGCTGGTTGGTCGGGTCACGCTGCACTTCGGTCTCCATCATCTGCTGGAGCGTAGCCGCTGCCACCGGGCTGTCGTTCCAGAAGATCTGGTTGCTCGCGTCGATGCGCAGGTCGATCGGCGGTGGCGGCTCGCGCAGCTGCGGCGGCGGGTTGATCACCCGCTGCGGCAGCGCCACGTCGATCGGGTAGGTCATGATCGGCGCCGTCACGATGAAGATGATCAGCAGCACCAGCATCACGTCCACGAGGGGCGTGACGTTGATGTCGGCCATGGGGCCCTTACGGGAACCGGAACTGAAAGCCATGGCTTACTGACCCTTCTCTTTGGTGGCGACGAAGCCGATGTCGAGCATGCCCTGCGACTGCGCGATCTTGGTGATGTCGTTGATCGTGCGCATCTTCGTGGTCTTGTCACCACGCAGGTTGAGCGGCGGCTGCGGGGTCTGCTGCGCGGCGCTCGACAGGCGCGACTCGAGCACCTCCCGGGTGATCGCCTCGTCGTTCCAGAACAGGGAACCGTCTTCCTTCACCGAGATGGTGATCGGCTGGACGCGCTTTTCGGCCTCGTCCGGCTTCTGGACGAGGTTCGCCTCCGGCAGATCGATCTTCACCTTATGCTGCATCAGCGGTGCGGTGATGATGAAGATGATGAGCAGCACCAGCATCACGTCCACGAGGGGCGTGACGTTGATGTCGGCCATGGGGCCGCCGCTGTTGTCGGAACTGAAGGCCATGCGGGCTCTCCGTTAGCTTCTTGGATCGTTCTTCGGGAACCGGCTCAGCGCACGCGCGAGCCGGTGGCGAAGAAGTCGTGCAGATCGTGGGCGAACGAATCGAACTTGGCGATCGTGGCGCTGTTGATCTTGCTGAAGAAGTTGAACGCGAACACCGCCGGGATCGCGACGAACAGACCGATCGCGGTCATGATCAGCGCTTCACCCACCGGGCCAGCAACGGCGTCGATCGAGGCCGAACCGGTCGCACCGATCTTGATCAGCGCGCCGTAGATGCCCCACACGGTACCCAGCAGGCCGACGAACGGCGCGGTCGCACCGACGGTCGCCAGCAGGATCATGCCCGACTGCAGCCTGGAGCTCTCGCGGGTAACGGCCTGGCGCAGGGCACGGTCGACGAACTCCGAACGGCTCAGCGACTCGCCGAGACCGGCACCGGTGCCTTCGGTGCGCTGATGGTGGGCAGCGGCCTGGGCGGCATCCAGGGCGATCTTGGAGAACGGCTCGCTGCGCGGCTGCTCTTCCATCACGCGGATGGCTTCCTGCGCGTTCGGAGCTTCCCAGAACGCGTTGACGACGCGGTCAGCAGCCGACTTCAGGCGGGTGTTCTTGATGACGTTGAAGATGGTCCAGTACCAGGACGCGGCCGACATCGTGACCAGGGTGATCAGCACGACCCAGGAGACGGCAAACCCGCCCGGATTGGCGACCATCTCAGACAGAAGGTGGTCGAAGCCCATCTGCGTGAGGGCGGTGGCGCTGTTGCCCCCGGCAGCGGCGGCGATGAAGAGTTCCTGCAGCATGACGCTTACCTTTGGTTTGTTTGATGGAGAAGGAAGGCGGAGACGCTAAGGCCCGGTTGCCGTTGTGGCGGCGCTACGGGTGCGGACATCAACCCAGGGTGAAATTCACCGGGACCCGAACGCGACCGGCCGCCTTCTGGCCGTTCACAGTAGCGGGATTGAAACGCCATTTACGCGCGGCCTCCATGGCGGCACGGTCCAGGTCGCGATTGCGGCTGGATTTTTCGACCGACACGTTAGTGACCGTACCGTCGGCCGCCACGTCGATGACGAGGATGACCTCGCCTTCGATACCGGAGCGCGCGGCAGCCGGCGGATAACGCGGCGGATTCATGTTCTTGGACGAGATGTCCACGCTGGCCGAGATGTCGGCCACCGGTGCCGGCGGCGCGGGCGGCGACGGCTCCTGGTAGACGTCGGTCGGGCGCGGCTCGGCCACGTCGATCGGCGGCGCTTCCGGCGGCGGCGGCACCGGCGACGGCTTCGGCGGCGACAGCTCCTTGATCGGCGGCGGCGGCTTGTCCTGCGGCGGCGGCGGCGGCGGCGGGGGAGGCGGCGGCGGCGCGTCGACCAGGGTGACGAGGATGTTGCGCTCCTTCTCCACCTCCGCCTTCGGCGCCACGGCAGGGATCAGCAGCAGCATGAGTGCAGCCAGGTGCAGCGCGATGACGAACGCAATGCCGATGATGCGCGGCCAGCTCAGCCCGCGATCTTCGGTTTCTTCGTAATTCCTGTGGACAACCAGTTGTTCAGCCATGCGCCTAATGACTCAGGTGTGGGGCCGGACCGCCTGCGTGTTGCGCAGAGGGCCCAGGTTCTCGCGGATAACACCGCATGAACCGCCAAGCATATACCAATCCCGCGCCTCTGTGCCAAGGCGCGGCACTTTTCCGTGAAGTTACTTCAAGTTGATGATTTTCTTGGCGTCCTCGGGCTTCTTTACACCCTTCGCCAGTGCCTGCTGGGCCGCCTGCTTGGCTTCGGCCGTGCGGCCTTCCTGCCACAGCACGCGCGCCAGGTTGAGATAGGTCTCGCCATCCTTGGACAACGGCGCGGCCTTCTGCCAGTTCTCGATCGCCTGCGGAATCTGGTCGCTGTAGTAGTAGGACTGGGCCAGCGCCAGGTAGGTCTGGTAGTCCGCCTTGAGCGCGCCCTTCTGGATGCCCTCGTTGATCACCGCGATGACGTCCTTCTCATGGCCGTCCATGTTCGCGTAGGTGATGTACAGCTGGCGGTACTCGCGCTCGTCGCTGAGCTGTCCGCTCGCACGCAGCTTCTCGAGCACGGCGGCCGCCTTGTCCATCTGGTCGGCCTGACCGTAGACCGAGGCCAGGTTCATCTGCGCCTTCTTGTCGGTCGGATTCTTCGCTGCCAGCTTCTCGGCGAGGGCAACCGCCTGGTCGTTCTGCTTGGTCTCCGCATAGGAGGCCATCAGCAGCTGGACCCAGCTGTCCTTGGGTTCGGGCGTGGCATCGATCGCCTGCTTCAGCACCGGAATTGCTTCCTGGAAACGCTCGGCCTGATACAGCGCCTGGCCCTTTAGCACCAGGTCTTCCGGACGGGTCGACTTGGTCTCGGTGAGGAAGCGCTCCAGCGTCGCCAGCCCCGCGTCGAGCTGGTCGTCGGCGAGCTGAAGCTGCGCCAGCATCAGCATCGACTGGAAGTGGCCGTTGTTGTCCAGGCCATTGAACTGCAGCGCCTGCTGCAGGTAGGCCTTGGCGGCAGCAGCGTCGTCAAGGTTGTACGCAGCCTGCGCCGCCAGCTCGGCAGCGACCGACCTGTCGTACTCGTTCGCGCCCTCGATCGCGAGGATCTCGTCGGCGAGCGTGCGGGTCTGCGCATAGTCCTGCGCGTTGTACGCGTCGATGAGCTTCTGCAGCTTCTTGCCGACCTTGCTCGACGGCTTCGTCGACGGTTCCTTGCGCGTGGCGTTGGGGAACATCACCTCCGCCTTCTCGGACTTCTTGCCCGAACGCGATGACTGCGCCGAAGCATCGGCCACCACCACGCCACCCAGGGTAGCGGCGATGACGATCGACAGGACGACATGCTTGCTGCGGAATTTCATTGGATCACCTCGTGCGGGCCACGCGTGTCGCGGGGCGGGAACCGGTCGGCAAAGCTAGCAGAACCGGGATATTTACGGAATGCCACCAAATGGGCGTTGTGGTCCGAGTCAGGGACCGCATTTGGGCCTGCGGCCAGCCGCATGGGCGGCCTCGTAGAGGGGCCGCAGAGACGGCGCACGTGCCTCGAGGGCATGGATCCGGTTCTGCGGGTCGGGATGGGTGGAGAGCCATTCGGGCGAGCGGCCAGCCGAGGCGGCGATCATGTTCTGCCACAGGTCGACCGCTTGGGCCGGATCGAATCCGGCTTGGGCCATCAGCTTCTGGCCGATCTCGTCGGCTTCGCTTTCCTGGGTGCGCGAGAACGGGAGCAGTACTCCCAATTGCGCGGCCATGCCGCCGCCCTGGGTCACCAGGTCCGAACCTGTTTGCCCGTAGCGCGCGCCGGCCAGCGCGCCGAGCACGGCCAGTCCGGTCGACGTCGCGTTCTGCCGCGTTACCCTCTCGTTGGTATGGCGCGCATACACGTGGCCGATCTCATGGCCGATCACCGCGGCCAGCTGGTCCTGATTCTTGGCCACCTTGAACATCCCGGTATTCACGCCGACCTTGCCACCCGGCAGGGCGAACGCGTTGGGAGTGTCGTCAACGAACACCGCGGTTTCCCAGGGCAGATCGCGCCATTCCGCCGGCAGCTGCTGGACCAGCGCGTTGACCACGCACTGCACATACGCGTTCTGCTGGCCACCGGTGACGGTCTTCTGCTTGCCCTTCATTTCGGAGAAGGCCTGCGCGCCCATCTGGTTGAGCTCGCTGTCCGAATAGGACACGTATTGGGTGCGGCCAGTGGGCGAGGTCGTTGTCGCACAGGCCACCAGAGCAGCGGCGGTCGCCAGCGCCAGTACCATGGGTTTCCAACGCATGGGATGCCTCCCCCGCCCCGTGTTCATCTGCGCCAGTTTGGGCGGTCCGGGCTTAACTTTTCGTCAAACACCCCGGCGAACGCCCGTCAGGCGAGGCTGTGCACCACCAGCGCTATGCCATTGTTCAGTCCGTGGGCGACGATCGCCGCCCACAGGCTGCCGGTACGCCAGTACAGCCAGGCGAATACGGCCCCCATACCACCGTAGACCAGCCACAGCTGCAGCATGGCCAGCGGCGGGTTGGCGCTGGTTCCGGGTATCTCATGGACCAAGGCGAACGCCAGGCTGCTCAGGACAATGCCGAGCCAGGGGCGACCACCCTCGAGGAAGCGTCCGAACAGCACCCGGCGGAACAGCAGCTCCTCATATGCCGGGGCCAGCACGACCGCGAACAGGGCCAGAAACAGCGGGCACTGCTTCATCGCCGCATCCACCATCGCCAGGTTGGTCGGCTCCGGCTCGATGCCGGTGAGCGAGGTCAGATAGGCGATCAGCGAGCTTCCGAGGAACACGACCGCCCCGCCCGATACAGCCCAGGCCCAGGTGGCCGGGTCGCGCATGGCGGCAGCGGACTGGCGGCGTTCGGTGGCACTCGCCGGACGGCGCAGGAAGTACAGGAGCAGGGCTGCCGCCGAGGTGCTGAGCACGGTCATTACCAGCTGTGCCAGCACGCCGGGTTCGCCGAGGGCGGCCAGGTCGGTCGTCCCGGCTCCCGCGCGCGCGATCTCGAACACACGCCACAAACCCCAGGCAAACCCCAATGCCAGTCCCGTCACCAGCGCGATGAGGACTGCCAGGCCGACGTCGAGCGAGAATGCTCCAAGCAGTGTGCGCAGACGCAGCGTCCGCGGGCGGGCGGGTGGCATCGCCGGAGCAACCGCGAAGGGAGGTCCGGCGACAGTCGGATCAGACATCCAGGTTGGCGACCTTCAACGCATTGTTCTCGATGAACTCGCGCCGCGGTTCGACCACGTCGCCCATCAGGGTGCTGAAGATCTGATCGGAAGCCACCACGTCCTCGATGCGCACGCGCAGCAGGCGACGGGTATCCGGATTGACCGTGGTCTCCCACAGCTGTTCCGGATTCATCTCGCCCAAGCCCTTGAAGCGCTGGATCTGCCGGCCCTTCTTCGCTTCATCCAGCAACCAGGCCTGGGCCTGGGCGAAGCTGGTAACCGGCTGCGACTTGCCACCGCGCATGACCTGCGCGCCCTCGCGCACGAGGCCATGCAGCAATGCCGCGGCGTCGCGCAACGGACGCAGTTCGCCGCTTTCGAAAATGGACAGGGGCAGTACCTGCAACAGCTCCTCGCCCATGTGGCGGCGGGTGACCTGCAGCGCCGCAGGCCTGGACTCGGTGGCGGGCAGCAACTTCAGCGCAAAACGCGGACTGCCGAGCTTGCCGCGATTCAACCGCGCTTCCAGCGCGTCGAGCTCGTGGCGTTCGTCGGTATTGCGCGCCAGATGCTCGGCATCGAGCGGAGTGAAATCGATCAGCGCTTCCAGCAACAACGGGTCGAAGCGGTGGCTGTTGCGCGCGATGGCCTCGCGTGCGCCGGCGAACACCAGCAGCAGTTTCTCCAAGCCTTCGCCGCTCACCGGCGGTTCGCCTTCGGCAGGCACCAGTGCCGCATTCTCCACCGCGTTACTGGCCAGATAGGTATCCAACGCCGCGTCGTCCTTCAGGTACAGCTCGGTCTTGCCCTGCTTGATCTTGTACAGCGGCGGCAGGCCGATGTAGACGTGGCCGCGCTCGATCAGTTCGGGCATCTGCCGGTAGAAGAACGTCAGCAGCAGCGTGCGGATGTGCGATCCGTCCACGTCCGCGTCGGTCATGATGATGATGCGGTGGTAGCGCAGCTTGTCCGGGTTGTACTCGTCCTTGCCGATGCCGGTGCCCAGCGCGGTGATCAGCGTGCCGACCTCGGCCGAGGACAGCATGCGGTCGAAGCGCGCGCGTTCCACGTTGAGGATCTTGCCGCGCAGCGGCAGGACCGCCTGGTTGCGGCGGTTGCGACCCTGCTTGGCAGAGCCGCCGGCCGAGTCACCCTCGACGATGAACAACTCCGACAGCGCCGGGTCCTTCTCCTGGCAGTCGGCGAGCTTCCCCGGTAGGCCCGCGATGTCGAGCGCGCCCTTGCGGCGGGTCAGTTCGCGCGCCTTGCGCGCGGCTTCGCGGGCACGGGCGGCATCGACCACCTTGGCGGCGATGGAACGGGCCTCGTTCGGGTTTTCCTGAAGGAACTCCTCCAAACGTGCGCCGAACGCGCCTTCAACTGCCGGCTTTACCTCCGAACTGACCAGTTTTTCCTTGGTCTGGCTGGAGAAGCTGGGGTCGGGTACCTTCACCGACAGCACGGCGATCATGCCTTCGCGCATGTCGTCGCCGGAAAGATTGATCTTGGCCTGCTTGGCGATCCCGTTCTGCTCGATGTAGTTGCTGAGCGTACGGGTCAGCGCGGCGCGGAAGCCGGCCAGGTGGGTACCGCCATCCTTCTGCGGGATGTTGTTGGTGAAGCAGAACATCGTTTCCTGGTAGGCGTCGGTCCACTGCAGGGCGACATCGACCACGATCCCGTTGTGCTCGCCGGTCACCGAAATCACGTTCGGGTGCAGCGGGGTCTTCAGTTGGGCCAAGTGCTCGACGAAGCTGCGAATGCCGCCTTCGTACTGGAACAGGTCCTGCCGGCCCTCACCCCGCTCGTCGATCAGGGTGATCTTGACGCCCGAGTTGAGGAACGACAGTTCGCGCAGGCGACGCGCGAGGATGTCGTAGTGGAATTCGGTGTCGGTGAAGATCTCGGCCGCCGGCTTGAAGCGCAGCATGGTGCCACGGCGGCTGGAGGCCTCAAGCTGCTTGAGCGGATACAGCGGTTCGCCCAGCGAATATTCCTGCTGCCAATGGAATCCATCGCGCCAGATGTCGAGCCAAAGGTGCTCGGACAGCGCGTTGACCACCGATACACCAACGCCGTGCAGGCCACCGGAAACCTTGTAGCTGTTGTCGTCGAACTTGCCACCGGCATGCAGCACCGTGAGGATCACCTCGGCAGCCGAGCGCCCTTCTTCCTTGTGCGTGTCGACCGGGATGCCACGACCGTTGTCGTAGACGGAGACCGAGCCGTCCTGAAGGATGCGGACGACGATGTCATCGGCGTGGCCGGCAAGCGCCTCGTCGACCCCGTTGTCGACCACCTCGAACACCATGTGGTGCAAGCCGGTGCCGTCATGCACGTCGCCGATGTACATGCCCGGTCGCTTGCGGACCGCTTCCAGGCCTCGCAGGACGGTGATCTTGCTGGAATCGTAGGAATCGTTGCCGGGGGTGTGACTCGGGGTGTGCTCGCTCATGCCTTCGCCGCGATAGGGATCGGGCCACAGCCGGTTGGCCGCGGACGCCTTAGCTACAGGGTTGACGTCGGAGTATACCCCAGCCGCCCCCCCACCCCCGGCTGCAAGGTTTCGACCAGTCAGGCTGTGATCTGCCCTTGTTCCACGTGGAACATATGGAATTCACGTAATTGCCCGACAAGGTTGTCGGGTACCTCCGTCGCGGTCACGAACAACTGCAACCCCGGCTGTTCCTGCAGGAAAGCCAGTACCCGCGTCTGGTGGTCGCGGTCCAGTTCTGAAGGCAAGTCATCGAGCGCCAGAACCGGCCACTGGCCGCGACGAACCGCGTAATCCGCAGCCTGTGCCAGAAGTGCGGCCAAAGCGGCAAGTTTGGTCTGACCGCGTGAGAGAGCATCCCGGCCCGGCAGGCCTGCGAAGCGGAGCACCCAATCCGCGCGATGCGGTCCTACCCCCGTATATCCAACGGCGCGGTCGCGCTCACGCCCGAGGAGCAACGCATCCGCCAGGGAAAGCTCCTGGCGCCGCCAACCTGGTTGGAAATCCAATCCCGCCACAGCCAGGTCGCGCGTGAGCCGCGTCGCGACTTCCAGCACCCGCGGCACGAGTTCTGTCAGATAGCCTTCGCGGAAAGCCGTGAGCGTTTCGCCTGCCTCGGCAAGTTCGTGATCCCAGGCATCGAGCTGGGCCGCTCCCCCACCGGCCTTTAGGAGGGCATTGCGCTGTTTCAGTGCGCGCGCGTATCGGCGCCAGATGGGGAGAAAGCCCTGTTCCACGTGGAACAGTCCCCAGTCCAGAAAGCGTCGCCGATTCTCCGCCCCACCGGCGATCAGCCCGTGACTGCCAGGTTCAAAGGTCACCACCGCCAAGGCCGCACAAAGCTCACCCAGGTGAGCCACGTCCTGCCCGTCCAGACGGCCCGTCCAGCTCTGGCCGGTATGCCTCAACCCTGAACGTCGCCGGATGCTGCCGGCCGTCCCCGCCTCTTCCCACTCGACAAACACCTCGACAGCCGGTGCGTGTTCGCGCACCAGCCCGTCGCGCACCCGGCCACGGAAGCTGCGGCCGTAAGCCATCAGGTGCAGGGCTTCGAGCACGCTGGTCTTGCCCGCTCCATTCGGACCGACGAGCAGGTTCACCCCCGCTGCCGGAAGCAACTCGACCGTATCGAACCGCCGGAAGTCACGCAGCGACAGGCGGGTTACCCGCATTGTCGGTTCTCCACAGCACGACGCCCGGCTTCGGCCGGGCGTCGATTGCGTTCCACGTGGAACATCTGCACTGCCACCGCGGATTCCCGTCAGAGACGCAGCGGCATCACCACGTGTCGGCACTTGGCACTGCTGGCTTCACGGACCAGAGCCGACGAATTGGCATCGCGCAGTGCAATGACGACATGCTCATCGCGCAGCGCGCCGAGAGCGTCCAGCAGATAGTTCACATTGAAGCCGATCGCCAGGTTGTCGACCCGGGTCTCCGCTTCGATTTCTTCCTGTGCTTCTTCCTGCTCCGGATTGTGCGCATTGATCCGGAGTTGTCCCGGCGAAATTTCTACACGCACACCCCGGTATTTTTCGTTGGACAGGATTGCCGCACGCTGCAGGGCCGCGCGCAGCACTTCCCGATCAAGCTTCACTTCCTTCTCGGCGCCGATCGGAATCACGGCCTCGTAGTCCGGGAACCGACCGTCAATCAGCTTCGACGTGAACGTCACATCGTCGCGCTTTACCCGCACATGGCTGCGGCCCAGTTCCAGCTCGAGCGCGCGATCACCACCTTCCAGCAGGCGCTGCAGTTCGGTCACGCCTTTGCGCGGCACGATGATCTGACGCTTGGTGCCCACCGCCTGGTCCAGCGTCGCTTCGCACAACGCAAGTCGATGGCCGTCCGTGGCGACACAGCGCAAGGTCTGCTCGCGCAGGTCGAACAGCAGGCCATTGAGGTAATAACGGACGTCCTGCTGGGCCATCGCAAACGCGGTGCGCTCGATCAGCTCCTTGAGCCCAGCTTCCGGGACGCCGATCCGCTCCGTGGCTTCGACCTCGTCAACCGACGGGAAGTCGTTTGCCGGCAGAGTCGCCAGCGTGAACCGGCTGCGTCCGGCCTGGACAGTGACCTTGTCACCGGACTGGCTGACGGTCACCCGGCTTCCATCCGGCAGAGCGCGGACGATCTCGAACAGCTTGCGCGCCGGAATCGTGGTCTCGCCATCCTGGGCATCGTCGACTGCGGCACGCGCGACCATTTCCACTTCCAGATCGGTGCCGGTCAATGAAAGCTGACCGTCCTGCACATGGACCAGGAAATTGGCCAGCACAGGAAGGGTCTGGCGTCGTTCAACCACGTTGACGACCTGGGCCAAGGGTTTGAGAAAGGCCTCGCGTTGCAGAGTGAAACGCATGGGAGTCCGTGCCTCTACGCTTTAAAGGAATGTGGAATAAATCTAAAAGAGGTGGTGCTGGAGGCAGCCGACATCTGTGGAAAACGCATTTAACTAATTGATTTAAAGCAATTTTATTGGAAGAAGAAGCCTGCGGAAAAGGTACACCCCGGGATCAGGACAAGCTGTGGATGGATTTGGGCACCCGATTCTGTCCCCGGTTTATCCCCAACCCATCCCCGTGTTCTTCCCAGGGAATTTACCGCACCTGCGGTTTGACCACAGGCACGTCGCGTCGCCAAAGCCCGGCTGCTACTCGCTCAGCTTGCGGATCAGCTTGTCCCAGTCCTCGCGCAGCTTGCCATCCGTCTCCATCAGGCTGCGGATCTGGCGGCAGGCATGCAGCACCGTGGTGTGGTCGCGGCCGGCGAAGGCGTCGCCGATTTCCGGCAGGCTGTGTTCGGTCAGCTCCTTGGTCAGGGCCATGGCGACCTGCCGCGGGCGCGCCAGCGAGCGGGTGCGACGCTTGGACAGCAGATCCTTGACCTGCAGGCCGTAGTAGTCGGCCACGGTCTTCTGGATGTTGGGGATGCCGATCGCCTGCTGCTGGGCACGGAGCAGGTCGCGCAACGTCTCCTGGGCGAACTCGATGCTGATCGCCCGGCCGGTGAAGTTGGCGCGGGCGGCGAGCGTGTTGAGCGCGCCTTCAAGGTCACGGACGTTGCTGCGCATCTTCTTGGCCAGCAGGAAGGCGACCTCGTCGGGAATCTGCGCGCCGCGTTCGTTGGCCTTGGCCAGGACGATGGCCGCGCGGGTCTCGAAATCCGGCGGATCGATCGCCACCGAAAGGCCCCAGGCCAGGCGCGACTTCAGGCGGGGTTCCAGGCCGTCGACTTCGCGCGGGTAGCGATCGCAGGTCATGATGATCTGCTGGCGGCTGTCGAACAGCGCGTTGAACGTGTGGAAGAACTCTTCCTGCGTGCGGTCCTTGCCGGCGAGGTGGCGCTGCAGGTCGGCGGCCAGCGCGTCGATCTGCTGGAACTGGCGCTTGAACTGGTCGGCGGTCTTCTCCTGCAGCGAACGGAAGAACGCGTTGTAGAACTGCTCCGAGCGCAGGTACAGCACGCGCGCGGCGGGATTGGCGGCGCGCATCGCGTTGCCGGCGGCGAACATCAGGTGGGTCTTGCCTAGCCCGGTGCCCCCGTACAGCAGCAGCGGGTTGTGGGCACGGTCGCCGGGGCGCTGCGCAGCCTGCCAGGCGGCGGCGCGGCCGAGCTGGTTGCTGCGACCCTCGACGAAGTTCTCGAAGGTGTAATGCGGGTCGAGGTTGCCGTTGAACGGCTCGACCGGCACGGCCGGGCGGGTCGAGCCCAGCGCTGGGGCTGCGGCGGGAACGACCGTCGGCCGGATCGGTTCGGCGGCGCGCGGCCGCGAGCCGATTTCCAGGGCCACGTTCAGGTGCCCGGCGAAATGCTGGGCCAGCTCGCGGATCCGCGGCAGGTAGCGGTCGCGGACCTGCTCGACGATGAAGGCGTTGGGCGCGTACAGCACGACGCTGTCGGCGGGCTGTGTTCGGTCAGCTCCTTGGTCAG
>JAGHZW010000213.1:11077-17943 GCA_017745195.1 Pseudoxanthomonas sp. | reverse complement strand
CGGCGACGCCTTCGCCGGCCGCGACCACGGTTTCCGTGCCCGCATGAAGACCGCCGATGGCCGCAAGGTCCTGGCGCGTCGTCGTGCCAAGGGCCGCAAGCGCCTGACCGCCTGATCACCGTCCGGCTCCTGCCGCCGGCAGGACTGCCCCGTGCAGACGCCGGCCGCTGTGATCAGCAATACCCGATGACTCCCGACCCGCGCGCGCGATTCCCTCGCAGCGCGCGGGTTCGTTTGCGTGCCGAATATACCGTCGTGTTCGAGCAGGGCCGCCGACTCGGCGATCCCCTGCTCGGCCTGCACTGGGTGCCCGCATCCAACCCGCCGCGGCTGGGCCTGGCCGTATCGCGTAAGGTCGATCCGCATGCGGTCGGCCGCAACCGGATCAAACGCGTCCTCCGCGAAACTACCCGTCGCCTGCGCCCGCAACTGGCTGGCGGCGATTACGTGGTGGTCGCCCGCCCCGCAGCGGGCCGGGCCGGCAACGCTCAGATCATCGATGTCTACCTGAAACTGTTGCGCCGCGCCGGCGCATTGCCCGGTCCGGCCGCCGACGGCACAATGCCGGCGGCCACTTCGCCCCATTCGCCCAGTCGGTTCCCGACTTCCTCTTCCACGCCGGACGCTTGAGCCGGCTGAGCCTGCCTGCCCGATGAACCAGACCCGCGTATTCCTGATCCTTGCCTGGCTGATGGTGGCAATGCTGCTGTGGATGGAATGGGGCAAGGAGCGCAACGCCCCGCCGGTCGAGACCACGCCCGCGCCGGTGGTTGCCGATGCCACCGACGCCGCCGTGCCTGCCGCGGTGCCGGCGGCCAATGCCGGCGATGCGGCTGTGCCTACGGCGACCGCGGCTCAGCCCGCCGTCGGCGCCAGCGCGCCGTCGGCGCGCGCGGCGCGCGTCAACGTCCGGACCGATGTGCTGGATCTCGTTCTGGATGGCGGCAGCGTGCTGCAGGCCGAACTGCCGCAGTTCCCGCAGACCCGCGAGCCCGGCAGTGCGCCGGTGCGCCTGTTCGATACCGATCCGAGCCATTTCTACGCCGCGCAGGCGGGCTGGGTCAGCGTCGGCGGCGCCGCGCCGAACCACCAGTCCGGGTTCGTGCCGGCCGGTCCGGAACGCGAATTCGTGCTGGCAGAAGGCCAGGACCAGGTGGTCGTGCCGTTCATCTGGCAGGGTCCCGATGGCGTCAGCATCCGCCGCACCTATACGCTGACCCGCGGTTCCTATGCGGTGGAAGTGCGCGATGAAGTCGTCAACCAGGGCAGCATGCCCTGGCATGGCCAGATCTACCGGCAGCTGATCCGCAAGCCGCCGCTGATCCAGCGTGGCTACACCCACCCGGAGTCCTTCAGCTTCACCGGCGCGGCTTGGTATGACGGCGACTACCAGCGGCGCAAGTTCGGCGACGACTACCTGAAGGACGGCCACGTCAACGCGCAGGCGCAGCGCGGCTGGATCGCGATGCTCCAGCACCACTTCTTCAGTGCCTGGATCCCGGAAGGCACGCAGCCGTCGACGATCTCGCTCGACGCCCCGCCCAGCGGCGCGCTGGTGCGCGAACTCGGCGAAACCGTGCAGGTCGCGCCGGGCGCGACGGCCACGACCCAGGCGCGCCTGTATGTGGGCCCGAAACTGGTCTCGCACATCCATGCGCAGAACGTGCCGGGCCTGGAGCGCGCGGTCGACTACAGCCAGTTCTCGATCCTGGCCTTCGTCGGCGAGATCCTGTTCTGGGTGCTGAGCCACCTGTACGGCCTGATCGGTAACTGGGGCTGGGCGATCATCGGCCTGGTGCTGCTGGTGAAGCTGCTGCTGTATCCGCTGTCGGCGGCCCAGTACAAGAGCTTCGCCAAGATGCGCAAGTTCCAGCCGCGCATCCAGCAGCTGAAGGAACGCTATGGCGACGACCGCCAGAAGTTCCAGGAAGCGATGATGGAGCTGTACAAGAAGGAGAAGATCAACCCGATGGGCGGCTGCCTGCCGATCCTGGTGCAGATGCCGGTGTTCCTGGCGCTGTACTGGGTGCTGGTGGAATCGGTGGAGCTGCGCCACGCGCCGTGGATCCTCTGGATCCATGACCTGACCGCGCGCGATCCGTACTTCATCCTGCCGGTCATCAACGTGGCGGTGATGTGGTTCACCCAGAAGCTGCAACCGTCGCCGGGCGTGGACCCGATGCAGCAGAAGATGATGCAGTTCATGCCGCTGGTGTTCGGCGTGATGATGGCCTTCTTCCCGGCCGGCCTGGTCCTGTACTGGGTGACCAACGGCAGCCTGGGCCTGTTGCAGCAGTGGTGGATGATGAAGCGCCACGGCGAGCCGGCACCGAAGGTCACGCCGGCCAAGTGACCGGTCCGTCGCGAAGCGATCCAGCAAAAACCCGCCTGACCGGCGGGTTTTTGCTGTGCCAGACTCTCCGGCAATGAACGATCGACCGGCCAGCGACACCATTGCCGCCATCGCCACCGCGCCGGGCGCCGGCGGCGTCGGCATCGTGCGCCTGTCCGGGCCGCATGCACTGGCGATCGCCGAAACGGTCGGCACGCGCGTGCTGGCGCCCCGCCGGGCGCTCCGCGCGGTGTTCACCGAGGCCAACGGCGAAGCGATCGACGATGGCATCGTCCTCGCCTTCCCCGGTCCGCACAGCTTCACCGGCGAGGACGTGGCCGAGCTGCAGGCGCACGGCAGTCCGGTCCTGCTGCGCCGGCTGGTCGAGCGTTGCTGCGAATTGGGTGCGCGGACGGCGCGCCCGGGCGAGTTCAGCAAACGCGCTTTCCTCAACGGCAAACTCGACCTGGTCCAGGCCGAAGCCATCGCCGACCTGATCGCCGCCGCCGACCTGCGCGCCGCACGCGCGGCACGGCGTTCGCTGGAAGGCGTGTTCTCCCAGCGGATCGAGGCGATCGCCGCGACCCTGCTGCGGTTGCGCGTTCACGTCGAGGCGGCGATCGATTTCGTCGACGAACCGATCGAGACCCTGGGCATCGCCGGCGTGCGCCACGACCTGGAAGCGCTGTGCGACGGCCTGGGCCGGCTGCTGGCCGAAGCCGAGCGTGGTCGCCGCCTGCGCGACGGCCTGCACGCGGTCCTGCTCGGGCCGCCGAACGCGGGCAAGAGTTCGCTGCTAAACGCCCTGGCCGGCGACGCGCGCGCGATCGTGGCCGACGTGCCCGGCACCACCCGCGATGTGCTGCGCGAGACGGTGCGCATCGATGGCCTCGAACTGGAGCTGTCCGATACCGCCGGCCTGCGTGAAGGCGGCGACATGATCGAACGCGAAGGCATGCGCCGCGCCCATGCCGAACTGCGCCGCGCCGACGTGGCCCTGCTGGTCCTGGACGCACGTGATCCGCAGGCCGGTCGGGCGGAGCTGGAAGCGGCGTCGGCGGGCGTGCCGTCGCGCCTGTGGATCCTCAACAAGGCGGACCTGCTCGATCCGGCCGAAGCCACGCACCTGCCGGAGCCGGATGCAGTATGGGTCTCGGCCTTGACCGGTTCCGGCCTCGACGAACTGCATGCGGCGTTGCGGCGCCTGGCCGCCGGCGCTGCCCCGGAATCGGCCGACGGCGAATTCAGTGCGCGCGCGCGGCAGATTGACGGCCTGCGTGCGACCCTCGACCACGCGCGGTCTGCCGCAAGCGAGCTGGCCGTCGAGCGGATGGAGCTGGCCGCCGAAGAGCTGCGCCTGGCCCATGTGGCCCTGGGCCGGATCACCGGGCAGACCAGCGCCGATGACCTGCTGGGGCACATCTTCTCCAGCTTCTGCATCGGCAAGTAGCCACACCCCGGTTTGAACGCGATCACGCTTTTCCGGTCCGGCATCCCGGCCTGCCCCGTCGCGCCCCGGTGCCCGCTTGTGGCCCGGCCCCCAGCGGTTGACAATGCCCCGAAGATGGCGCGATCTAGGGGGCGCCATCGGCCGTACCACATGCTTTTCACGGGGGAGTACCGAATGCTGTCCATGACGATTTCGCCGAAGTCGCGGCTGTGTGCGTGCCTGCTGCTGGCGGCCGCGCTGGGCGCCTGCTCGAAGCAGGAGGAAGCCGCACCGCCGGCGGCCACCACGCCTGCCACCGCGACCCAGCCGGCCCAGGCCCCGGTGGCGACGCCGCCGCCGTCCGCCGCCGTTGCCGCGACCGTGCAGGCGATGGGCGCGGACCAGCTGCGCGATGCCGCCAGCCAGGCGCTGCGCGAGAACCGGATGTACGCGCCGGCCGGCGACAACGCCATGGAGTACTACCTGGCCCTGCGCGACAAGCTGCCCGACGACGCGTCGGTGGCCAGCGCGCTGACCGACCTGATGCCCTACACCGTCATCGCCGCCGAACAGGCGGTGGCGCGCGAGCAGTTCGACGAGGCCCAGCGCCTGGTCGCGCTGATCGAAAAGGCCGACAAGGCCGCACCGGCGCTGCCGCGCATCAAGCAGAGCATCGCCACTTCGCAGCAGGCCGTGGCCAAGCGCAGCGAGGCCGAGGCGGCCAAGGCCAAGGCCGATGCCGAGGCGCGCGTGCTCGCCCAGCAGCAGCAGCAGACCCAGCAGCAGGCTGCGGAAGCCGCGGCGGCCCGCCGCCTGGCCGAGCAGCAGGAAGCGGCCCGCCAGACCGCTGCCCGCGAGGCCGAGCAGCGCGAAGCCGCCGCACGCCAGGCGGCTACCACCCAATCGCAGGCGGCACCGGCGGCGGCGCAGGCCGCACCGGCGCAGCGCAGCCTGCGTCCGATCGCGATGCCGGCGCCGCGCTACCCGCCCGACGCGCTGCGCGCCGGCACCTCCGGCGAAGTGCTGGTCGAGTTCACTGTCGGCACCAACGGCTCGGTCACCGACGCGCGCGTGCTGCGTGCCAACCCGGCGCGGACCTTCGACCGCGAAGCGCTCAACGCGGTCCGCCGCTGGCGCTTCGAGCCGGTGGATGCGCCGGTGACCACGCGCCGCACCGTGGCGTTCAGCCCCGGCGGCTGAGCAGGCGGTCCGGCTGGAAAGCGAAAGGCCCGGCAATGCCGGGCCTTTTCTTTTTTCAGCTGCCGGGCATCGGCATCGCGCAACCGGCTTCAGGTCGAGATCGCCAGCTTCTCCTGCCGGTAGCGCAGCACCGCGGCGAGCCACAGCACCAACGCCAGGCCAAGGCTGCAGGCCAGGTAGATGCCCCACACCTGCGCGCCGATCACTTCGCCGCGGATCACCTTCAGCAGCAGCTGGTTCTGGGCCAGGAACGGCACCGCGAACTGCCAAGGCTGGGTCTTGATCGGATTGGCCATCAGCATGATGGTCGGCACCATCGGCAGCAGCATCAGCCAGGTCATGTGGCTCTGTGCTTCCTTCAGGCTCTTGGCGGCCGCGGCCAGGAAGGTCAGCAGCGAGGTGCCGATCAGCAGCATCGGCAGCAGGACCAGCAGGAAGCGGCCGATCGCCGGCAGCGACACGTCCAGTTGCCGCGCCACGCCGGACGCTGCCTGCGCGCTGATCTTGAATGCCAGCAGGGTCAGCAGCAGCGAAACCAGGCCCAGCACCGCCGCCGCCAGGATCTTGCCGGTGACGATCGCGCCGCGCGGCGCCGGCGTGGCCAGCAGCGGTTCCAGGGTCTGCCGTTCGCGTTCGCCGGCGGTGGCATCCAGCACCAGTGCCGCGCCGCCGAGGAAGGCGGTGATGATCAGGAAATATGGCAGCATCACCGCCAGCAGCATGCCGCGCTTGGCTTCCGGCGTGGCCAGGTCGAGCGTGCCGGCGTTGACCGGCTGCGCCACCGACGGATCCATGCCGCGCGCCAGCAGCCGCAGCGCGCCGACCTGACTGCTGTAGGCGGCCAGTGTCGCCGATACGCGGCGACCGGGAATGTCGGCATCGCGCCGGGTGCTGTCGAGCATGACCTCGACCAGCGCCGGTCGGCCCGCGCGCCAGTCCTCGGCGAAGCTGTCGGAGATGCGCAGGGCCACGTCGACCTTCTGCTCGCGGATGTCGCCTTCCAGGTCGGCCGGCGGCGCCACCGCCTTGATCCCGTGCGTGGCCAGGAACGCGACCAGGTTCGGCGCGCGTTCCATGCCCACCACCGGCACTTCCAGGGTCTTGTCGATCTGGGTCTTCGCCCGCTTCTCCGCCAGCGAGCCCATGCCCAGGATCAGCGCGGGGAACAGCAGTGGCCCCAGCAGCAGGGTCAGCGCCAGGGTACGGCGGTCGCGGGCGATGTCCCGCAGCTCCTTGCCCAGCACGGTCCATATCGTCGCCATCGTGCTCATGCGTGCAGGCCCTCCTCCGAGCCGATCGCCTTGACGAAGGCGTCTTCCAGGTTGTCTTCGCCGGTCTGTTCGCGCAGCTGCTCGGCGCTGCCTTCGGCCACCACCCGACCCTTGGCGATGATCACGATGTGATCGCAGAGCGCGGCCACCTCCTGCATGATGTGGCTGGAGAAGATCACGCAGCGCCCCTCGTCGCGCAGGCCGCGCAGGAAGTCGCGCATCGCGCGGGTGGTCATCACGTCCAGGCCGTTGGTCGGCTCGTCGAGGATGACGTTGCGCGGGTCATGGACCAGGGCACGCGCGATCGCGGTCTTGGTGCGCTGGCCCTGCGAGAAGCCCTCGGTCTGCCGGTCCAGGATCTCGCCCATGTCCAGCGCCGAGGACAACGTGGCGATGCGCTCGGCCACGCGCGCGGCGGGAATGCCGTGCAGGCGACCGAAGTAGGCGATGTTCTCGCGTGCGGTCAGGCGCTTGTACACGCCGCGCGCGTCGGGCAGCACGCCGAGCGCGCGACGTACCGCCACCGGATCGACCGTCGGGTCGACACCGTCGACCTCGATCCGGCCCCGGTCGGGCTTCATCAGCGTGTAGAGCATGCGCAGCGTGGTGGTCTTGCCGGCGCCGTTGGGGCCGA
>JAGHZW010000213.1:0-11019 GCA_017745195.1 Pseudoxanthomonas sp. | reverse complement strand
CGTCGTCGGGCAGCTTGTCGCGCAGGACCAGGTGGCGGCCGTTGGGCAGCGTCTGCAGCACCTGTTCGGCGAAGCGCGGCGGAGTCACCGGATCGAACTCGCCGGACAGCAGCAGCACCGGAACATCCGACTTCAGCGGCGCGGTGAAATCCTCGGGCCGGCCACCGTGCGGCCAGGTGGCGCACGCGGCGAAGAACATGCGCGCCACCTCCGGGCCGAGCAGCGTGCCGTCGGCCGTACCCTCCCGGTAGCGGTCCGCGTCTTCGGCGCAGATCACCGACCACTGCATGCCGCGCGCCATCGACCCGCCCATGTTGCGGCCCATCAGGTCGTGCAGCGACATCAACGGTGCGTAGCGGCCCTGGCTGGCCTCGTCCAGCACCAGCGGCAGCAACGAAGCGGTCTGCGGCATGTACGAGAACATGAAAGCCAAGCCGGTAACGGTATCGGCGCTGGCCGTGCCGCTGCGGCTTTCGCCGCTGGCGGGATCGCGGTACTCGACCTGTACCGGCGCTTCGCGCAGCCGCGCCACCAGCGTCTCCAGCTGGGCGCGCGCGTCCTGCGGGAAGCGTTTCGCGCAGGCCGGCAGCTTGCGGCATTGCGCCGACTGCAGGTTCAGCGCGTCCTCGAAGGTATGCGCGAACTCGCCGCCGACCACCAGGTCGTTCGGCGCCACGCCGTCGATGACGATGCTGCGCACGTGCTGCGGGAACCGCTTGGCGTACTGCTGGGCCACGCGGGTGCCGTAGGAGCCGCCGACCAGGTTGATCTTCGCCGCACCGATCGCCTCGCGCACCGCGTCCAGGTCGGCGATCGCGTCGGTGGTGGTGTAGAAGCGCGGGTCGGCGCGGTCGGCGACGCTCTCGGCGCAATGGCGGGCGAACGCGGCGATCGCCGCGGCGTCGGGTTGGGCCGAATCCTGCGGATCCTCGCCTTCGGGCGTGCACGCGAGCAGGTTCGAACCGCCGGTGCCGCGCTGGTCGACCAGCACCACGTGGCGCGACTTGCGCACGTCCTTGAACGCCGGATCCAGCTGCGGCCAGACCTGCACCGCCGACTGGCCGGGACCGCCGGCGAGGAAGAACACCGGGTCGTCGCTGGCCGAGCCTTCATCGGTCGCCGGCAGCCAGGCCAGGTTGAGCTTGATCCGTCGCCCGTCGGGCGCGGCGCGGTTCTCGGGCACCTCGAAGGTGGCGCATTGCGCCTGCACGTTGCCGGCCGAGAAGCCGCTGGCCAGGGTGCAGGGCTCGAAGGCGATGGCGCCGTAGTGGCGGGTAGAGGAAGCGGCCGGCTCCGGTGCCGGAGCGGAGTCGCAGCCGCCCAGCAGTGCGGCCGTGGAGGCCAGCGCGGCGATGGCGATCGAACGTCGGGTCGTGCGGGACATCATCGAAACAGCCCCTCTGGTGATGGTGAGATGGAAGCGGAAAGCGGCCGGTTCAGTCCGGCAGGAACACATCTTCGATATGCAGGCCGAACAACCGCGCGATGCGGAACGCCAGCGGCAGGCTCGGGTCGTACTTGCCGGTTTCCAGCGCGTTGACGGTCTGCCGCGATACTTCGAGCTGCTCGGCGAGCTCGCCCTGCGACCAGTCCCGCGCCTCGCGCAGTTCACGCAGCCGGTTGTTCATCGGCGGCCGCTCACCGGTAGCGCCGCGAGACCACGACCTTGGCCAGGCCGTAGGTGAAGCAGACCAGCGGGAACAGCCAGATCAGCGCGGCGGCCGAGGGCACGTCGATCACGTGCGCCGCCTGCAGGAAGCCGCCGGACATGTACACCAGCGAGACGAACGCGGTGGCCATGCTTACCGCTTCCAGCTCGATGCGCTGCTGCATCTCGTCGATGTCGCGGATGTAGCGGACCATGGCGCGCAACGCCAGTGCGATCGGCGGTACCGGCAGCAGCGCGACCAGCGCCCGCAACGCCGGCGCATCGATGTGCCGCAGCAGGGTGATCGAGGCGAACAGGACCACCACGTAGCCGCCCATCGCCAGCATCAGCTCGCGGGTGTAGCGGCGACGCAGGCCGGTCGGGGCGGTATCGCAGCCTTCGGGCAGTTGCCAGCGCAGCAGCGCGGCGAAGGCCAGGGCCAGGCCCAGCACGGTCAGCAGCTGGCTGGGCCAGCCGGGGAGCTGGCCGGGGAACAGGCGCGGCAGCCCGGCGGCGGCGCATCCGGCCAGGACCGCGGCGGCAAGCAGGGCCCAGGGCGAAAACCGGTTCATCGGCGGGCACCCCGGCGCACGAAGGCGCCGATGCCCGGCCCGACGAATGCCATGCCCACGCCGAGCATGGACGGCTGGTCGGCCAGGATCGCTACGGCGACGAAGGCCGCGCCCACGCCGAGGAAGTCCACCTGCACGCCACGTCGCTGTTGCACCGGTCCCATCGCGAAATCCCCTGTCAAGGAAGCTTTACAGGAAGATAGGTGCCCGTCCGGGGCGTGTCAAGCACCCTTTACAGGGTGGGCGGACCGGCCTTGGACTCCGCGAACGGGCCGCAGCGCAGGCCGGCGTCGATTCCCGGGGATCGGGCGGCGTGCCGCGTCCGGCGCGCGTCCGGCTACTTGTTGCTGACGTACTTCTCGCGGCGGATCTGCGGGATCGGCAGGCCATGGCCCTTCAATGCCTCGAAGCAGGCATCGACCATGTCCGGGTTGCCGCACAGGTAGGCGATGTCGGTGGCCGGATCCGGCGCGAGTTCCGCCAGCTGCTGCTGCACGTAGCCGTGGCGCACGTCGGCATGCGCGTGCGCCGACCCGGCGGCAGGCAGCTCGCGCGACAGGCACGGCATGTAGCGGAAACGCGGATTGGCGTCGGCGAAGGCGCGGAAGTCTTCGGCGTACAGCAGCTCGCCCGGCGTGCGCGCGCCGGCCAGCACCACCACTTCCAGTTCGCGCTCGGCCAGCAGCTGGCCCAGCACCGGAAGCATCGAGCGGTATGGCGTCACGCCGGTGCCGGTGGCGATCAGCAGGTAGCGGCGGTTGCGATCGCCCGGCATCAGGCAGAAGCGCCCGTAGGGGCCGCTGGCGTTGACCCGGTCGCCGATGGCCAGGCCCTCGAACAGCGCGGTGGCCGCGCCGCCCGGCACGTGGCTGACCGCGATCTCCACCGCCTCGCCCGGACCCAGCGCGTGGTCGTGGATCGTGGCCAGCGAATAGCTGCGCCGCGCCGGCGTGCCGTCGGCGTAGTCGAAATGGACCTGGATGAACTGGCCGGGGATGAAATCCAGCGGCTGGCCGTCGTCGCGGGCGAGCACGTAGTGGCCGATGGTGGGCGCCAGCATGCGGCGGCCGACGAGGCGGAGCGGGAACTGGACGGGCACGATGGCGGTTTTCGCAACAGTCTGTAGCCAGGTCGGGCCCTGGCGGCGACCTATAATAGCCACAGCTCCGAACAGGCGCCCGCCGCGGCGCGAAGGCTCCCATGACTTCCACTGGCGAGGCGACGGTCCCCGCGCTGCGCGTGCGTGACCTGCGCAAGACCTACGACAACGGCGTGCAGGCGCTCAAGGGCGTATCGCTCGACGTCGCGCCCGGCGACTTCTTCGCCCTGCTCGGCCCCAACGGCGCCGGCAAGTCGACCCTGATCGGCATCACCAGTTCGCTGGTCAACCTCAGCGAAGGTTCGGTGGAGGTGTTCGGCGTGGACCTCGTCGCGCACCGCAGCGAGGCGATGCGCCTGATCGGGCTGGTGCCGCAGGAGATCAACTTCAACCTGTTCGAGCAGCCGTTCGACATCCTGGTCAACTACGCCGGCTTCTACGGCATCCCGCGCGAGGAAGCCGAGGCGATGGCCGAGGCCGAACTGCGCCGCGCGCACCTGTGGGAAAAGGCGCGGGTGATGAGCCGCACCCTGTCCGGCGGCATGAAGCGGCGGCTGATGATCGCCCGGGCGATGATGACCCGGCCGCGCCTGCTGATCCTGGACGAGCCCACCGCCGGCGTGGACATCGAGATCCGCCGCGACATGTGGCGGGTGCTGCGCGAGATCAACGCCGCCGGCACCACCATCATCCTGACCACGCACTACCTGGAAGAAGCCGAGAGCCTGTGCCGGCACCTGGCGATCATCGACCGCGGCACGATCGTCGAATCCGGGCCGATGCGCGCGCTGCTGGCCAAGCTCGACGTGGAGGGCTTCCTGTTCGACATCGACGGCCACCTGCCGGCGACACTGCCGGCGATCGAAGGCGCGACCCTGGTCGCCACCGACGACCACACCCTGGACCTGGACATGCCGCGGGCGATGGACCTCAACCGCGTGTTCGCCGCGCTGGAGGCCGCCGGCATCCGCGTGCGTTCGATGCGCACCAAGAGCAACCGCCTGGAAGAGCTGTTCGTGCGCCTGACCGGCTCGCAGCGGGAGGCCGCATGAAGCAGGACGCCAACACGATGAACGCCACCACGGCCAGTGGCCGCAGCGACACCGCACGCAACTGGATCGCCCTGGGCACCATTGTCAGGCGCGAAGTGCGCCGGATCCTGCGCATCTGGGGCCAGACCCTGGTGCCGCCGGCGATCACGATGACCCTGTACTTCCTGATCTTCGGCGGCCTGATCGGCTCGAAGATCGGCGACATGGGCGGCTTCACCTACATGCAGTTCATCGTCCCCGGCCTGGTGATGATGAGCGTGATCCAGAACAGCTACGGCAACATCTCCTCCTCGTTCTTCGGCGCCAAGTTCGGCCGCCACGTCGAGGAGCTGCTGGTCAGCCCGATGCCGAACTGGGTGATCCTCGGCGGCTATGTCTCCGGTGCGGTGCTGCGCGGGCTGATGGTCGGCGCGATCGTGCTGGCGATCGCCATGTTCTTCACCCCGGTGCGGGTGCCGCATCCGCTGGTCACGCTGACCACGGTGCTGCTGGGCGCGACGATCTTCTCGCTGGCCGGATTCGTCAACGCGGTCTACGCCAAGAAGTTCGATGACGTGGCGATCGTGCCGACCTTCATCCTGACCCCGCTGACCTACCTCGGCGGCGTGTTCTATTCGGTCACCCTGCTGCCGGGCTGGGCGCAGGCGATGACCCACGCCAACCCGATCTTCTACATGGTCAACGCGTTCCGCTTCGGCCTGCTCGATACCTCGGACGTGCCGCTGTGGGTGGCCTACACGCTGATGTTGGGCTTCGTCGCCGCGCTGACCGCGCTGTCGCTGTGGCTGCTGCGCCGCGGCGTGGGCCTGCGCAGCTGAGCGGCGCCATGCGCGTGCTCGTACTTGGCGCCGGCGGCACCGGCGGCTATTTCGGCGGTCGCCTGGCGCAGGCCGGCGCGGACGTGACCTTCCTGGTGCGGCCCGCGCGCGCGGCGCGGCTGCGCGAACGCGGCCTGCGCATCCGCAGTCCGCTCGGCGATGCGGACCTGGTGGTGGCCACGGTGCCGGCGGACGCACTGGCGATGCTGCCGCCGTTCGACCTGGTCGTGCTCAGCTGCAAGGCCTACGACCTGGACAGTGCGATGGACGCCATCGCTCCTGCGGTCGGGGCGGACACCTGCCTGTTGCCGATCCTCAACGGCCTGCTCCACTACGACGCGCTCGATGCGCGTTTCGGTCGCGCGCGGGTGCTGGGCGGGCTGTGTTTCATCAGCGCCACGCTCGGCGCCGATGGCGAGATCCTGCACATGGGCCGGCCGGCCTCGATCACCTTCGGCCTGCGCGAGGGCAATGCCGATACCGGCGTGCTGCCGCGACTGGCCGCCGCCTGCGCCGGCGCGGGTGTCGAACACCTGTTGGCGCCGGACATCGCCGGCGCGCAATGGATCAAGTTCAGTTTCCTCGCCGCGCTGGCCGCGGGCACCTGCCTGATGCGCGGCAGCGTCGGCGACATCGTCGCCGCCGAGGGTGGCGAGGCGTTCATGGCCGGGCTGCACGAGGAATGCCTGGCGGTGGCGGCGGCCGAGGGCCGGCCGGTGCCGGACGGCCAGGTGCAGGCGGCCCGCGCCCAGCTGACCCGCGCCGGCTCGACCGTGACCGCCTCGATGCTGCGCGACCTGCAGGCCGGCGCACGGGTGGAAGCGCTGCAGATCGTCGGCGACATGGTCCACCGCGCCCACGCTGCCAGCCTGCAGGTCCCGAGGCTGGAAGCGGCTTGGGCGCACCTGCAGGTCTACGAGGCAGCCCGCGCCGCCGGTTGACGCACCTGCGCAGGCATCGTTGCGGAAGGCGATGACGGCCCGTCTGGCGGTGAAAGGCGGTGCCGGACCTGTCCGCGCCGGAACTGGCAGGAACCGGTGGCGCCCGATTACACCCGGAAGAGCGCTGCAGGCGTTTCCTCATCAATTCCGAGGAATCTCCGCAGACGACCCTGCGGGATTCCTCAAGACTGCCGCAGCGCCATGGCGGGACCCTGTCCACGCCGGGAATGACCCGGTATCGACATGAGGAAGCTGCCATGAACGCCCGTCATCCGATCATCAAGGCCGCCCTGCCGTTCGCGATCGCACTGTCCGCCCTTCCCGCGGTGGCCGGCCAGGCCCCGCCCACGAACGCCGAGCTGGTGGAGTGGGCCAAGACCCAGGACCACCTCGTCATCGAATGCGACCAGCCGGTCCGGCCGGCGCTGGGCGAGATCATCGCCGTATCCGGCGACCACAACCTCTCCCAGGCCCGCACCGACCGCACCCGGACCATGAACCGGGCGCGCGAGGCCTGCACCAGGCCGGGTGTCCAGGAGGTGTGGGTGGTGCGTGAACTGCCGCGCGAGCGGGTGTTCGTCGGACCGTTGACCGCCGACAACAATCCGCGGCCGTGAGGTGCCGGGTTCCGCGCGGTGGCACCACCCCCACCGCGCGGCGACGTCAGCGGATGCGGGGTCGCGGCCTCCGGTCCAGCATCCCGCCGGGGTGGCCGCCGCTGACCGCACGCGATGGCATCCGGCGCCGGCCGCGGGCACGCATCGTCCGTGGCCGGCTTCGCGATTGCACGGGCGAACCGGACGGCACGGGACCGCGAACGGCGCTACCGCGCCGGCAGGCGGAAGAACGCACGCGCGTTGGCCGTGGTCTGCGCCGCCACGGTCGCGACCTCCTCGCCGCGGTCGCGGGCCAGCTCCTCGACGATGTGCGGCAGGAACACCGGCTCGTTGCGCCGGTCCTTGGGCATTGGCCGGAGCGTGCGCGGCAGCAGGTACGGCGCGTCGGTCTCCACCAGCAGGCGGTCGGCCGGGATGTGCTTCACCAGTTCGCGCAGGTGCTGGCCGCGGCGCTCGTCGCACAGCCAGCCGGTGATGCCGATGTACCAGTCGTTGTCGAGGTAGTCGAACATCTCCTCGCGGCTGCCGGTGAAGCAGTGCACCACCGCCGGGCCCAGCTTGCCGTCGAAGTCCTTCATCATCGCCATGAAGTCCGCGTGCGCGTCGCGCTGGTGCAGGAACAGCGGCTTGGCCCTGCCTTCGACGGCAAAGTCCACGCCGATCTGCAGCTGCCGCTCGAACGCCTTGCGCTGTGCCGGGCGCGGTGAGAAGTCGCGGAAATAGTCGAGCCCGCATTCGCCCACCGCGACCACCTCGGCGTGTGCCTGCAGCGCGCGCATTTCCGCGTCGCATTCGTCGGTGTACTCGGTGGCGTGGTGCGGATGCACGCCGGCGGTGGCGTAGAGGACGCCGGGATGCGCCTGGGCCAGCTGCAGGGCCAGCGGCGAATGCTCGCGGCTGGCGCCGGTGACCACCATCTGCACCACCCCGGCCTCGCGGGCGCGGGCCAGCACCGCGTCGCGGTCGCGATCGAAACTGTCGTGGGTGAGGTTGGCGCCGATGTCGACCAGGTGCATGCGAAAGGAAGCGGGTACGGGGGCGCCTATTGTAGGGCCGGCCCACGCGGCGCCCGTGGCGGGCGCTCCTACAATGGCGGCATGGATTCCCGTGCATTTCCCATCGCGCCGCTGCTGCCGGCGATCGCCGACAGCCTGGCCGCGCATCCGCGGCTGGTGCTGGAAGCGCCGCCGGGCGCCGGCAAGACCACCCAGGTGCCGCTGGCCCTGCTCGATGCGCCCTGGCTGGAAGGCCGCAGGATCGTGATGCTCGAGCCGCGCCGGGTCGCGGCGCGCAGCGCGGCCGGATTCATGGCCCGCCAGCTCGGCGAGGAGCCCGGCGATACCGTCGGTTACCGGATCCGCTTCGAGAACAAGGTGTCGGCGCGGACCCGGATCGAGGTCGTCACCGAAGGCATCCTGACCCGGATGATCCAGGACGATCCCGAACTTGGGGGAAGCGGGCCTGGAGGCGTCGGCGCGCTGCTGTTCGACGAATTCCACGAGCGGCACCTGTCGGCCGACCTCGGCCTGGCGATGGCCCTGGACGTGCAGGCACAGCTTCGCGAGGACCTGCGCATCGTGGTCATGTCGGCCACGCTGGACGGCGAGCGCCTCGCCCGCTTCCTCGACGCGCCGCGGCTGTCCAGCGGGGGGCGCAGCTTCCCGGTGCAGGTCGCGCACTTCCCGGCGCGGCGCGAGGAATCGATGGAGACGCAGGCGCGCCGCGCCGCCGAGGACGCGCTGGCCCGGCATCCGGGCGACGTGCTGGTGTTCCTGCCCGGCCAGCGCGAGATCGCGCGGGTGCAGGCCGCGCTCGATGCGGCGAACCTGCCGGCCGATGTCGAAGTCCTCGCCCTGCACGGCGAACTGCCGGTGGAGCAGCAGTCGCGCGTGTTGCAGCCGGCGCCGGACGGGCGCCGCCGCGTGGTCCTGGCGACCAATGTCGCCGAATCCTCGGTCACCCTGCCCGGCGTGCGCGTGGTGATCGACAGCGGCCTGGCGCGCGAACCGCGCTTCGATCCCAACAGCGGTTTCTCGCGGCTGGATGCGGTGGCCATCTCGCAGGCCTCGGCCGACCAGCGCGCCGGCCGTGCCGGCCGCGTCGCCGAAGGCTGGGCGTGGCGGCTGTGGCCCGAGTCGCAGCGCCTGGAAGCACAGCGCCGGCCAGAGATCGCCCAGGTCGAACTGGCCGGCTTGGCGCTGGAACTGGCCGCGTGGGGCAGCGACGAACTGCGCTTCGTCGATCCCCCGCCGCCTGGTGCGCTGGCCGCCGCACGCGAACTGCTGCAGCGCCTGGGTGCGCTGTCCGACAGCGGCGGCGTGACCGCGGCTGGCAAGCGCACGCTGGGGCTTGGCACGCATCCACGGCTGGCGGCGATGCTGCTGGCCGCGCGCACGCCGCGCGAGCAGGCGCTGGCTGCCGACCTGGCCGCACTGGTCGAGGCGCGCGACCCGCTGCGCAGCCGCAGCGATGCACTGGCCGAGCGCTGGCGTGCGCTGGCCGCGTTCCGCAGCGGTCGCGTTCCGCACGATGCCAGCCGGTCGGCGCTGGCCGCGATCGATGCGGCCGCCAAACAGTGGCGTCGCCGCCTGCGCTGCGAGGTCGCGTCGCCGGCGACGATCGAAGCGCATGAACTGGGCGACCTGCTCGCGCATGCCTTTCCCGACCGGATCGCCGCCCGGCATCCGACCGATCCGCTGCGCTACCAGCTGGCCAACGGCCGCACCGCGAAGCTGTTCGATGACAGCGCGCTGCGCGGCGAGCCCTGGCTCGTCGCCAGCGAGCTGCGCTTCGAGACGCGCGGCGATGCGCTGCTGTTGCGCGGGGTGCCGGTCGACGAGGCACGCCTGCGCGCCGATTTCGCCGCGCGCTTCGTCGAGCAAGAAGGCGCGGTGTGGGACGCGGACAAGCGCGCGCTCGTGGCGCGGCGCGAGTCGCGCTTCGACCGGATCGTGCTCGACAGCCGCCCGGCCGGGCGCGTGGACCCGAAGCAGGCCGCGCAGGCGCTGACCGACGCGGTGCGCGAACTCGGGATCGACGCGCTGCCGTGGACGGAAAGCCTGCGTCAGTGGCAGGCGCGGGTGGTGTCGCTGCGCACGTGGATGCCCGACCTGGGCCTGCCGGAAGTGTCCGATGCCGCGCTGCTCGCCAGCGTCGATGCGTGGCTGCGCCCGGCGTTCGCCGGCAAGACCCGGCTCGATGCGCTGTCGGAAGAGGAGCTGGGCGAAGCGCTGAAGTCGCCGCTGGAGTGGAACGCGCGCCAACAGCTCGACCGCTTTGCGCCGGTGCGCGTCACCGTGCCCTCGGGCATGGAGCGGCGCATCGACTACAGCCTCGACCACGAGGGCGCGCCGCAGCCGCCGGTGCTGGCGGTGAAGCTGCAGGAGCTGTTCGGCCTGGCCGACACGCCGCGCGTCGCCGATGGGCGGGTGCCGCTGCTGCTGCACCTGCTTTCGCCGGGCGGCAAGCCTTTGCAGGTGACCGGCGACCTCAAGGGCTTCTGGGACCGCACCTATCCGGAAGTGAAGAAGGAGATGAAGGGACGGTACCCGCGGCATCCGTGGCCGGACGATCCGTGGAGCGCGACCGCGACGCACCGGGCCAAACCGCGGGGCACCTGAGCCCCGTCGTCCCGGCGCAGGCCGGGATCCCGTGACGCTGCCCTGCAGCGCCAGTGGCGGAACACCGGACCCGGCAAGATCCGCCTTCGGCGGCGGTGAAGCGCTTCGCCGGGCTCCCGGGCGATTCCGTGGCATGAACCAGAGAACCCGGCCCGGCGCCGTTCGAGCCTGGCACGCCACTGACGTATCGTCCACATGCCGTCGCCGACACTGGCCGGCGTCTCCCACCTTTCCACGGGAATCCCCATGAGCAAGCTGACCATCATTTCCGACCGCGCCCTGGAACTGGCCGAGCAGGCCGGCACCGGCCTGCGCCAGGCCGGCTCGAGCCTGCGCGACGCCGGCATCGGCGCCGAGCAGTGGATCAAGACCGGTGCGGCACTAGGCGCGGCCAAGGCCGGCTTCAATGTCGCCCGCGGCACCGTGCGTCGCCACCCGGTCGCGGTAGCCGCGGCGGCAGCAGTGGTCGGGGCCGGCGTGCTGGCCTGGGTGCTGTATCGCAAGCGCCGCGAGCAGGCGCAGACCGCGCCGATCGATGGTGAAGCGCGCCGGGTCGCCCGCAGCAACGGCAATGCCGCCACGCGCGCCCGCGCCACCCGCGTGCGGCGGCCAGCGCACCAGGCGGCGGGGGATCGACGAAGCGCAGTTCGTC
>JAGHZW010000212.1:9834-10964 GCA_017745195.1 Pseudoxanthomonas sp. | reverse complement strand
GTGGTCGACCGCCTGCGCGAGACCGTGCGCATGGCCGACGGCCTGGACCGTGCCGCTGGTCCTGCTGGCGATCCCGTCGGTGGTGATCGGCTTCCTCACCGCCGGCCCGATGCTGTTCGGCACCAGTTGGCTGGGCGAGCACCACGCGGCCACGATCCCGGGCCAGGTGGTGACGTATTTCAGCGGCGCCATCGACTTCATCGATCCGTCGCGCGACACCATCGCGGCGGTCGGCGAAGAAGCGTGGCACGGGCCGGTCGCCTATGCCCTGCATGGCATGCTGATGCCGGCGTTCTGGCTGACGGTGGCCGGCTTCCTGCTGGCAGCCCTGCTGTACCTGTGGAAGCCCGACCTGGCTGGCCGGGCGCGCCGCGCCTTCCATCCGCTGGTGCGGATCCTGGAGGAGAAGTACGGCTTCGACCACCTCTGGATCAAGGGTTTTGCCGGTGGCGGCGTCAAGCTCGGCCGCATCGCGCGCTGGATCGACAGCACCGTGATCGACGGCGTGATCGTCAACGGCAGTGCACGCGCGGTCGACCTCGCGGCGACCCTGCTGCGGCGCACCCAATCCGGTTACCTCTACCACTACGCCTTCGCGATGATCATCGGCCTGATTGCACTGCTGGCCGTGCTCATCCGGTTCTGGCGCTGACCGTACGGAAGAACTAGACGTGGCGAACACGCATCTGTTGAGTGTCCTGATCTGGCTGCCGGTGATCGGCGGCGCGCTGATCCTCGCCCTGGGCGAGACCCGCGCGTCGGCGGCGCGCTGGGCGTCCATGGCCGTGGCCGTGGTCACCTTCCTCTGGAGCCTGCGCCTGCTGACCGGCTTCGACCAAGCCAACCCGGGCATGCAGTTCGTCGAACAGCACGCCTGGATCCCGGCGTACGGCATCCACTACAACCTGGGCGTGGACGGGATCGCGATTGCGCTGATCCTGCTGACCACCCTGGTCGGCGTGCTGGCCCTGGCCGGCGCCTGGGGCGTGGTCAACAAGCGCGTGCACCAGTACGTGGCCTCGTTCCTGATGCTGCAGGGCGTGACCGTCGGCATCTTCGCCGCCACCGACGCGATCCTGTTCTACGTGTTCTTCGAGGCCATGCTGATCCCGATCGGCGCCGAGAAGGAA
>JAGHZW010000212.1:0-9789 GCA_017745195.1 Pseudoxanthomonas sp. | reverse complement strand
GGGCTGACCGAGACCGGTACGCGCCTGCCGCTCACTGCCCGCGAGCAGACCTGGATCTTCTTCGCCTTCATGATCGCCTTCGCGGTCAAGGTGCCGATGTTCCCGGTCCACACCTGGTTGCCGGACGCGCACGTGGAGGCACCGACCGCCGGTTCGGTGATCCTGGCCGCGATCGCGCTGAAGATCGGTGGTTACGGCTTCCTGCGCTTCAACCTGCCGATCACCCCGGACGCCGGCCACGAGTGGGCCTGGCTGGTGATCACGCTGTCGCTGATCGCGGTGATCTACGTCGGCCTGGTCGCCCTGGTCCAGGACGACATGAAGAAGCTGGTCGCGTACTCCTCGGTCGCGCACATGGGCTTCGTCACCCTGGGCACGTTCATCGCCTTCACCCTGGTCCGCGACTTCGGCTCGATCGACGCGGCGCGCCTGGGCCTGCAGGGCGCGATGGTGCAGATGGTCTCGCACGGCTTCGTCTCGGGTGCGATGTTCAGCTGCATCGGCGTGCTCTATGACCGCATGCACACCCGGCGCATCGCCGACTACGGCGGCGTGGCCAACGTGATGCCCTGGTTCGCCGCCTTCGCCATGCTGTTCTTCATGGCCAATGCCGGCCTGCCGGGTACCAGCGGCTTCGTCGGCGAGTTCATGGTGATCCTGGCCAGCTTCCAGAAGCACCCGGTGATCGCGTTCCTGGCCGCCACCACCCTGGTGATCACCGCCGCCTACACGCTGTGGCTGTACAAGCGCGTGTTCTTCGGCGAGGTCGGCAACGCGCACGTGGCCGAGATGAAGGACATCAACGGTCGCGAGTGGCTGGTGCTGGGCGTGTTCGCCGCCGGCACGCTGCTGCTCGGCGTATGGCCCAAGCCGCTGACCGACCTGATGGAACCGTCGATCGCGCAACTGGCGACGCAGATCGCCACCAGCAAGCTGTAAGGATTCCCCGAATGATCACCTCCCCCGCGATGCCGTCCGCCACCGAGCTGCTGCCGCTGCTGCCGGAGCTGGTGCTGATCGGCGGTGCCTTCGCCCTGCTGATCGTCGACCTGTTCATCGACGCCCGGCACAAGGTCTGGACCCATTTCCTCTCCGTGCTGGTGCTGATCGTGGTGCTGGCGATGCTGGCCACCGGCCAGGGCGGGCAGGGCGTGGTGATGAACGGCATGTTCGTGCGCGATACCGCCGCCGACGTGATGAAGCTGGCGATCGTGCTGATGAGCGGCCTGACCCTGGTCTATGGCTGGAGCTACCTGCGCGAGCGCAAGCTGTACCAGGGCGAGATCCCGGTGCTCGTGCTGTTCGCCACGGCCGGCATGATGATGCTGGTCTCGGCCGGCAGCCTGGTGGTGGTCTACCTGGGCCTGGAGCTGCTGGCGCTGTGCTCGTACGCGCTGGTCGCCGCCGATCGCGACAACGGCAAGGCCACCGAGGCGGCGATGAAGTACATCGTGCTCGGCTCGCTGGCCTCCGGCCTGCTCCTGTACGGCATGTCGCTGGTCTACGGCGCCACCGGCACGCTGCACCTGGACGCGATCAACGCGGCCGTCGCCAACTCCGACGAACGCACCCTGCTGCTGACCGGCACCGTGTTCATGGTCGCTGGCGTGGCTTTCAAGCTCGGTGCCGCTCCGTTCCACATGTGGCTGCCCGACGTGTACCAGGGGGCCACCGCGCCGGTCGCGCTGTTCGTCAGCTCGGCACCGAAGCTGGCCGCGTTCGGCATGGCCTGGCGCCTCCTGGAAACGGGCGTGGGCCCGCTCGCCGACGAATGGCGGTGGCTGCTCGCCGGCCTGGCCGCGACCTCGCTGGTGATCGGCAACCTGATGGCCGTGGCCCAGTCCAACCTCAAGCGCATGCTGGCGTACTCGACCGTCTCGCACATCGGCTTCCTGCTGATGGGTCTGGCCGGCGGCGACGAGCGTGGCTACGCGGCGGCGTTGTTCTACGCCATCGCCTACGCGCTGATGTCGACAGCGGCCTTCGGCGCGATCATCGCGCTGTCGCGGCAGGGCTTCGAGGCCGAGAACATCGACGACTTCAAGGGCCTCAACGCGCGCAATCCGTGGATGGCCGGGCTGGTGCTGTGCATCATGGCCTCGCTGGCCGGCGTGCCGCCGTTCCTCGGCTTCTGGACCAAGCTGGCCGTGCTCGGCGCGGCGGTGCAGGGCGGGATGCTGTGGCTGGCCCTGCTCGGCGTAGCCTGTGCGGTGGTGGGCGCCTACTACTACCTGCGCGTGATCAAGGTGATGTACTTCGACGAGCCGGTCGGCGCGCCGCTGCCGGCGCACAACGACCGCGTGCTCGGCGTGGTGCTGGGCGTCAATTCGCTGGGCCTGCTTGCGCTGGGCCTGGCCTGGAACCCGATCATGGTCTGGTGCCAGCGCGCCTTCATGTAAGGCCCGCCGGCAACCGCCAAGGCCCATGCAGAAGCCCCGGTCCGCCGGGGCTTCCGTTTATGGTGCGATACCACCGCGCAATCCGGAGGCGCGGGAATCCATCCGCCGGGCGGGCATCCCGGGTCTGGCTGGCGCAGGCGGCCCGGATGGTGGGCAGGCAATCGTTCGAGGGACGCGGTCGTCGGTGCGTGGCGTGCCTGCGTTGAAATGCATTTCGGTCGCGTCATGCAGGTGGGGCACGACACACGGGGATGCATTCGAAGCGGCGAATTCCAGCGGATTTCGAGCGATTCAGTTCTTCGACACATTCAACGCTTGCATTAATTCCGGTCGATCGTCATAATCTCGCCTCTGCTGCGGGGTGGAGCAGTCTGGCAGCTCGTCGGGCTCATAACCCGAAGGTCGCAGGTTCAAATCCTGCCCCCGCTACCATGTTTGGTGGTTCCGTTTTCCCGGGTTCTTCCGGGGGAGCGGCAGCCGCAAAGCCTGGGCTTGTAACGGCGCATGTTCCCGCCGTTGCGCCGATTCCAGCATCATCGGATGGGAAGCCCAGGCGGGCCTCCTGTCGGACACGGGGCCCGATCGGGCCCTTTGTCGTTTCCGGGGTCCGGAAAGTCTTCGCCGTCCCGTTTTCCGCGTTCGAGAAGCCGCCGCAATGAGCGAGAAGCACAGCGAAATCGCCGAGCTGCTGGGCCCGACTGTCGAGTCGCTGGGCCTGGAGCTGCTCGGCATCGAATACCTGCCGGCGCCCGGCGGCGCGACCCTGCGCCTGTACATCGACGTGCCGGCCGCCACCGGCGGCGAGGCCGAGCGCACGGTGACCATCGAGGACTGCGAGGCGGTCAGCCGCGAGGTTTCGGCGCAGCTCGACGTGGCCGACCCGATTTCCGGCAACTACACCCTCGAGGTGTCGTCGCCGGGCCTGGACCGGCCGCTGTTCACCCCGGCCCATTTCGCCCGTTTCCTCGGCGAACAGGCCAAGGTCGGCCTGAAGCTGCCGCAGGACGGCCGCCGCCGCCTGCAGGGTACGATCCTGCGCGTGGAAGGCGGCACGGTGGTGTTCGGGCTGGACGGCGCCGAATTCGCCGTCGCGGCCGACAATATCGACAAGGCGCGGCTGGTCCCGGACTGGGCCGCGCTGGGCATGGCGCCCACCAAGAATTCGCCTTCGAAGGGCAAGCCCGGCAAGGGCGACAGTACAGGCAAGCAATCCTCCAACCAGCCGGCGGCCGGCAAGCCGCACGCGGAGTAAAACGAGATGAGCAAGGAACTTCTTCTGGTAGTGGATGCGGTCGCCAACGAGAAGGGCGTGCCGCGCGACGTGATCTTCGAGGCCCTCGAGGCCGCGTTGGCGTCGGCAGCCAAGAAGCGATACATCGACCAGGACGTGGTCGCGCGCGTGGCGATCGACCGCAAGGACGGCAGCTACGAGACCTTCCGTCGCTGGGAAGTCGTCGCCGACGACGTGGTGATGGAGTCGCCGGACCGGCAGATCCGCCTGATGGACGCGGTCGACGAGGCCGACGGCGTCGAGGTCGGCGACTGGATCGAAGAGCAGATCGAGAACCCGGAATTCGGCCGCATCGCGGCGCAGGCGGCCAAGCAGGTGATCGTCCAGCGCGTGCGCGAGGCCGAGCGCCAGCAGGTCGTGGATGCGTGGAAGGATCGCGTCGGCGAGCTGGTCACCGGCGTGGTCAAGCGCGCCGAGCGCGGTAACATCTACGTCGACCTCGGTGGCAATGCCGAGGCGTTCATCCCGAAGGACAAGGGCATTCCGCGCGACGTGCTGCGCACTGGTGACCGCGTCCGCGGCTACCTGTTCGAGGTCCGCAGCGAACCGCGCGGCCCGCAGCTGTTCATCAGCCGCGGCGCGCCGGAATTCATGATCGAGCTGTTCAAGCTCGAGGTGCCGGAAGTCGGCCAGGGCCTGGTCGAGATCAAGGCCTGCGCCCGCGATCCGGGTGACCGCGCCAAGATCGCGGTGATCGCCCACGACAACCGCACCGATCCGATCGGCGCGTGCATCGGCATGCGCGGTTCGCGCGTGCAGGCCGTGTCCAACGAGCTCAACGGCGAGCGCGTGGACATCGTGCTGTGGAACGACAACCCGGCCAACTTCGTCATCAACGCGATGGCGCCGGCCGAGGTCCAGTCGATCATCGTCGACGAGGACAAGCACTCGATGGACCTGGCCGTGGCCGAGGACCGCCTGGCCCAGGCGATCGGCAAGGGCGGCCAGAACGTGCGCCTGGCCAGCCGCCTGACCGGCTGGCAGCTCAACGTGATGACCCAGGACCAGGTCGCGGCCAAGTCCGAGGCCGAGCAGGCGATCGCCCGCCAGCTGTTCCAGGACAAGCTGGAAGTGGACGAGGAGATCGCCGGGATCCTGGTGGCTGAAGGCTTCAGCACCGTCGAGGAAATCGCCTACGTTCCGGTCGGCGAGCTGCTGGCGGTGGAGGGCTTCGACGAAGACATCGTCGAGGAGCTGCGTTCGCGCGCCCGCGACGCCCTGCTGAACGAGGCGCTGGCGGTGGAGGAGGAAGTGGACGAGCACCAGCCCGCCGACGACCTGCTGGCCCTGGAAGGCATGGACGAGGAAACCGCCTTCGCCCTGGCCGGCCACGGCGTGCGCACCAGCGAGGACCTGTCCGACCTGGCCGCCGACGAGGTTGCCGAGTTCGGGATCGAGGGTCTGGACGAGGCCCGCGCCGCGGCGCTGATCCTGGCCGCACGCGCCGAGGAGATCGCCCGTCTGGAGCGTGGCGCGTGAGCGCGCCACGGGCCCGTCGGGGGCGCCGGGCATGAGCCGGCGATGAACACCGCCCTGCATCGTCCAGGGCTTAGAATCCGCGCTTCCCTTGCTCTTGGCGAGGGGGCGCCACCAAGAGCATAGGATCCGAATGTCGCAGCAAACCACCATTCGCAAGCTCGCCGAGCTGGTCAGCACTCCGGTCGAGAAGCTGCTGGAGCAGCTGGCCGAGGCCGGCATGCCGTTCAGCGATCCCGACCAGGTCGTGACCAGTTCCGAGAAGCTCAAGCTGCTCGGCTTCCTCAAGCGCGCGCACGGCAAGGCCGACGCCCCGGTCGAGGAAGTGACCGCGCCGAAGAAGATCACCCTGGCCCGGCGCAAGGTCCAGGAGCTGACCGTCGGTGGCGGCCGCAGCAAGACCACGGTCAACGTCGAAGTCCGGCAGAAGCGCACCTACGTCAAGGCGCAGGAAGGCCAGCCCGGTGCGACCGGCCCGGCCGGTCCGGTGGACGACGAGCGCGCCGAGGTCCTGCGCAAGCTCGAGGAGTCGCGCCAGCGCAACCTCGCCGAGCAGCAGCACCTGGCCGAGGTCGACCGCGTCCGCGCCGAGGAGCTGGAGCGCAAGCGCCAGGAGGAAGAGGCACTGCGCCGCGCCGAGGAAGAGGCGCGCAAGGCCGAGGAGGCCCGGCAGAAGCCGGCATCGGCCCGCGTGCCGATCGACGAAAGCCAGCCGCGCCCGCCGCGTCCGGCGGCGGCTCCGCAGCCGCACCGCCCGGCAGCGCCCGACCGCGGTGCCGACGACGGCCGCGGCCACAAGCACAAGACCCGCGGGTCGCACGCGATGGTCGCCGGCATCGAGGACGACTCGGCCGCCAGCCGCTTCGCCGGCCAGCTGCACCTGTCGGCCGCCGATCGTGCGCGCCGTACCACCACCCGTCCGGGCAGCAAGCCCAAGCCGCGGCGCCAGGACATGCGTGGCGGCGGTGGATTCTCCGGCGGTGCCGGCGGGTTCGAGCGTCCGACCGCTCCGGTCGTGCGCGAAGTGGCGATCGGTGACGCGATCACCGTGGCCGACCTGGCGCAGAAGCTGGCGCTCAAGGGCGGCGACGTGGTCAAGGCGATGTTCAAGATGGGCGTGATGGCGACCATCACCCAGACCATCGACCACGACACCGCGGCGCTGGTGACCGAAGAGCTTGGCCACAAGGTGATTCGCGCTGCGAGCGACGACGCCGAGACCGAGCTGCTGGCGCACGTCGAGCAGAGCGAGGGCGAGCTGGCCCCGCGTCCGCCGGTGGTGACCATCATGGGCCACGTCGACCACGGCAAGACCTCGCTGCTGGACTACATCCGCCGCACCAAGGTGGCCACCGGCGAGGCTGGTGGCATCACCCAGCACATCGGTGCGTACCACGTCGAGACGGCAAAGGGCGTGATCAGCTTCCTCGACACCCCCGGCCACGCAGCCTTCACCTCGATGCGCGCGCGCGGCGCCAAGCTGACCGACATCGTGGTGCTGGTGGTCGCGGCCGACGACGGCGTCATGCCGCAGACCAAGGAAGCGATCCAGCACGCCAAGGCGGCCGGCGTGCCGCTGATCGTGGCGATCAACAAGATCGACAAGTCCGACGCCGACCCGCTGCGGGTCAAGAACGAACTGCTCGCCGAGCAGGTCGTGGCCGAGGACTTCGGCGGCGACACCCAGATGGTCGAGCTGTCGGCCAAGACCGGCATGGGCGTGGACGACCTGCTCGACGCGATTTCGCTGCAGGCCGAAGTGCTCGAGCTGCGTGCCGTGCCCGATGGCCGTGCCAGCGGCGTGGTCATCGAATCGGCGCTGGACAAGGGCCGCGGCCCGGTCGCCACCGTGCTGGTCCAGCAGGGCCAGCTGCGCAAGGGCGACTACCTGGTCTGCGGCGTGCAGTACGGCCGCGTCCGCGCACTGTTCGACGAGACCGGCGGCCAGCCTGATTCGGCCGGCCCGTCGATCCCGGTGCAGGTGCTTGGCCTGTCGGGCGTGCCGGATGCCGGCGACGACTTCGTCGTGGTCAAGGACGAGCGCCTGGCCAAGGACGTGGCGCAGCAGCGCGACGCCAAGCGCCGCGAGTCGCGCCTGGTCCAGGCCGCGGGCAACCGCATGGAAGACATCCTGGCCCAGATGGGCAAGGGCGAAGGCCAGCAGGTGCTCAACCTGGTGGTGAAGGCCGACGTGCAGGGTTCGGTGGAGGCGCTGAAGCAGGCGCTGACCGCGCTGTCGAACGAACAGATCCGGATCAACGTGATCAGTTCGGGCGTGGGCGGCATCACCGAGTCCGACGCCAACGTCGCCAGCACCGCCAAGGCCACGATGATCGGCTTCAACGTCCGTGCCGATGCCTCGGCGCGCAAGATCATCGAGTCCAACGGCGTCGACCTGCGCTACTTCTCGATCATCTACGACGTCATCGACCAGGTGAAGCAGGTCGCATCGGGCCTGCTGGGAGTGGAGATCCGCGAGGAGATCATCGGCATCGCCCAGGTCCGCGACGTGTTCCGCAGCTCCAAGTTCGGCGCGGTCGCCGGCTGCATGGTCGTCGAGGGCGTGGTCAAGCGGAACAAGCCGATCCGCGTGCTGCGCGACAACACGGTCATCTTCGAGGGCGAGCTGGAATCGCTGCGCCGCTTCAAGGAAAACGTGGAAGAAGTGCGCAACGGCACCGAGTGCGGCATCGGCGTGAAGGAGTACAACGACGTCAAGCCGGGCGACCAGATCGAGTGCTTCGAGCGCATCGAGGTCCAGCGCACGCTGTAATCCCGATGCCCGGCGGCCACTGCCCGCCGGCACCGGTTGATCAAGGGACGGCCCGCGTGGCCGTCCCGCTGTTTTCCGGGAATGCCCGGCAGCTCCGCCCAGTTGCGGGCGCCGGTGTCACTTCGGTCCGCACCGGACCCAGGAGTCGAACCATGCCTACCAAGTCCTTCCACCGCACCGACCGCGTTTCGGCGCAGCTGCGCCGCGAGCTGGGCACGCTGGTCCACGAGGCCGTGCGCGAGCACGGGCTGCCGTCGGTCAGCGTTTCCGACGTCGAGGTGACCCGTGACCTGGCCCACGCCAAGGTGTTCGTCACCGCGCTGCTGCCCGACCGCTCGGTCGAGGCGGTCAAGGCGCTGAAGGAACTGGCCAGGGAACTGCGCATGGAGCTGGCCCGCCGGGTCAAGCTGCGCCACGTGCCGGAGCTGCACTTCCACTACGACGACTCGGTCGACCGCGGCGAGCGCATCGAGACGCTGCTGCGCGAGAACCCGGTGAGCGACGATCCGGCCGGCTCCGAGCCGGCCGCTTCCGGCCCCGACCAGGACGAATAAGCCCCGTACGGGCCGACAGCGGTCCCCCAAGGGACGATGCGGTCCCAGCCTTGCGCATCACGCATCGATGAACCGCCCCAAGATCCGCTTCCGCCCGCTCGACGGGATCCTGCTGCTCGACAAGCCGGCCGGCATGAGCTCCAACGCCGCCCTGCAGGTCGCGCGCCGGCTGTTCCGCGCCGAGAAGGGCGGCCATACGGGCAGCCTCGACCCGCTGGCCACCGGCCTGCTGCCGCTGTGCTTCGGCGAGGCGACCAAGCTGGCCGGCCTGCTGCTGGGCTCGGACAAGGCCTACGAGGCCGACATCGTCCTGGGCGCGACCACCGATACCGACGACGCCGATGGCCAGGTCCTGCTGCAGCGGCCGGTGCCGGTCCTGGAACGGGCGGCGCTGGAAGCGGCGCTGCTCCCCTTCACCGGGACCCTGCAGCAGCGCGCCCCGGTCTATTCGGCGCTCAAGCAGGGCGGGGAGCCGCTGTACGCCCGGGCCCGTCGCGGCGAAGCGATCGAGGCGCCGGTGCGCGAGGTCGTGGTCCATGCGCTGGAACTGCTCGAGTTCACCGGCGACCGCCTGCGCCTGCGCGTGACCTGCGGCTCGGGCACCTACATCCGCAGCCTGGCCCGCGATCTGGGCGAGGCGCTCGGTTGCGGGGCGCATATCGCCGGCTTGCGCCGACTGTGGGTCGATCCGTTCAGGCAGCCGCGGATGCACACCCTGGTCGCACTGGAGGCCCTGGCGGCCGACGGCGGCGAGGCGGCGCTGGAAGCCTGCCTGCTGCCCCTGGCCGCCGGACTGGCCGATTTCCCGCGGGTCGAGCTGGAGTCGGCGGAGGCCGCGCGGTTCGGCCAGGGCCAGCGCCTGCGTGGGCCCTGGGCGCCGGCTGAACCGGCCGGCGTCTTCACATCCGACGGAACCCCGCTGGGCCTGGCCTGCATCGACCAAGACGGGCGCCTTTCCCCGCAACGTCTGTTCCGCAGCGGAGCCGGGCCGGGCTGAGCCGGCGCGGGGAGTGCGCCTAACGCCTTGTCCGCAAAGGTGCTGGCGGTTACAATTTGCGCGCCTTTTTTCAGGGCAATCCCTTTCCGTCCAGCTGGCTCCCATCGGGGCTGGGGACGGCCTTCCGCAAGCGGCGGGTCAGGCGGTGCGCGCACGCGTTCCTGCAGGCCTCGCATCCAAGAGAAAACACCATGTCCATCGACACCCAGAAGGTTATTGCCGACAACGCGCGCGGCGCCAACGACACCGGTTGCCGGTGCCTCCGGCGCAGACGCAACCATCGTCGAGACGAAGACACA
>JAGHZW010000211.1:7199-17520 GCA_017745195.1 Pseudoxanthomonas sp. | reverse complement strand
GACAGATCCTGGCCAAGTGGTGCCTGGCCCACCACAAGGAGAATTTCCTCTACACGCACTTCGAGGAAATCTGCGAAATCATGAAGGCCTACGACGTGGCCTTCTCGCTGGGCGACGGCCTGCGTCCGGGTTGTATTGCAGATGCCAACGACGCGGCCCAGTTCGGCGAGCTGGAAACCCTGGGCGAGCTGACCAGGATCGCCTGGAAGCACGACGTCCAGACCATGATCGAAGGTCCCGGCCACGTGCCGATGCAGCTGATCAAGGAGAACATGGACAAGCAGCTGCGCGAGTGCGGCGAGGCGCCGTTCTACACGCTCGGCCCGCTGACCACCGACATCGCCCCGGGCTACGACCACATCACCAGCGCCATTGGTGCCGCGATGATCGGCTGGTTCGGCACGGCGATGCTGTGCTACGTCACGCCGAAGGAGCACCTCGGTCTTCCGAACCGCCAGGACGTGCGCGACGGGATCATGGCCTACCGGATCGCCGCCCATGCCGCCGACCTGGCCAAGGGCCATCCGGGCGCGCAGGTGCGCGACAACGCGCTGTCCAAGGCGCGCTTCGAGTTCCGCTGGGAGGACCAGTTCCACCTGGGCCTGGACCCGGAGAAGGCCCAGGAATTCCACGACGAAACCCTGCCCAAGGACGCGCACAAGCTGGCCCACTTCTGCTCGATGTGTGGTCCGCACTTCTGCTCGATGAAGATCACCCAGGACGTGCGCGACTACGCCGCCGAGCACGGGGTCGACGAGCAGGCCGCGCTGGAAGCCGGCATGGCCGAGAAGTCGGCGCAGTTCCTCGAGCAGGGCGCGCAGGTCTACCGTCCGGGTTGAGCCGGGTGGCCAGCCGCCGCGGCCTGCCGGCCGTGGCGGCGATGCGCTATCGTCACCGCTGTCCCGGGATGGCAAGGAGCGGCGATGAGCGCAGGCAGCAGCGTGGTCAAGGTCGGCGTCGGCTTCGGCACGGCCCTGGCGATCACCATTTCCTGGACGGCGAACAAGTCGCTGTTCTGGGTGATCGTGCACGGCATTCTCGGCTGGATCTACGTCGTCTACTACGCCCTGTTCAAGCACTTCGGCTGAGTCATGGGCGCGTTCTCGCCGCTGCGCTGGCTGGTGCGGATGCGCCGCCATCCGTCGGCGCTGCTGCTGTCGGTGCAGCTGCTGGGCGTGCTGCTGTACCCGGTGATGGAACAGGCGGCCGCCGGCCGCGCGCTGTTCGGCGCGTTCGGCATCGTCGTCCTGCTGCTGGCCGTGTGGGTGGTCAAGCGCAGTCCGGCGCTGAACTGGGTGGCGTGGTGCCTGGCGTTGCCGGCGGTGCTGCTGTCGATCGCGGCGGCGGTGCTGGATCGGCCGATGCTGACGGCGATGTCGCAGGCGCTGGAGAGCCTGCTGTACTTCTACGCCGCGGGCAGCCTCACCGCGTACATGCTCGCCGACCACGAGGTGACCCACGACGAGCTCTACGCCGCCGGCGCGACTTTCACCCTGCTGGCGTGGGCGTTCGCGTTCGCCTTCTCGGTGTGCCAGATCCTCAATCCGGGCAGTTTCGTCGCCGCCACGGCCAGCCAGCAGCGTACCTGGATGGAACTGCTGTACCTGAGTTTCAGCCTGCTGTCGGGCGTGGGCCTCAGCGACGTGGTGCCGGTGCTGCCGCAGGCGCGCGCGCTGGCCATGCTCGCCCAGTTCGCCGGCGTCATGTACATCGCGCTGGTGGTTTCGCGCCTGATCGGGCTGACCACCCTGCACCGCGGCGCAGGCCGCTGAGCCGCGACCGGCCGTGCCGACCGGCACGTGTCGCCGGCGGGGCCATCTGCGAGACTGCGGATTCCGCATGAACGCGTGTCCGCCATGAAACTGCAGGTCCCCTTCCTCCAGCTGCCCGTCCTGTTCGATGCCGCCGCCCTGGCCGAAGAAGTGGCCGCGGTCGACGCGCGCTGGTGGCGCGGCCGCACGCAGCGGGACGACGGCAACAGCGCGCTGACCCTGATCACCACGCATGGCGATCCGGACAGCGACGAGCTGAGCGGGCCGATGCGGCCGACCCCGGCGCTGGCGCAGTGTCCGTACCTGATGCAGGTGCTTGAGAACCTCGGCGCGACCTGGGGGCGGGCGCGGCTCATGCGCCTGTCCGGGCAGGCCGAGGTGCGCGCCCACGTCGACATCAACTACTACTGGCGTGAGCGCATGCGCGTGCACGTGCCGATCGTGACCACGCCATCGGTGCGGTTCCAGTGCGGCGATGGCGAGGTCAACATGGCCGCCGGCGAATGCTGGATCTTCGATACCTGGCGCCGCCACCGGGTGCTCAACCAGGGCAACGACACGCGTATCCACCTGGTCGCCGACACGGTCGGCGGCGAGCGTTTCTGGGACCTGCTGGCGCAGGCGCGGCCGCCGGGCGTACGCGGCGCCGACTGGCAGCCGCAGCGGTTCGCGGCGCAGGCGGGAAGGCCGCCGGCGGTGCTGGACTTCGAAAGCATCAACGCGCCGGCGGTGATGTCGCCATGGGAGTTGCGCGAGCACATCGTGTTCCTGCTCGGCGAGGCGGTGCCCGATCCGCGGCTGGGCCCGATCCAGCAGGCGCTGCTGCGCTTCGCCCGGCGCTGGCAGGCGCTGTGGGCAGCGTACGGCGACGGCGGCGAAGGCCTGCCGCGTTACCGCCGCCTGCTCGACGGCGTCCGCGGTGAACTGGACACGCTGGGCGCCGGCCAGGTCGGCCTGAAGAACGAGCTCGGCTTCCTGCAGGTGCTCGGCTCCCACGTGCTGGAAATGGCGGTGGCCACGCCCGCCGGCGACGAGTCGCGGCTGGACCGGCACGGCGATGACGCCGCCGGCGTGCATGCCGGCGCAGCAGCCGTGCCGGCAGCGCCCGTCGCCGCGACGGCCGTGCCGGTCGGTGGTGCGCGCGATCCGCTGTTCGAGCGGCCGCTGTTCATCGTCTCGCCGCCGCGCTCGGGATCGACCCTGCTGTTCGAGACCCTGGCGGGCGCGCCGGGACTGTATTCGCCCGGCGACGAGAGCCATGCCCTGATCGAGGGCGTGCCGGGGCTGTCGCCGGCGGCGCATGGTTGGGATTCCAACCGGCTGCTGGCCGCCGACGCCAGCGTCGAAGCGGCGGCCACGCTGCGCGAGCGCTTCCTGCGCCAGCTGCGCGACCGCGACCGGCGCGCGCCGGTCGCGGCACCGGTGCGGATGCTTGAAAAGACGCCGAAGAACGCGTTGCGGATCTCGTTCCTGCGTGCGGTGTTTCCGGAGGCGCGCTTCGTGTTCCTGTACCGCGATCCGCGCCAGGTGCTGGGCAGCATGATCGATGGCTGGCGCTCGGGCGATTTCGGCATGTATCCGACGCTGCCGGGCTGGGACGGACCGACCTGGTCGTTCCTGCTGACCCCGGGCTGGCGTGAAAGCAGCGGCCGTCCGCTGGAGGAAGTCGTGGCCCGGCAATGGGCCAGTGCCACCGCGACGCTGCTCGACGACCTGCAGGCGTTGCCTGCCGATCTGTGGACCGGCATCCGCCACGACGATTTCCTCGCCGCTCCCCAGCAGCAGGCGCTGCGGCTGTGCGCGTGGGCGGGGCTGGAGTGGGACCGTTCGCTGGGCCGCGAACTGCCGCTGTCGCGCTATACGCTCACCGCGCCGGCCCCGGACAAGTGGCGACGCCACGAGGCGGCGATCGAGGCCCAGCGTGCGATCTGGGAGCCGGTCGCCGCGCGCGCGGAAGCAGTACTGCGCGGCTGAGCCGCGCCGTCGTGCGAAGCCCTCAGGCGGCCATCGGCGCCGCGTTAAGCGACTCGGCGTATTCGCGCCAGTCGCCCAGGCGCGACAGCACGCCGGTGCGCGACAGGTAGGCCTCGTCGGGTTCCTCGCCGGCCGCCAGGGCCATGGCCACGTGCACCGCACCGGTGACCCAGAAGCTGCGCGTGCTTGAGCGCGAAGGCGAACGATGGAACGCCACCGCCTCGATGATCGGCATGGGCAGGCCCCACAGGCCGAGCAGGTAGGCGCCGGCCTCGGCATGGCCGGGGCGGTCGTCGCCGTCGACGAGCGGTTCGCGTTCGTCGCGCACGCCGGGCAGGAGCAGGCCGATGTCGGCCAGCAACGCGGCGGTGGCGCCGAGTTCGGCGCTGGATTCGGGCAGCATGCGCTTGGCCAGGCGCGAGGCCAGCAGGGCGCGCTGCTGCAGGGCGGCGCGATCGACGGCGGATGCGCCGGGGAGCGAGAACACTTCGCTGGCCAGGACCAGGTCGCGCAGGGTGGCGATGCCCAGGCGGGTCACCGCGGCACGCAGGTCGGTGATCGTGCGGCCGTTGGAGAAGTAGGCCGAGTTGCACAGCTGCAGGACCTTGGCCGCGATCGCCGGGTCGCCGGACACCAGCCGGGCGATGTCGGTGGCGCTGGTGTTCTCGTCGGTCTCCAGCGCGCTCATCAGGCGCAGGTAGAGCTGCGGCGGCGAGGGCAGCTGCTCGACCCGGCCGATGCGCTCGCGCAGGGCGGGGTTGTCGAGCAGGTCGCGCAGTTCCTCGAGGCTGCCGATGGCCTCCAGCAGCATTTCCGGCGCCAGCGGCGTGGGCAGGAAGCGGTGGGCCAGGCCGATGATCCGCGCCGGCGGGTTCTGGGTGCCGTCAATCACGGCCACGCGCGAGGCCTCGGCCCGCAGCGTGCGGACCTGGCCGAGCAGGGTCGCCGCCGGCATGTCCGGCAGCACCGGCGCCACCACGACCACGTCCACCGGCTCAGCCGACACGCGTGCCATGGCGGTACCGGCATCGGCGCAGCACGCCACCTCCCAGTCCGCGCCCAGTTCGGAGACAAGCTCCACCAGCGAGGTGGGGAACACGGTGTCATCGCCGACGAACAGAATGCGCACGGAAACCTCCCAGGGGGCGAAGCGGAAACGGCACGCGACGGCGGATGCCGGGCGCTCGTAGGCCGGTATCGGGCGGAAAGCCGGGAAGTTGAGCGGCGGGCCGGGTATCGGCCAAGCCGACGTGTGGATCTGTGCGCCAGTTCCGCTTTTCGGTGCCGGCGGCATCGCGCCGCCGGGAGGTGCGGCGCCGGCTGGAACCGGCGCCGCCCACGCATCAGGCCTTGTCGGCCGCGCGCTTCATCGCGTCGACGAGGATCTGCTTGGCCTCGGCGGCGTTGCCCCAGCCGTCGAGCTTGACCCACTTGCCCTTCTCCAGGTCCTTGTAGTGCTCGAAGAAGTGGCCGATGCGCTCCAGCCAGTGCGGCGACACCTGGGCGATGTCCTCGACGTGGGCGTAGCCGTTGAAGACCTTGGCCACCGGCACGGCGAGGATCTTCTCGTCGCCGCCGGCCTCGTCGGTCATCTTCAGCACGCCGACCGGGCGGCAGCGCACCACCGAGCCGGGGATCAGCGGCAGCGGCAACACCACCAGCACGTCGGCCGGGTCGCCGTCGCCGCACAGGGTCTCGGGCACGTAGCCGTAGTTGCACGGGTAGCGCATCGGGGTGGAGAGGATGCGGTCGACGAAGATCGCGCCGCTTTCCTTGTCCACTTCGTACTTCACCGGCTCGGAGTCCTTGGGGATCTCGATGACGACGTTGATTTCCTCGGGCGGGTTGCGCCCGGCGTTGACCTGGTCGAGGCCCATGTGCTGCTCCGTTGCGATGCTGGGGTGGAAAAGGCGGCCATTTTACGCGTTCGGCTGCTGCGACGCACAACGCAGGCAGGGTCGGCCCGGGACGGGGCGAAAACGACGAAGCCTCGGCATTGCCGGGGCTTCGGGCCTTTCAGGAACAATGACTTACAGCAAGGGGACCAGGAGCAGGGCCACGATATTGATGATCTTGATCAGTGGGTTGATCGCCGGGCCCGCGGTGTCCTTGTAGGGGTCGCCGACGGTGTCGCCGGTGACCGCGGCCTTGTGCGCCTCGCTGCCCTTGCCGCCGAAATGGCCGTCCTCGATGTACTTCTTGGCGTTGTCCCAGGCACCGCCGCCGGTGGTCATCGAGATCGCCACGAACAGGCCGGTGACAATGGTGCCGATCAGCAGGCCGCCCAGTGCCTTCGGTCCCAGCAGCAGGCCGACGATGACCGGCACCGCCACCGGCAGCAGCGACGGCAGGATCATCTCCTTGATCGCCGAGCGGGTCAGCATGTCCACCGCCTTGTCATACTGCGGCTTGCCGGTGCCCTGCATGATCCCCGGAATGTCGCGGAACTGGCGGCGCACTTCCTCGACCACCGCGCCGGCGGCGCGGCCGACCGCTTCCATCGCCATCGCGCCGAACAGGTATGGGATCAGGCCGCCGATCAGCAGGCCGATGATCACGGTGTGGTCGGACAGGTCGAAGGCGAACACCTCGCCCGGATTGCTGGCCTGCAGGTTGTGCGTGTAGTCGGCGAACAGCACGAGTGCCGCAAGCGCGGCCGAACCGATCGCGTAGCCCTTGGTCACCGCCTTGGTGGTGTTGCCGACCGCGTCCAGCGGGTCGGTGACGTTGCGCACCTCCGGCGGCAGCTCGGACATCTCGGCGATGCCACCGGCGTTGTCGGTGATCGGGCCGTACGCGTCCAGTGCCACGATCATGCCGGCCATCGACAGCATCGCGGTGGCGGCAATCGCGATCCCGTACAGGCCACCGTGCAGGTAGGCGAACCAGATCGCCGCGCACACCGCGATCACCGGCAGCGCGGTCGACTTCATCGACACGCCGAGGCCGGCGATGATGTTGGTGCCATGACCGGTGGTCGAGGCCTGCGCCACGTGCTGCACCGGCTTGTACTGGGTGCCGGTGTAGTACTCGGTGATCCACACGATCAGGCCGGTCAGGACCAGGCCTATCAGCGCGCAGATGTAGAGGTTGATCGCGCCGTGCCTGTTGTCGGCCATCAGCGAGGTGGTGATCGGCCAGAACGCGATCGCCGCCAGTACGCCCGACACGATCACGCCCTTGTACAGCGCGCCCATGATCGAGCCGCCCGGCCGGACCTTGACGAAGAACGCGCCGATGATCGAGGCCACGATCGAAACGCCGCCCAGCACCAGCGGATACAGCACCGCGTTGTGGCCCACTTCGGCGGCCATCAACCCGCCGAGGAGCATGGTGGCGATCACCGTGACCGCGTAGGTCTCGAACAGGTCGGCGGCCATGCCGGCGCAGTCGCCGACGTTGTCGCCGACGTTGTCGGCGATCACCGCCGGGTTGCGCGGGTCGTCTTCCGGGATGCCGGCCTCGACCTTGCCGACCAGGTCGGCGCCGACGTCGGCGCCCTTGGTGAAGATGCCGCCGCCGAGGCGGGCGAAGATCGAGATCAGCGAGGAGCCGAACGCCAGTCCGACCAGCGCGTGCAGCGCCGCCTCGCCCTGCACGCCGAATCGCGGCAGCAGCCACCAGTAGCCGGCCACGCCGAGCAGGCCCAGGCCGACCACGAGCATGCCGGTGATCGCGCCGCCGCGGAACGCCACGTCCATCGCCGGGCCGATCCCGCGGCGCGCGGCTTCGGCGGTGCGCACGTTGGCACGCACCGACACGTTCATGCCGATGTAGCCGGCGGCGCCGGACAGCACCGCGCCGATCAGGAAGCCGATCGCGGTGGGCCAGGTGAGGAACACGCCGATCAGCAAGAACAGCACCACGCCGGCGACGGCAATGGTCAGGTACTGCCGGTTGAGGTAGGCGCGGGCGCCTTCCTGGATGGCAGCGGCGATCTGCTGCATGCGCTCGTTGCCGGCCGGCTGCGCCAGGATCCAGCGCGCCGACACGACGCCGTAGAGGATTGCGAGGACAGCGCAGAGCAGAGCCAGCGCCAAACCGTATTGTTCCAGCATGAACCCCTCCCAAGGTTGATAGGTGCCACCCAGTGGAGGGTGAACAGGAGGGACACGCGGCCGGATCTGGAGCACTGGGTCTGAAGCACTGGAACGGACCCGTAACCGAGGCGCGTCGCACTGTTCAACATCCCTGGAGCAGGCCGAGTATGACCGCAGCGGCTGTCCGAAGGCCACAAAGTGTTCATGCTCAAGGTGACAGGATCGAGATTCCCCGCATGGAATCGTCCGTCCCGTGACCCAAAGCCAGTCCGCCACCTCCCGTTGCCGGCGCGGCGCCACGACGTCGGCGCAGCGCGTCCAGGCCGATGTCTTCCGCCAGGCCGTCCTGCTCGCGGTGCTGGTGGCCGCGCTGGCGGTGGCGTCGCCGCTGCGGGCGCAGGCGGTCAAGGCCGAACACGTTCAGGCCGGCGCGCCGCAGGCGGTGGGCGCGGTGCATACGGTGCGGACCATTCCCGAGGCCTGCACGCGCCTGGAAGGCGTGTTCACCGGCGAGGCCGCGCAGGCCTACCGGATGCAGCCGGTGCGGACCGCGCCGAACTGCCAGCCGCGGGCGCGCTACGTGGACCCGGCGCAGGCCAGGCCGTCGCAGCAAGACGGCTGGATCCTGAGTACCGAGACCCTGATCCCGCAGGCCGGCTGCCCGGCGCGGCAGGCACTGGTGAAGGTCTGGCGCAAGCCGGTCGCGCAGGACCTGGCACGCGACGGCCAGGGCCAGGTGCGGATCTACCTGCAGGATGCGCAGAAGCAGGCCGCGGCCGGACAGATGCGGGCGCTACCCGAATACAGCGCGGTGCTGGACGTGACCGGCGGCCGCTGCGGTTGAGTCCGGCGGTCCGTCAGCTGCCGGCCATCAGCGCCGTGTAGCGGCGCTGCATTTCCTCCGGGGCCACGTCCTCGATGCTGTGGCCGATGTTCCAGCGATGGCCGCACGGGTCGATGACCACGCCCGAGCGCTCGCCATAGAACGCATCGGCCGGCGCCCGTTCGAGCGTGGCGCCGGCGGCCACGGCACGTTCGATCGTCGCGTCGGCGTCATCGACATGCAGATGCAGGCTGGCGCTGTGGCCGTGCGCGGGGTCGGGCTTGCGGATGCCGTACTCGGGGTACTCCTCGCCCAGCATCAGGGTGGCGCCGTCGAAATCGACCTCGGCGTGGCCGATGCGGCCGTCGGGTTCGACCAGGCGGAACTTCTCGGTGGCGCCGAAGGCGCGCCGGTAGAAGTCGATCGCGCGTGCCGCGTCGGCGACGCAGAGGTAGGCGAACAGGTCATGCGTGGCCATGGTGCGTCTCGCTGGCGAGGACCGATGGCCACAGGATGCGGCCACCGGGCCGCATCCTGCCGTGAAGATCAGCCCTCCCAGGCCGGCAGCTTCTTGCTCACCGCAACGTTCTTCAGCACCACGTATTTCGGCAGGCCATCGCGGCCCCAAGGCAGCGGCGCCTCGCCGCGGATCAGCGGTTCCAGATACTCGCGCGCCTTGGTGGTGATGCCATAGCCGTCCTTGCGCAGGAAACCAGCCGGCATGGTCTTCTCGTGGTTGGCGACCTTGTGCAGCGGCGCCGGTTCGATCTTCCAGCGATACGGCGTGGACGAGGTGCGCACGATCACCGGCATCACCGAGTTCATGCCCTTGAGCGCGTACTGCACCGCGGCCTTGCCCACCGCCTGCGCCTGTTCCCAGTCGGTCTTGCTGGCGACATGGCGACCGGAACGCTGCAGGTAGTCGGGCAGGGTCCAGTGGACCTTGTAGCCGAGGCTGTCCTTGACCTTGCCGGCCAGGTACGAGGCCACGCCGCCGAGCTGGGTATGGCCGAACGCATCCTTGCCGCCGCCGGCGTCTGCGACGAATTTCCCGTCGGCATCGCGGATACCCTCGCTGGCCACGACCACGCACCAGCCGACCCTCTTCACCACCTTGTCGACCTGGGCCAGGAACGCGGCCTCGTCGTAGGCGCGCTCGGGGAACAGGATGATCTGCGGGGCATCGTCCGGCGACTGCCCGGCCAGGCCGGCGGCGGCGGCCAGCCAGCCGGCGTGGCGGCCCATGGCCTCGTAGACGAACACCTTGGTCGAAGTCTCGGCCATCGCCGCCACGTCCAGCGCGGCCTCGCGCACCGACACGGCGGTGTACTTGGCCGCCGAGCCGAAGCCCGGGCAGGTGTCGGTCACCGCCAGGTCGTTGTCGATGGTCTTGGGTACGCCAATGCAGGTGAGCGGATAGCCGAACTCGGCGGCCAGCTGCGAGACCTTCCAGGCGGTGTCTGCCGAATCATTGCCTCCGTTGTAGAGGAACCAGCGCACGTCGTGGGCCTTGAGCACCTCGAGCAGGCGTTCGTATTTGGCCCGGTCGGCCTCCACCGACTTGAGCTTGTAGCGGCACGAGCCGAAGGCGCCGCCGGGGGTGTGGGCGAGCCCGGCGATCGCCGCGGCCGATTCCTTCGAGGTGTCCACCAGTTCCTCGCGCAGCGCGCCCAGGATGCCGTAGCGGAACGAGAGGTTCGCCACTTCGATGC